>NZ_AKIY01000264.1 GCF_000282615.1 Bradyrhizobium sp. YR681 | reverse complement strand
GCAGCCGCAGCCGGCGTCGGCGTCGGGCAGTTCTATCGCAACGGAAGTGTCGTTCAGATGAGGGTGGTCTAAATGTCGATCTTCGATCTCTTCAACAACAACGTTGCGGAAGAAGCCGCGGGCCAGCAGATCGCCGGCATCAATGCCGGCAAGAGCGCGGCAACCGGTGACATCCAGCAGGGCATCGGCGCGCTCAACACCAACTACACGCAGGCGCTGCAACCGTACCTTACGAACTATTCGAACGCCAATGCCGGCGTCGATCAGCTCAAGAACCTGCTCGGCCTCAACGGCCAGCAGGGCACGGATGCAGCGATGAAATCGCTGCAGGCAACGCCGGGCTACCAGTTCCAGCTGCAGCAGGGCAACAACTCGATCAATGCGGCGGCTGCCGCCAACGGCACGTTGGCGAGCGGCAAGCAGCTGATCGACCTGTCCAACTACAACCAGGGCCTTGCCGGCACCACCTACCAGAACGCGGTCAACAATCTTCAGCCGTTCCTGTCGTCGTCGAACTCGAACGCGGCCGGCATCGCGGGCACTTATACGGGCCTCGGCAATGCAACCGCCGGCCAGTACAACAGCCTTGCCAACCTCGACTACACGGCGGCGACCGGTATCGGAAATGCCAACGCCAACGCCACGCTGGCACAGAACCAGGCTAACCAGAACCAGTGGGGGCTGTTCAGCGGTCTGGCGTCCGGCGGGGCGAGCCTGCTCGGCAGTGCCGGCGGCATCGGCGCGCTCGCGATGTTCTCCGATGAGCGGCTGAAGGAAAACATCGAGCCGGTCGGCAAGCTCTACGACGGCACCAACATCTACCGCTACAACTACATCGACAGCCTCGTCCCGCACATCGGCGTGATGGCGCAGGAGGTCGAGCAGGATCGGCCCGATGCGGTCGTCGAGATCGGCGGCTTCAAGGCGGTCAACTACGCCAAGGCGACGGAGCGCGCCGCGACGCTGGCGCGCTTCCTCGACGCCGATGTGAAGCGGGCGGCCTGACGCATGGTCAGTTTCGAACAAACCGTCGCGGTTCCCAGCACGCGCGACTACGCGCCGCCGACACCGGACATTTTCGGCCAGGTCGCCGGCTTGCCGAACGCCTATTACCAGGGCGTTTTCAACAAGCAGCAGGAGAAGCGGAACGATCAGTCGAGCCAGCTCAACGAGCAGGCGATCCGGCAGGGACAGATCCGTGAGAACATCGCCCAGACCTTCCAGGGCGGCTTGCCGCTCAACAAGGATGGGACGGTCGATTACTCGCGCGCGGTCGCGATGCTGGCGCAGAAGGGCGACACCTCCGCGCTGTGGAACG
Source organism: Bradyrhizobium sp. YR681 (assembly GCF_000282615.1). Taxonomy (GTDB): domain Bacteria; phylum Pseudomonadota; class Alphaproteobacteria; order Rhizobiales; family Xanthobacteraceae; genus Bradyrhizobium. The sequence continues at coordinate 31,816 of NZ_AKIY01000264.1, read as the reverse complement.
GGGCGGACGCGATGTACGCGCAAAGCGCCTCGCGGCTGTCGCCGCTGCTCTCGGGCGGCGGTGCGAGCGCGGCCGCGCCTGGTGCGGGCGCTCCGCCGGCCGCAGGGCCTGCGCCCGCGCGCACGCCGGTATCGCCCAGCGTCCGCGGCGATGCCGGCAGCGGCACGATCGCATCGCTGGTGACCGATCGTTTGCCGAGCGAGGACACCACCACGGGCCAGACGATCGCCAAGATCGCAAGCGTGATGGGTATCGACCCGAACGCGCCGATGACGCCGGGACAAGTCCGTCGCGCTGAAGGCCTGCTTCAGAAGTACGCCCCCGCGGGCGCTGCGCCCGCTGCCAGTGCTGCACCTGCCGCGGCGCCGCTCAGCCGTCCCTCGCTCGCCAGCGCCGCCGCAGGCTCCGATGCGACGCCATCCGAGCGCGTGGCGGGCGCCTTCGGGGCGTTGCCGCCGTCGGCCAACGCAGGGACGCCCGCCGCTTCGCCTGCGGCGCCTGCCCCTGCGCCTGCCTCGCCGGCTGTGCCAATTGGCGCACCCCCGCCGGCTACGATGGCGCCGCCTCCGCCTGCCGCACCTGCACCTCCGCCTGCCGCGGCAGCCGCTCCTCCGGCCGGCCAGCCGATCGTCCCACAGGTGCCGCTCCCGAAGGGCTTTACGGATCCGCAGGCCGCCATCCTGGCGCTGCGGGCCGAAGCTGCGCGGCTTGCCGCCAACCCGCGCGCGGCCGGACAGGTGGCCGAGCTCAACAACTGGGCGAGCCGCATCGAGGAATCGATCAAGCCCGTGCAGGCCACCCCGAACACTTCTCTGCTCGATCCGCGCACGGGCCAGGTGCTGTACGAAGGCCCGGCTGCTGCACAATTGCGGGCGCTTACCAATGCGGAAAGCTCTGGTTCGATCGATGCCGACGCGGAGCGCTACCGCCAGACCGGCCAGTTGCCGCCCAACATTGGCAAGGGCATGCAGGGCGGCGCGGAATCCCGCGCCATCCGCCAGCGCGCGGCGCAGCTCGAGCAGGAGGCGGGCGGCGATCCTGCGACCTGGCCGCAGAAATGGCAGCAGTTCAAGGGCCAGCAGGTCGCCATCCAGCGCTTCACGAGCGGCAAGCAGGGCGACACGATCCGCTCGTTCAACGTGCTGGTTCACCATCTCGGCACGCTGTCAGAGGCCGCAGAAGCCCTCAAGAACGGAGACAATCGCCTCCTCAATCGCTTCAAGCAGAACTGGGCGGCAAATACGGGCGGCACGGCGCCGACGAATTTCGACGGCGTCAAGGCGCTGGTGGGCGATGAGGTGGTCAAAGCCGTGGTCGGTTCGGCCGGCGCACTCGCCGATCGCGAGGAGGTCAAGAAGGATCTCGATCGCGCATCGAGCCCGGCGCAGCTCGCCGAGCTCGTCGGCAAGTACAAGAAGCTGGCGCTCGGCCAGCTTCACGGTTTCCAGAAGCAGTATGAGACTGCGACGGGGCTGAAAAACTTCGGCGATCTGCTTCTGCCGGAGACGTTGCATGCGCTTGGCGGTGCGGAGGATGGGAAGAAGTCAGATGCGGGCGCCGGCACGGTCAGCAAGGACGGCTGGACCGTCGTGACGGCGCCGAACGGCAAGAAAGCCCGGATTCAGGAAATCACGGAGTAGGCATGCCGACCTTCCAGATCGAGCAGGACGGCCGTCGCTTCAAGGTGCAGGCGGGCAGCATTGCGGATGCGACCGAGGCGCTGAAGTCGCATCTGGAATCGAGCAAGCCTGCGCCCGGGATGATCGAGGGCGTCACGCGTGCGGCCGCGCGCGGTATCCCGATCGTCGGCGGCATGCTCAACAAGGCGAATGCTGCGACCAACGCCGCGCTTGCGCCTGTGATTGATCCGCTGCTGCCGGACAGCATGGAGAAGCTTCCCGAAAAGTCCTTTGGCGAGCGCTATCAGCACGCCCTCGATATCCAGGAGGGCAAGGACAAGGGCTTTGCGCAAGAGCATCCGGTTGCGGATACGGCGGCGGAGATCGCCGGCGGCGTGGCCTCGACGGGGGTTGCCGCTGCAACGGCGACGGGGGCGAAGCTGCTGGGCCTGACCGGGCGGACGATGCCGCAACTGATGGCACGAGGTGCTGCGAGCAACGCCGCGATCAGCGGCGCTGATGCGGCAGTGCGCGGCGACAATCCATTGACTGCCGCAGCCGTAGGCGCAGGTATCGGCGGGGTTGCGCCTGGCGTTGGCCGGCTGATCAATTCGAAGGTGGTCGAGCCGATCCGCAACCTGGTTCGCGGCTTCTCGGATCCCGCGGCGGAAGCCGAGCGGCGCGTCGCATCCGCGCTCGATCGCGACATCCGCAATGGTGACCGCGGGCTGACCTTGCAGGAGATGCAGGATGCGCGCGCAACAAACCAGCCTGCGGCCCTGATCGATACGGGCGGCGAGGTGACGCGGGCGATGGCGCGGAGCGCGGCGAACACCTCGCCGGAGGCACGGTCAACGCTCAACCACCTGATCGACAATCGGTTCGAAAGTCAGGCGCCGCGGCTCGCCGAGTGGCTCCAGCAATCGTTCCATTATCCAGATGCAACCGCTCAGCGAGAGGCGATTGACAGTATTGCGCGGACCGTCAATCGGGCAACATATGCGCGGGCGCATTCGCGGCCCGCCGCGCAATCGATGTGGGACGAGGGGTTCGAGCAACTGATGCAGGCGCCGGTGGTGCAGGAAGCGGCGCGCGGCGCGACCATGACGGGGGCCAACCGTTCGGCCGCGCAAGGCTTTACGCCGGTTCGGCGCCCGTTCGAATTTCATGACCAGGAGTCCTTGACGCCGCGCTACACGCGCCGGGCCGATGATCAGGGCCGCGAAATTCTGCCGAACCTCGAGTTCTGGGATCACGTCAAGCGCAACCTCGACGACAAGATCAACACTCTGCAACGTTCTGGGCAGAACAGCGCTGCGCGCGATGCGCAGGAGCTGCGCGCGCGCCTCGTCGAGAAGCTCGATCGAAGTGTCCCGGAATATGCCGCGGCCCGCCGTGGCGCTGCGGCATTCTTCGGTGCCGATGATGCCATCGAGGCCGGTCAGAACTACGTCGGCGCCTCGCGGCAATTCCGCACTCCAGATGTGCGCCGCCAATTGGCGCAGATGTCGCCGGTCGAGCGGCAGCTTTTTCAGGACGGCTATGTCTCGCGCCTGGTGCAGACCATCGAGCAGAGCGGAGACCGTCGGACCATCCTCAACAAGATCTCGAACTCGCCGGGCGCGCGTGAAGAGATGGAGGTGGCGCTTGGTCCTCAGCGTGCGCGCGAAGTCGAGGCAAGGCTTCGCGTGGAGGGCTTGATGGATGTGGCGCGGAATACCGTGCAGGGCAACTCCACGACCGCGCGGCAACTCGTCGAGCTCGGGCTTGCCGGAGGCGTCGGCGGCTACGAGAGCTATCAGGGCGATCCGCAGGCCTTAATCAAGGCGGCGCTTGTCTATGGCGCGGCGCGCGGCCATCGCGTCGTCGATGAGCGCGTTGCGCGAGAGGTCGCGCGGCTTCTTGCGTCTGACAACGTCGGGCAGGTCCAGCGCGGGCTTCGCATCCTGACGCGAAATCAGAACATGATGCGTTCCATCCGAAATGCAGATGCCGCCATCGCAAGCGTAAGCGCCCGGGGCGCCGAACCTGGGGTCACTGACTTCGTCAGCGGCCAGTAGGGCCTCATCGCGCCGATCGCGCACGATCAGGTAGCGCGCCCAGAAGCCGGCGAGCGGCACGAAGTAGAACCAGAACCAGGCCTTTGGCAGCAAGACCATGCAGCCAAAGAACACGACAAGGCCAATCGCGGCGACCCGGACATCAAGGGCTGCCTCGCGCTCAATCTGTTTGCGGAAGGGTGTCATGCCCAAACCCTATCTGCGCCGCGCCATACCGGCAACCGCGCATGTGGAGAGCATCAATCCATGTTCTTGAAATATCTCAAGAAGTTCGCCGTTTCAGCCCTGCTGGGAATCACCCTTCTGGCCGCTCCCGCGCACGCCGCCGGCACCATCCCCCTTGCCCTGGCCATCCAGCTCGACACTGACGGATCCGTTGCCGCCAACTGCCAAGCGACGTTCTTCCGAGCCGGCACGCCGAGCTCCAAGCAGAACGTCTATGCCGATTTCTCGCTGACGCAGCAGCTTGCCAATCCGCTGTCCTGCGACCAGTCGGGGCGGCTGCCGATGTTCTGGATTGCCGACGGGCTGATCCATGTGCGCCTGACCAATTCGAGCGGCAACCCGATCGTCGACACCACCATGCAGGTGCTGGGGCCATCGTCGGGCGGCGGAGGCGGCGGCTCGACGGTCGACCCGACGGCGATCATGGCAACCGGCGACATGAAGGCGCGTTATGGCACGGGGCCGTTGTCGGGCTTTGTCCGCGCCAACGGGCTGACGATCGGCAACGGCGCGAGCGGAGCCAGCGAGCGCGCCAACGCCGATACGCAGGCGCTGTTCGTCTATCTCTGCAGCACCGATGCGAACCTCGTCATGACGCCGGCGCGGTCGGGCAACTGCCTCAACGATTACAACGCCAGCAAGCAGCTGGCAGTGCCCGACTGGCGCGGGCGTGCGCTGGCGTTCCTCGACGACATGGGCAACAGCGCCGCGGGGCGGTTGACGGCGAGCTATTTCGGAACAACCGCAACGATCCTGGGCGCAGCCGGCGGCGCGGAAAGCCTGACGCTGACCGCGGCGCAGCTTCCCTCGATTACCTCCACGGGCAACAATGTCATCACGGTGACAGGCCCGAACACGGGGTTCGCGGTCGTTGACGGTCTCCCCGGGGTAGGTGCTGCCTCAAACGGGCTGAACCTCAACAAGACCAACCTCATGCAGATGTCGGGGACCAACGCCATCAGCGTGACGTCGAGCAATACATCAGGTGCGGCGCATCGCACGGTGCAGCCAACCATGCTCGCCACGATCTACCTCAAGCTCTGAAGGGCGGGAAGCAGCGATGTATCTCAACCCCGTGCTCTTTCCGCAGCAGAGCAACCGCGAGGATTTCATCCCGACGCTCTCGCTGTTCGATGACGACACGGGGGAATACATCGACGTCTCGGGACGGACGCTCGCCGGGCCCGGCGACTTCACGGCCGCAGCATGGGTGGTGACGTCGGGCGCGATCGTGACGGCATCGGCAACGGCCCTGACCATCAAGGACTATCCGATCGGCAACGAGATGCAGGCGATCGCCTGCACGGTCGGGCTTGGCCTTGGAATTCTGGCGGGCGATCCGGTCACGATCGCCGATGCTGCGACCGGCCTCAACACCATGACCGGCTACGTGACGTCCTATGCGCCGGCAACCGGCGCCCTGGTCGCGCAGATCGGGTGCGCCTTCGAGCTCGAGATCAGGGGCGCGCATCATCACGAGGGCTATGGCGGCGGCTTTGGGCCGTCCGTTGTGGTCGGGTCGGACGATTGCGAGGCGCCGCTGATCTCGGCCCAGCTCGGCAACGGGCTGTCCGTCGTCGACGTCGGCAGGGTCGCGGTGCGGATTCCCGCTGCGACCATGGCCAAGCTTCGCCATCGCACCTACGGCGTCGGCATGACGGCGTTCGACGGCTACGACAGCCGGCAGCTTTTCATCGGCAGGCTGCCCATTCTCTACGGTGGAGTGAACCTCCAGCCGATCCCATCGCAGCCGTCCTCCAACCCCTATGGTCTGCCATGAGCCAGCCCGCCAGCATCCGCGTCGGCACCTCCGCTCCGTTCCCGGCGCAGGTGAAGGGAAGCGGCGTCATCGCGATTGCCAAGCGGAGCGGGGTATGGACCGTCTCGCTGAACTTCGCCGCGCTCCCGCTGTCGGTGAATGTGCCAAATCCGCTCCAGACCTACACGCTGGTGTGGGATGCAGGGACGGGCGTGTTCTACCTGATCCCGCTCAGCGCCCTGTCGCAGCAGAAGATCATCAAGGTCCTCGACGGCTCGCCGGGGCTTTCCTCGCCCTACATTGCGTTGCCGACTGATGACGTGCTGATCGTCAAGCAGGGCGTGGGCGCGCCGTTCACCATCAACGTGAACTGGGCCCAGCGCACCAACCCCTTGCGCATCGTCGATGGCAAGGGCGATGCGGCAGCCAACAACATTTCGGTCGTGCCAGGCGCTGGCCAGACCCAGCTCGCGATCGTGGACCACGTCTACAAGATCATGGCCAACGCAGGTTCGATCATCCTGACGCCATTGCCGGACGGGACCGGCGCGTACTGATCGCAAGCTGCCCCTTCACGCAACGACCCTAAAACAAGGTCTCATCCCGATGCTGATCCGCAAGCTGCTTGCGGGCGCGCTCGCGCTCGCGCTTGTCTCTTCGCTGGCCTCCGCGCAGGACACCGGAGGCACGATGTCCTCTGGCCAGATCATGATTGGCCAGAGCGACGGGAACGTTGCGCCCAAATCGCTGTCCGGCGACGTCACCAACGATGCGGCCGGCGTTACCGCGATCGGGGCGAACAAGGTCACGACCTCCAAGATCCTCGACGGCAACGTCACCAACGCCAAGCTCGCGACGGGCGCGGCCAACACCTTCAAGGCCTCGCTGAACGGATCGACGACGTCGGATGTTGCGCTGACCGCTTGCACGCTGTCCTACCAGGTCACCAAATGGGTAAGCGGTACCGGCTGGCAGTGCGGCCTCAATCCCGTGCTGCCATCGCGCACTATTGCCGCGACGCTGGATCTGTCGGCGTTTTCCGTCATCATGACGCAGGGATACGCCACGGCCGGTGATGGCGGCGGCGCGACGTTCCAGAAGCAGGCCGTTGGAACGTCCTTCATCGATCAGAACCTTGCCAGTGCACCTTGCACGATCGCGGGCGGCAGCGCGTACACCAACGGCACCTATTTCGGCGTCCCGCTGACGGGCGGCAGCGGCGTTCTGGCGTACGGTGTTTTCACGATCGCGGGCGGCGCGGTGACGGCCGTCGACGTGACGTATTCGCCCGGCAACAAGTACAAGGTTGGTGACGTCCTCAGCGCCTCGCCGGCCTCGATCGGCGGCACCGGAAGCGGCTTCACGTGCACGGTCAACGCGATCGTCACGGCGAAGGCGTCGTTCAACGACAGCGCCTCAAGCCCGAACCCGTGGCAGTTCGTCGTTGACAGCGGCGGCATGCCGAACACGAAGCAGTTTGGCGCTAAAATTGACGGCACGACGGACGACTTTGCCAGCATCCAGTCGTCGCTGTTTTTCGCGAACTATTCCACCAACCCCGCGGTTGGCGGCGTGACCGGTTATTGGGGCGGGCGCGTGTACCAGCCCAAAGGCGCCTCGAACATCTGCGGCCCCACCAACGTTTCGCTCGTGGTGCCGCAGGGCGTCAACTTCATGGGCGCTGGAAACTACGCATCCATCCTCGGCATGTGCGGCACGTTCTTCGCGGCGACACATTTTGTGGAGCTGTGCGACCCCAACACACACTTTGCATGCTTCGACGCGCGCATCGAGGCGATGGGGCTGATCGCCAACCGCACCCAGGCGGCGAACGCCAACATCGCCATGGTGCACAGCAACAACACGCAGCACTCCGGCGGCGCGACGCACATTCAAATCCAGGCCGGCAATCGAGGTTGTTTCTTCTATCAGAAGGGCTACGGCGGGGCCTCGTACGTCACCATCGAAGACATCGAATGCGGTTTCAACGGCTCCAACTACGGCATCCGCATCGGCGACACGACCGCGAGCGGTATGAACGTGACCGGCGTCGTCTTTGACATCAACAAGTTTGCAGTCGGCGGGCCTTCGACTGCGCCGCTGGCTGCACAGGCGGCGTTTCTCGTCAACGGCGGCCTGGTGCAGATCAGGAACGGCCATGGAGAACAGATCCCGGCCGGGATTGTGGTCGACAGCCAAGGCGGTTCGCTTGCCGCCACGATGGTCAAAATCAGCAATGTCAATTTTGGTAGCGGGACCGTCACGTGCACGGGGCAAGTTCAGCTCAACGGCACCAACACGTCCGGGAATATCGTGATGGAGATGATCCCCGGCGCGTCCTGCACCAACATCGTGAGCAACGGCATGGCCGGCGGCGTCAGCTACAACACCAACATCGTTCAGCAGGTAAAATTCACCCCCAACGCCGTCACGTTCTAGGAGGACAACATGAACCTTTTGCTTCTCGCAACCACCATCTGGTATCTGGTCATCACGCCAATTCCGACCGGCGATGCGCCCGATGCGAAGCGCTACAGGACATTTGAAGTGGAGAGCGCAGAGTTCCCGACCAAGGCTGATTGTCAGCAGTTTGGCGCTCAGCGCGGACAGGCAGAACTCGACAAGGTGTACCCGCCAACCGGCGATCAATTCACCGTGGCATCACCGGCCATCGTGGGGGCCTTCAACTGCTTTTCGCGCGTGCGGCCCTGATCAGAGGATCCGGTCTCTGACGGAAAAGCTGCGCACATAGGGCAAAACCCGCTCGTGCAGCTGCCGCTTGAGGAACGCGCCCAGCTTGCGATGGTGCACCTCGGTCAGCTCCGCAAAGGCGATCGAGAGGGTGATTGACGCGATGATGGGAATGAGGATCGGCGGATCGTCGCCGAAGGCGCTGTGGAAGAGCTGCAACACGGAGTGGTGCAGGAGGTAGAGCGAGTAGGACCAGCGCGCGAACCATGCGGCGATAATGGTTGCGACGTTCTGTTCCGGCAGGCGCTTTGACAGGGCAACGATTGCAAGGAATGTCGCGGCGAGTGTTAGCGACGTCAGATTATCGTAGACCCGCGTCTCTCCAAGAATGTTGCGCCAGATGACCATGCCGACGCCGGCGGCGAGGGTCGCGAGCAGCGCCGAGGTCGCCACCTTGCGCAGCGCGCCGGTCGCAATCACCTGTCTCACGATCGCGCCCATCACCCAGGGCACAAAGACCAAATTGTTGGAGTCGATCGACTGCAGCGGGATGAAGGACACGGCGATGATGGCGATGCCCTTTGCAGGTGTGAGGCCATCGCGGAGGGCAAAGGCGGAGAGCCCGACAAACATATAGATCCAGAACTCGATGGCGACGGACCAGAACGGGTTGCCGGAGCCGAACGGCCACGCGACATCCGGCGCCTGCAACATGAACAGGTTCTCGATGAAGATTCCGGGCGTGAACCGGGCGATCGTCTCAGGGCTCGGATAGGGGCAGGTCCTGAAGCTGTAGATGTCGATCAGCGCGACCACGATGATCGCCGGCAAGAAGGCCGAGTAGATCCGTGCGAAGCGGTCAATCGCGAAGTCGGCAAAGGTCGCCTTGGGGTCGCGCAGGCGCCGGTCCAGTGTTTCCGTGATGAGGTAGCCTGACAGCAGGAAGAAGATGACAACGCCCATCTGCTGGGGCCACAGCGCGCTGGCGATGTGATGGGTTTTGTCAGGCGCGAACGGCGGGAAGGTCCCGTCAGCATGCCCCAGCAAGACGGCGAGCGCCGCCAACGATCGTATGGCGTCGAATATCACCAGATGCCGCCGCGCCGCTCGAGATCGTCGATCTCGGTCTCTCGAACAGGTTGAGGGGCGGGGCCAGAGAGCCACCTGCGCAAGACCTGAAATATCCGCTTCAGCATTGGTTGTGCTCCTCAAGCAGTCCTACCGCCGCGAGCCATGCCTGACAAGCCGCCTTCGGGCGGCTTTGTGCCGTCTGTGGGTAAGCACCCTTAACTTTTTCAAACCGGAGGTTCCATGCAGCACCCCTACGAAGCCCTCAAGGGCGAATACGCAGGCTACCTGGCGGTGATGAAGGTCAATCCCGCCAAGGTGTCGTCGATCGACGCGGCGGCGAAGCGGGTCCTGCGCCCCGACAATCTCGAGGTCTATGTCGCGGCCTGTGAGGGGACCGCAATCCCGCCGGCCTTCATCGGGGTGCTGGAGCTGCGCGAGAGCAACTGTGACCCGACCCGGGCGCTGGGCCAGGGCGACCGCTGGGACCGCGTCTCCACCAACGTGCCGCGCGGCAAGGGGCCGTTCAAGTCGCGCCTCGATGCGATGCGGTACTACATCCACTATGACGGGCTGGACAAGAATTCCTCGCCCTGGTCGATGGAGTATGCCTGCTGGAAGGGCGAGGCTTGGAACGGTTTTGGCCCGCGCGCGCACGGCCGGCCGACCGGCTATCTGTGGTCGGCCACCACGATCTACGACAAGCCGTGGGGGCCAGGCGGGAAGTATGTGAGCGACGGCGTCTGGTCGCCCTCAACCTATGACGTACAGCTCGGGATCGTCCCGGTGCTGCTGCGCATCGCAGAGCTCCGGCCGGACCTTGCGATCGGAACGGGGGCTGGTGCGGCCGTCGCGTCGACCGAGGAGCCGTCGACCGTGCCGGCGCCCGCGCCGCTGCCCGACGGCGTCGGCGGCGGCTTTTTGCCTTACATGAACGATGCGGAATCCGTGAAGGCGCTGCAGTCGGCGCTGAACGAGGCCCATGCGCTGCCGGATCAGATCATGGTCGACGGCTCGTACGGCCGTCAAACCCGCGCGGCGGTCGCCGCCTATCAGGCCTCGCACGGGATCGCGCCGAATGGCCTTGCGGCACCCGAGACGCTGAAGTCGCTCGGGCTGCTGTTCACTTGAGATGATGAACCGTCGGGCGCTGGCGCTCTCGCTGCTGCTGACCGTGGCTGCCATCGCGTGGCTGCTGGCGCGCGCAGCTGCCCCGACGTTCATTCCCTGCCCACCCTATTACGAATGCAACGGACCGCCTGACACGCGGCACCCGCGCTGCTGCTTTTGACCCCAAGGAAAGGAAAACACATGAAGCTTAGCGACATTACCACGCTCCAGTGGATCGGCATCGTCATCCTGTTCAACACCACCTTGCTGGGCGGCGCCGGTCAGCTCGGTGACCTCTCGCTCAGCCCGGGCATGGTGAAGGCGGTTCTCGCCGTTGCCACCCTCGGCAACGGCTTCCTTGGCGGCCTCGTCACGATGTTCGGCGGGCAGGGCAGCATGATCAAGACGGTCGCCGCGATGCCCGGGATCGAGCAGATATCCGTCAATTCGCAGGCGAACCAGACGTTGGCGCAGATCGCAACCTCGGGAGCGGCCGATGCGGCGAAGGTGGAGGCCACGCCCGCCGCCCAGCGCGCCGTGGGTCAGACGGCACGCGGAGCGGCGGCGATAGCCGTTCTCCTGCTCGCGGGCTTCTTCGCCTTTGCCGGCGATGCGCACGCGCAGACGCAGGTGCGCAAAGCTCTCACGGGCAACATCATCGCCGACATCAAGGCCAATTCGGACGCGGGCAGTTCGGGCGGTCTCAGCGGCCGGGCGTCGGTGGGACTTTCCGACATTCTCGGCGCCCTCGACGCCAAGCTTCTGCCGGACCTGCAATATGCGCTCAAGCTCGCCAACGCCTCCGGCAGCAAGGTGACGGCGCCGTGCTACCAGGCATGGATCGACATCATCACGGTGCGCCAGAAGGCCGTGACCGATGACTCCGGCAATCCGCTGCCGATGCCGGATCCGGCGCTGATCAGCAATTTCGAGAAGATGGTGGAGCTGCGCAACGCGCTGCAGCCGGATTCCGACTTCATGATCAAGTGCTCGCCGGTCGCCTCGATGGTGAAGAAGGATATCACCGGCTTCATCGGGCTCGTGATCTCGGGGGGCGCCGGGCTCGCAACCCTGGTGCCGGGGCTCTAGGCGATGGGTGGCCTGACCTTCGAATGGACGTTTCGCGCCGGCGATCTTCTCACGCTCGTCGGCGGCCTCAGCGTCGCCGCGGCGTTCCTCTATCGCCGCGGCGGCGATGATGTGACCACGCGCCTGACACTCAGGGCAATGCGTGACGAGCTCGCCGAGATGAAGGACGAGTTCAAGAGCTTCGGCGAGACGCTGAAGAAGGTCGCTATTCAGGAGATGCAGATCGGTCTCCTGATGAAGTGGTACGACGAGCTGCGCAACGGCCACGGCTACGTCGAGCGGCACGACAAGAAATAGCCAGCCACGGTTCAAACACATGCCAACAAAGAACGATCTCTGGCTGGGCGCGGCTGTGGCCGTAGTCCTGCTCGGCGGTTGCGCGCTCGAGACCTGGCGCGATGCCCGCGCGGGCGTTGACCGCGGCACCATCCTGAAGGGCTGGGTGATGGTGCTGCTCGCTTTGGTGATCCTCGCCACAGCGATGCTGGGAGCGCGCTATGCCCATGCGCGCGATCTCGACGGCCGTTATGCGGCTTCACCCCTCAAGCCCTGGTTCGACAGCCTGCGTTCCGGCAAGGGCCCGTGCTGCTCGGATGCCGACGGCTACGCGCTTGCCGACGTCGACTGGGAATCCAGCGGCGGGCACTATCGCGTCAGGATCCCGATCTCGAACGACGATGCCGACAAGGCGAACATGATCTGGGTCGACGTGCCCGACGATGCCGTGATCACGGAGCCGAACCGGGCGGGGCAAACGATGGTGTGGCCGATCTGGGGCTACCAGGGCCCGTCCATCCGCTGCTTCATGCCAGGGAGCATGACCTGATGTTCGAGATCATCGGTCGCATCGTGGTTTACGGCACCATCGCGCTTGGCGCGGTCGCGGGTGCGGCCGCGCTCTGGACCCTGGCGGAGCTGTTGATGTTCTCGGATGGCACGACGATCCGCTCCTCGATCGGCGGCTGACAAGACTTGCGTGTTTACACCCTATCGCACGATCACCATCGGCGCGCGCGTCCAGTACGTCGTCAAGGTGTCCCCGGAAGATTACGACTTCCTGATGCAGTGGAGATGGACCTATGCCGTCAGCCACCAGGGCGGCGGCCTGGTCTATGCGCGCCGCTCGGTCCGCTCGATCGCGGCCGGGCCCAGCTCCAGTGGCTGACGGCGCGCGAGAACATGGCCAAGCAATATGGCCATGTCTGCCGGCCGGTCGTGATGCCGGCGTTCTGTCCGCTGTCGGATATTCCGTTCTAGCCCTTGACCTCGTCGCGGTCCCATTCGACCGGTTCGATCTTGTCCAGCTCGCCCTTGATCTTCTCGCGCGCGGTCCAGACGTCGTAGTCCCGCTGCATGTCGAGCAGCAGATTGGCCTCGGTGCGGAAGTAGGCGGCAAGCCGCAGGGCCATGTCTGGCGAGACGGCCGACTTTTCGGACACCACATTGCCGAGCGCAGCACGCGTCACGCCGATGGCGAGCGCTACCTGATTGACGGACAGCCCCAACGCCTCGACGTCCCGTTTGACGATTGCGCCCGGGTGGGTCGGTTTCCGCCGGATCGGGCCGGCCTTGTATTCTTTCGCCATCGTCATGCCCGGGTGAGGGGCGCTCCGCCCCTCAGTGATACTGTTCGAAATCGACACGGTAGGCATCTCCCTTATCCCATTCGAATGTGATCCGCCACTGGCCGGACACCCAAACCGAGTAACGCACGGGCTTGAACTGCTTCAACTGGTGGAGGCGGAAAGCCGGACGGTTCATGGCGCGCAGGTCGGTCGCTGACTGGAGCGCGTCGAGCACCTCGATGCAGCGTGCGTGAAACTTCGCATCGATCCGCGCCGTCTTGCCGGTCTCGATTAGCTCCTTCAGGCCGTTGTGTCGATAAGTCTTGATCATCGCTCGCCCCACTCAAATCCGCTGTTGTTGAGTGAAGTTGTAAAGCGTCACTATCGATATGTCAAGTGTTACTTTACATTTTTCTAGGAGATCACGCGGTAGGACTTTGCCCTTTTCCTGCGCGGCGCAGGATCTGCACTTGGCTTGCCGGCGTTGAGCGCGCGCAGCATGCCGATGCGAGCGAGCATGGTATCGCCGCCGCGCTCGGCGACCAGCAGGATCGCCTCGGTCGCCGCCTGCCATTCCGGGCGTTGCTGGGTTGTCTTCGGCAGGGCGGCGATATACTCGCCGGCATCGAGCAGCGTCAGCAGCGTCCGGCCGTCGGGCAGCGCGACCGGCTCGTCGAAGGCGGCTGACCAGCTCATCCGCGCCGATGCCAGGGCCGCGAGCGGTCGGCGTCCATCGCGCGGGCCTCGCGAATCTCCTCATGGCTCAGCTCGGCGTGCAGCTCCGTCCAGGCGGCCCGGAAGTCGATTTTCGCCGCATCGAGGCTGCCGGCGCGTCCGCGATGGGTGCTTCGCTGCGGAACGTTCGGCAGGCCGCAGGACCACTGCCAAGCGTCCTTGCCGCCGACGGCGACCGTCTTGAAGATGCGGCCGATCGTGAGGTCATCCCAAATCACGAGGTAGTCGCCGCGCGCGGTATCGCCGCCGATCACGGTCTTTCGCAGGAAAAGGTCGGTAAGCATGGGCCAATTTATGGCACGGAACGCAGCCAGAACAAATTCCCCGGCTTTTCCCCGTATCGAGACGTCGTGTTTGGGGAACGTTCCGTCGCGAGACGTCTCGAAACGTCGCGGTCGTACGCGCTATACCGCTTTGATTCCAGTGGAATTTAGCGCGTTCCGCGCGCTTGACAAAGTTGCGGCCAGCCATTGGGGGATGGCTGGCCGCGCGCGAACCGGTCTGGGACGGGGAGGGGTGGGGATGTGACCGGGTCGCGTAACTCGTTTCTTGTCTCTACTGATCTCTTGCGCTGGCGGTGGAGACCGCCGGCTTGGTATCGCCGAGCGAGACCCAGACGTTGGGATCGCTCTGCGACTGGCGCTTGACGAAGCGGTAGCCGGTCTCCGTCCAGGCAACGACGTTCTCGTTCTGATTGTCGAGAACGAACTCGCCCTTGTCGGTCTTCACCGTCAGCACCGCGTGCCCTTCGCCCTTCTTGTCGCGCACGACGGTGATCAGCAGGGCCTCGCGGGGCCAACCGGCATCCATCAGCATCTTGCGCTTCAGCAACACGTAGTCTTCACAGTCGCCGTAACCGTCCGACGGCAGCGACCATTTCTCGATCACGCCCCAGTGCTCCTGGTCGGTCAAAGGCTTGACGGTCTCGTTGACCCAGCGATTGACCTTGACGAGGTCGCGCCATGCGGCCTGCGACATCACGATGTCGCGCGGCTGCGTCGGTGCGCCCTGGCACTGAGCGGCGTTATCCGCACAGAACTCGACCCAGCCGATCGGCGCACGCGTGGTGTCGCCGAGGCTTGCGTAGAGCAGACGGTTCTCACCGGCCTGCACCGTCGCGCTGATCCCGAAGAGCATGGCAGCCAGCGCCAAACCCTTCCCCTGTCCCCTGAAGTCCAACATTGCGGCCCCCGTTTCTTGTTGGGACCACATTGCGCCGGAGCTTTTGAGTTGCCGCTAAGTCAGCCAAGTCAAGTCGAGACGAATGCAAGTAAAACTAGCCGCGAATTCGATCTATACTTGAATCGAATTCTCGTAAAATTTGAAATGACTGCAATTGATTCAAATTTTAGGAATTAACGCGGAAACGCTGGCGGAACCGCCGTTTCCATGAGCGCAGAGGCCGCGCGTTAACCCGCGCGGATGCGTCGCCAGACGCGAAAAAGGCGGCGTCCGCATCGCGGAGGCCGCCTTCAGGGATGGAAAAAGGCCGGTTTTGGCGCTGTTTCGCTTTACCGCGCGGTAACGCTCTCTTCGAGTGTCTCGATCGGCTGCGCGTGAACGAACTCCAGCGCGAAGCCGTCTTCGAGGTTTCGGACCACGCGGCCCTGGACGCGTCCGAGCAGAACCGTCGATTTCAGCGGCGGGCGGTTCTCGGCGGCAATGGCGGCACCGGACAAGGAAAGGTCGATGATGCGGCAGGTCATCTTGGTGCCGTCCTCGAGCGTCAGCACCGCGATCGGATTGCGCGGCACGATACGGTCGTGGCGGCGATCTTCCGGCAGATTGAGGATGTCGCGGTTGGCGAGCCAGGTCAGCTGTGCCGCGAGCTTGTCACGCTTCCTGGGCGTCGCCCCGATCGTCATGGCAAAGCCATTGTCGATGATGCGGGTGATCTTGCCCTCGACGCGGCCGATATGGTCGAGATAGGCGACCACGCGGTCGCCGACATTGCCGATGCCGGGAGCGAGCAAGGCAAGGCCCCCCGGCGACATGTTGATCACCTGGCAGGGGAATTCCCGGCGGTCCGGCAGCATGTAGCGGCCGAGCAGGTGCACCTTCACCCGCTGGAAACGCCGACGTTCCTCGGCGGCCGGAAGAAATTTTTTGTTCGCCAACGCCATTTTCACAACCCGACCCCCCGCCTGGCGGAGTCCGGGACGACCCTAAGGTGCATAGGGTTAATGCCGCGTTAGGATTGCGGGCGTCGATCACGGACAGACACAATGCGTTCAAAAAGCCACATCAGGAGCGGGCAGGCCAGCACCGTCAGCGCGCCGAGGTCGAGCGCGGCGCGGTCCCGGCCGACTTGGCGAGCCGGCCGGCGACCGCCGGTCCTGCCATCATCGCAGCATAGAAGAGAGTGTAGAACACGCCCATGCCGATCGCTCTCGTCTCCGGGACGAGCACGCGTGAGGCGAGACTCATGATCGGACCGGCCGGGAAGCCCCCGACCAGGCCGATCAGGACGAGGATCGTGATCACGGCGTCGGACCGGCTCAGCCAGGCCAGCAAACCGGCGACGGCGAGGCTGGCAGCGATCGTCAGGACAAGCGGCTTGCCGCGATCAGCCAGATAGCCGCCTGATGGGACCGAGATCACCGACAGCCACATCACGACGCTGATCGCCGAGCCCGCCGCGGCGATGCTCCAGCCGCGCTCGACCAGCAGGGAGGGGCCGAACGAGAAGATCATCGCGAAGCCGACATTGTAGAGACCCCAGATCGCGCCAGCGACAATCACCGCCAGCAGCGCCACGGGATCGAGCCGGCCTGAGCCGGCGGCGCCTGCCGTCGCGCCCGGCGGCGGCTGATAGAACAGGATCAAGCCGATGCCGATCGCGGTCAGCGCGCCGGCCGACAGGAACACCGCGCCCGCGCCATAGGCAGTGCCGATCGCCGGCAGCACCAGCAGCGAGATCGCAACGCCCGCCGGCCAGGAGTTGACGAAGATCGCCATCGCGGTTGCGATCTCCTTCCCGGCGAACCAGTCGGTGCCCATCTTGGTGAGCTGCACCGTCAGCAGCACACCGCCGGCGCCGGAGGTGAGCCGGCCCGCCATCTGCCAGCCCCAGATATCGGTCATGGCCATGACGAGGCTGCCGGCCGTCATCAGCAGCAGCGCAACGATGGTGGTGGGCTTGTCGCCGAGCGTCCGGCCGATCGCGCCGCCCGGCAGCGCCAGCACGACGCCCGGTGTGAAGTAAAGCCCGATCAGGATGCCGATATCGGCAAGCCCGACGCCAAAGCTCTGCTGCAGCAGCGGCGCGACCGCGGCCACGCTCTGGAACTGGAATGCGATGGTGAGACGCACGACGAACAGGATCGCAAGAATGCCCCAGCGATTGCGCAACGCCTCATCTCCCCAACCTTCGCGCGAGGTTGCGGTGGAGCGCGACGAGAGTCAACCGGTCGCCGTCTTCGCTGCCCGCTGATAGAGCAAGCACAGCAGCGCCAGCAGCACCGCGGCTGAGAGCCCGAGCGACCAGTGAATGCCGATCGCCGCGCCGAACAGTCCGACGGTGATGCCGCTGAAGGCCCGCATCCCGAGCCCGGCCATGTTGTAGAGCCCGACGACCCGGCCGCGAATGTCGGACGGGGCGTTCAATTGCACCAGCGCCTGCGCCATGGTGTTGAACGACAGCTCGAAGAAGCCGGCAAGGAACAGCAGCACGATCGCGACCGGATAGATCCGCACCGAAGCAAAGCCGAGCAGCGCCACGCTCCAGAACACCGCGAGCAGGATCGCGGTACGCGGCGTGCCCTTCAGCCGGCCCCAGGATTCCAGCGCGATGCCGGCGAGCAGCGCGCCGCCGGCATCCGCCGCCAGCAGCACGCTGTAGGAGACGCCGGGATCGCCATGGCCGAGATCGCCGGCAAAGCCCGGCATCTGCGCGTGATAGGCGTTGCCGATCATGAAGGAGGTGAGGCCGGCAAGCCAGGTCATCGCCGTCAGCACCGGCTGGGTGCCGATCGCGCGCATCGTCAGCAGGATGTCCCCGAAGCCGCGCATGGCGAAGCGCCGCACCGCAATGCTCTTGTCGCGCACCGGCGCCCAGAACAGCCACAGCAGCATCGGCAGGTAGAACAGCGTGTTGAAGATGATGCCGTGCGAGGTGCCGAGCGTCAGCATGATGATTCCGCCGACCGCGGGCCCGACCAGAATGCCGAGATAGCGTGCCATCGCGTTGAGCCGCACGGCGCTCGGCAGATCGGCGGGCCCGACGAGGTCGTAGAGCAGCAGCTGGTTCGGCGTCTGCCACAGCACACCGGCGCAGCCATGGATCACCAGCAGCAGCATCGCGTGCCACATCTCGATGGTGTCGGTGATGAAGAAGAAGCCCCATCCGGCGGAGGCGATGATGAACAGCAGCATACCGCACTGGATGATGCGGCGCGGATCGAACCGGTCGGCGAGCCCGCCGACGGCGACCGAGAACAGCAGGAACGGCAGCCAGTGCGACAGCACGGCAAAACCGCCCAGCGTCGGCGAATGGAATTTCTGGAACACCACCCAATAGCTGATCACATGCTCGATATTGTCGGCCATCATCGCCAGCACATAGGCGATGAACTGGAGCCGATAGGGCACTGACTTCATCGCCGCGAACGAGCCGGATGAGGCGACGGGATTTTGCGGATGGGGGTTCAAGCGGGCACCAGGGTGGGACTTGAGCCGTGCCTACACGGTCGCCGGCGAGTGCTCAAGACACTTGGGTGTGCTTGGACATCTGCCATGCATGACGTCGGTGGTCGTGGTCGTCCCGTAGCCCGGATGAGCGAAGCGATATCCGGGACCACTGCCCCCGCATGTCGCTACGCTCATCCGGGCTACGACTGCCACCTTGGCACGACCGCGCGTCTCACATACGCTTTGCCCTACGCCCGCACCAATCAATCATAACAGACGGGCATCGAGGACTCATCCATGGAACAGATTCGCGTCTGCACCCACGCAGGGCCGGGCTCCGAGCCCGTCATCAAGACCGTGCCGTGGCCGAAGGTCGGCCGCAAGGCTGCGCTGATCAAGATCGGTGCCTGCGGGGTCTGCGGCACCGATGTGCATATCCTGAAAGGTCATTGGCCGAAGCCGCTGCCCTGGCCGTTCACGCTCGGCCACGAGCTCGGCGGTGTCATCGTCGAATGTGGGGACGAATTCACCGAAGACTTCATGAGCAAGCCGCTGAAGGTCGGCTCCAAAGTGATGATCCCCCCGCTGATGCCGTGCGGCCGCTGCTATTACTGCATCCACTATCCGCAGACCGCCAACAAATGCCTGACGCCGGTCTATTACGGCCGCTATCTCGGCTTCGACAAGGCGCCGCACATGTGGGGCGGCTGGGCCGAATATGTCTATGTCGATCTCGACATGCTGCCGGGCACCAAGATCTACAAGCTGCCCGACGACATGTCGCTGCGGCTCGGTGCGCTGTCGGAGCCGCTGACCTCCTGCATCCGCGCCTTCAACCGCGCGAGCCGTGCCGGCGGGTTTTCATGGGGCGATACGGTGGTGATCCAGGGCTCCGGCCCGATCGGCATTCTCGCGGTCGCGGCCGCAAAGGAGATGGGGGCAGGGCGCGTCATCTGCGTCGGCGCGCCGGAGGAGCCGCGGCTCAAGCTCGCCCGCGAATTCGGCGCGGAGGCGACGGTCAACATCGAGGAGCTGAAATCGCCGCAGGAGCGTATCGCGCGCGTGCGCGAGATCGTCGGCGGATTCGGCGCCGATCTGGTGATGGATTGCTCGGGCCACCCCTCAGCCGGCCCCGAAGGCATCGAGATGCTGCGTGATGGCGGCACCTATGTCGAGATGGGCCAGTTCACCGATGCCGGCTCGATCGACACCTCCTGGCACCGCATCTGCACCAAGGACCTCAACGTGCTGGGCTCCTGGGGTTTTACCGGCAACGACCTGCCGCTCGGCGTCGACATGCTCTACCGCACGGCGGGCAAATATCCCTGGCTGAAGATGCAGACGATCTACCCGTTCACGGAAGCTGGCGTCGCGCAGGCGGTGAAGGATGCGATGGCGATGAAGACGGTGAAGTCGACCATCGTGCCCTGGCCGGAGCTGGTGGTCTAGCCGATGGTGTCGATCCCGCACGATCTCGCGACGTTCCTGGTCGAAGCCAAGCGGCGCACCTATGCCGGCCTCGACGACGATGCCACGGTGGCCACGCCGCTGCTCGCCGGCTCGAAGCAGCTCGAGCATCGTGCGCCGCCTTACGCCTATCGCGACATCTATTTCGGGATGGGATTTTTCGTCGGCCAGGAGACCGTGTCGCGGGACGACCGTGTCGTCTGGTCGATGAGCTACAGCGGCGGCGCCCGCGCAGACATCACGGACCGCGACACCTTCCTCGCGATCTACAAATTCCTGCGCCAGGCGCTGCTGGGCGTGCGCGCCGAGGAGCCCTATCGCGGACCGCGGCTGTTCGAGCAGGCGGGCATGATCTACCGCAACGAGGTGGAGGGCTCGCTCGATCGTTTTCACGGTGTCGAGACGATTGCGCGGCAGGGTGGCACACTGCTGTATGAGCTGCGCTATAGTGGCGGATTGCTGCGATAAATGATCCGTAGCCCGGATGGAGCGAAGCGTAATCCGGGATTCGTGCCCGAGGCTCCGTATTCCGCTTCGCTCCATACGGGCTACAAGTAGGCATTTGGAATGAACGACGAGATGACAGACGAAAAAACATCCGAACCGAACCCGCATTCCCCCTTCCGTGCCATCCGCGCGATCGACTACACCGTCATCTTCGTGCGCGACATGGCCGCGATGCGCCGCTTCTACGAGGACGTGCTCGCCTTATCCCTGCTGCGGGAGCTCTCGCCGAACTGGATCGAGTACGGCCTCGGCAGCAATACGCTGGCCCTGGCGAAGCCGAGCCGGACCGCGGCGGATGCGCCGACGCCCGCGGGCAGCGCCTCGCTGCAACTGGCCTTCAAGGTATCCGCGGCCGAAGTCGATGCATGCGCTGATGAGCTCCTGCGTCGGGGCGTGGCGCTGCTCTCGCCGCCGACGAACCAGTCCTTCGGGCATCGCACACTGTTCTTCCGCGACCCCGACGGCAATCTGCTGGAGGTCTACGCGGAAATCTGATCTATGCGAGCTTGCGCGCCGCGGCGGTGGCCTTGTCGCCCGTGTTCGGCGTGCCGGTCGGCTCGATCAGCATGAGGTGAACCTCCTCGCGCGCCACCGGCCGATGCTCGACCCCTCTGGGCACGACGTAGAGCTCGCCCGGGCCGAGCGTCACAATGCGGTCCCGCAATTCGATGTCCAGATGGCCCTTCAGGACGAGGAAGAAATCGTCGGTGTCGTCATGCTTGTGCCAGCTGAACTCGCCCTTCACCTTTACCACCATCACGTCGCAATCGTTGAAGGTCGTGATCGTGCGCGGAGACCAGAAGTCCTGGAAGGTCGCGAGCTTGTCGGCAAGCGATATGCTGTCAGCCATGTTTTCCCCGTTTCTGCTCTCTCGCGAGGCTCGATTTGGGATCGAATTGCGGGCGCGGCAAGGGGCACGAAATCCCCCGCTTCGGCGCAAATCTCACTATATGCAGCAAAACGGCCCGAAAACGCTGGATGTAGTGGGTCGGGCGGCCGGTAAGCTTATTCGCGATGTCGCCAAAGCCATGCGTCATAGGCATGGTGATTTGCCCGCGCTTGGCGTAAAGAGCGTGCAAATCAAATCACCACGCGTGCGGCCGGACCATTTGCCGCCTACGCAGCTTCAGGTCGCGCGGCTCGACGTTCCGTGCCTGGACCAACCAAGGTTTATCCCGTGTCATTCCCGACCATGAGTCCGCCGCTCGCCCGAGCTTTGGCCGAGCGCAACTACGACCGTCCGACCCCCGTCCAGCTCGCCGTGCTCGCCGACGAGGCCGCAGACCGCGACCTCCTGGTTTCGGCCCAGACCGGCTCCGGCAAGACCTTGGCCTACGGGCTGGCCATGGCCAAGGACCTGCTTGGCGACGCCGAGCGATTTGAACGGGCTGGCGCACCGCTCGCCCTGATCGTGGCGCCGACCCGCGAGCTTGCCTTGCAGGTCCAGCGCGAACTGGCCTGGATTTACCAGTACGCGGATGGGCGCGTGGTCTCCTGCGTCGGCGGCATGGATCCGCGTCGCGAGCAGCGCGAGCTTGCAGCCGGCGCGCACATCGTCGTCGGCACGCCCGGCCGCTTATGCGACCATTTGCGCCGCAATCGCCTCGACATTTCGGAATTGAAGGTCGTCGTCCTCGACGAGGCCGACGAGATGCTCAATCTCGGCTTTCGCGAGGACATGGAATTCATCCTCAAGACCACGCCGGAGACGCGTCGCACCTTGCTGTTCTCGGCGACCTTTCCGCGCGGCATCGTCGCGCTGGCAAAGCAATATCAGCAGCAGGCGTTCCGCATCGAGGTCGCCGGCGATGAAGGCGGTCACGCCGACATCGAGTATCGCGCCATCCGGATCGCGCCCGCCGATGCCGAGCACGCGGTTGTCAACGTGCTGCGCTTCTACGAGGCGCCGAGCGCGCTGGTGTTCTGCAGCACGCGCGATCACGTCAGGCATTTGCAGGCGGCGCTGCTGGAACGCGGCTTCTCCGTGGTCGCGCTGTCAGGCGAATTGACGCAGAACGAGCGAACCACGGCGCTGCAGTCGCTGCGTGACGGGCGCGCGCGCGTCTGCGTCGCGACCGACGTCGCCGCCCGCGGCATCGATCTGCCGAGCCTCGACCTCGTTATCCACGCCGATCTGCCCAACGACGCCGAGGTCATGCAGCATCGCTCGGGCCGCACCGGGCGCGCGGGCCGCAAGGGGACGAGCGTCCTGCTGGTGCCGCCTATCAGGCGGCGGCGCGCGGAAATGCTGCTCAATCTCGCCGGCGTCGACGCAAACTGGGGCACGGCGCCGCAGGCCGAGGAGATCCGCAAGCTCGATCACGACCGCATGAAGGACGTGCTGTTCACCGAGGAGACCACGCCCGACGATCTTGCGCTGGCGCAAGCCTTGCTGGCGGAGCGGTCGGCCGAGGATATCGCAGCCGCACTCGCGCGACTCTATCGAGCGCGGTTGCCGTCGCCCGAAGACATCATCGATCCCGGCGAGCGATCGAGCCGGCCGCGCGACGATCGCGGTCGTGACAATGTCCGCGCGTCGCGCGACGATCGGATGCCGCGCGACGATGCCCGCAATTCGCGCAGCGATGATCGCCCCGAAAGGCCTCGACCAAAGTCCGGAAAATCGTCGTCGAAACATGGCATGGCGGACGGCAGCGTCTGGTTCCGGGCCAACATCGGACGGAAGAAGAACGCGGAAGCGCGTTGGCTGTTGCCGATGATCTGCCGTCGCGGCGGCATCGACAAGGGCGATATCGGCGCCATCAAGATCATGGACACCACGACCGAGTTCGAGATTTCCGAGCGGGTCGCGGAATCTTTCGCGGCGAAGATCAAGCGTCCGGACAAGGAAGACAATATCCGCCTCGAGCCGATGGCGGGCGCGCCGCAGCAGCAGGCGCGCTCGGAAGAGCCGTCACCTGCGCCCAGGCGCGAGAGGGACGAGGGTGGTCATCGCGAACGTCGCGACGACCGGCCGCGCGAGGCCCGCGAATTCAAACCGCGGGACAAGGGGCACGGCGAACGCAAGCCGAGCTTCGACGAGGCGTCTTCGTTCGGAAAGAAAAAGAAGCACAAGAACAAGCCGGGTCACGCCGAGCCGTCGGTCACGCCCTGGGCCCCGAAGGGCGGGCCGGGCAAGAAGCCGAAGAAGAAAAAGCATCGGGGCTGAATTGCCGTTCGGCAAACACGGCAATGATGCCGCCGGGTTGCTCCGGCGACATCATCGATAAGGTCTGGTGCGAGCTCAGCGGCCACCGCCGCCACCGCCACCGCCACCACCTCCGCCGCCACCACCACCACCGCCGGCATCACGCATCGCCGAGCTGTAGCGCGGGTCGGTCTGCTTCATGTAGGTGGGCGAGGTGTCGTGGGTGAGGTTGACGCGGCTTCTGGCAGGCGGGGGCGGTGCTTCGATCAGGATGCCGCAGCCCTCGAAGAAGGCTGCATCGCAGCCATAGGTCCGCAACTGCGCCGCGTTGGCGCTGGTTGCGCTGAATGCGGTCGTCGCAACGAATGCAATCAAAGCAACTTTCGACAATGTGAGCTTCATGGAAATTCTCCAGTCTCGGTGTTCGGCGAGACCAGAACGGCCCGCACACACCTTCGACGGGGGTCGGTTGATGCCGGTTCGAGCGGCTAGCTTCACGCCCGCGTGAGCCGGGTTGCGAGGGGAGGGACGTTACGCCGCAGCGAGATCGCGCAGCATGTAGGTCGCAGCTTCGCCATAGGATGCGAGCTTCGCGCGTAGTTCCGCATCCGCCGTGACGGGCCGGAAGCCGAACCGCTCCCACAGCGGCCGTGTGGCGTAGACCGAGACGAGTGCGAGCGTCGCGATGCCGGCAGCGCGTGCCAGCTCCTCGATTGCAGTGACATAGTCGCGCGCGACACCGCCGCGGAAATCGGGCAGCACGGCAACGTCGTGCACGTAGAGGCAGTCCGCGTCGCCGGGGAGTCGCTCGAGGAAATGATCCAGCGGTGGAATCCGGTTCAGCCTCCAGGGATGCGCGAGGCCGTAACCAACGATCTCGTCGTCGGCGGTGAGCACGCGGCAGCCTTCGGGACAGAGCCGCATCTTTTCCGCGAACACGTCGGGACGCTCGGCAAGGCCCGGATGAATGCGCGCGGCGATCGCGCTGATCGCCGGCAGGTCGGAAGTGCGCGTTGGGCGCCAGTGCGGCTTGGTCATGTCGGTACGTCTCACATCGTCCAGTTTATTCCGCCGCGCCGCCGCGCGCAGCGAAAAATATCGTGGCCGGGACCTGAGGAATACGATGACCCGTGCGGCGTCCTATCCATGCAAGCCAATTGCATGACAGGAGAGACCATGACGACATCCCCGATCCGCCTCGCGCTCACGCTCGCCGTGTCGCTCGCATTCATTCCGGCCGCCTTCGCCGCGCCGCCGACCAAGACCGGCAAGACCGACAAGGGCAACGTGCTCACCGACGCAAAAGGCATGACGCTCTACACTTTCGACAAGGATACGGACGGCAAATCGGCCTGCAACGGCCCGTGTGCGACCAACTGGCCGGTGCTGAAGGCCGAGGCCGGCGACGCCAGCGGCGACGGCTACACCATCATCACGCGCGACGACGGCTCAAAGCAATGGGCCTACAAGGGCAAGCCACTCTACACGTTCGCCAAGGACACCAAGCCCGGCGACGTCACCGGCGACGGCTTCTTGAACGGCGCCTGGCATCTGGCGATGCCGTGATGCATTGATGCGCGGCCGGCCATCGCTGCTGAAAGCGATGGCCGGCGCGATATCTGATGCGGCAAGATCATCGGCGGTGAGGCGCAGGCGCGATTTGTCGCGGGGCGTGGGCATGTTGCGCGGGTAAGTCCGCCTGCGCGCCTTGTAATCGGCGGTTTCGTAGCCATTTCGAGCTGACACCTCGCCGAAAGGGCATTTCGAATGAAGTTCCGTGTCGGATTCGAAATGCTGTACGATTTCCCGCAGCCAACGCCGATGATCATGGTGCTGGGCACGCATTTCACGCGTGCCTCCGATGTGATCGTGCCGGACTTTGTCACCTCCACGCCGGCCGTCGAGATCACGCCCTATCGGGACGTGTTCGGCAATTGGTGCAGCCGCATGGTCGCACCGGCCGGCCGCATGCGTCTTGCCGCCGATGGCGTCGTTCGCGACAGCGGCCTGGCGGACCCCGTGTTTGCCTCGGCCGTTCAGCACAGGATCGAGGAGCTGCCGTCCGATACGCTGGTTTATCTGCTCGGCAGCCGCTATTGCGAAACCGACCGGTTGTCGGAGATCGCCTGGAAGCTGTTCGAGAAGACGCCGCCGGGCTGGGCGCGGGTGCAGGCGATCTGCGATTTCGTTCACCGCCACATCGCGTTTGGCTACGAGCATGCGCGCGCCACCAAGACGGCGTGGGAGGCGTACCAGGAAGGCAAGGGCGTCTGCCGCGATTATGCCCATCTCGCCATCGCGTTCTGCCGCTGCATGAACATTCCCGCGCGGTACTGCACCGGCTATCTGAGCGACGTCGGCACGCCGAAGCCGTGGGCCGTGGGCGATTTCGCCGGCTGGTTCGAGGCTTTTGTCGGCGGGCGCTGGCACACCTTCGATCCGCGCAACAACGAGCCGCGCCAGGGCCGCATCCTGATCGCGCAGGGGCGCGATGCCTGCGACGTCCCGATCACGCAGACGTTCGGTCCGAACGAGCTGGTCAGCTTCAAGGTCTGGACCGACGAGATCGCGTGATGGCCGATCATCCCCCGCTCAGCAGCGACGAACTCGATTCATTGCGCAAGGTCGGCCTGGCCGAGAGCCAGGGCGAGATTCCGCAATTGCACTGGGAGCGTCTTGTGCATCTGGGCTACGCGATCAGGCGGCTCGGCGAGCTGGAACTGACGGCCGCCGGCACCCGGCGGCTCGCGGGACCATAGAGCTCGCTACCGCAGTCCCTCATACACCATCAGCCCGCGGGCGATCTGCAATTTGCGGATCGCGCGCGGCAGCAGTTTCTCCGGCTGGTGCAGATAGCGCCAGGAGGTGAGGGTGAAGGGACCGAGCGCGCCGCATTCGTCGTCGAACGGCGCCAGCACGCCCGTCACGCTGACAGGCGTATGCGGGCGGGCATTGAAGGGCAGCAGCAGCAGCTCGAGATGCGCCTTGCTGCCGTCCTCGCGCGCGGCGGTGACGCCGGCAATCGCACCCAGCGTCTCGTCGGCGACGATTGTCGTGATCTCCTCGATCTCGCTGCGGCTGGCGTCGACAAACAGTGCCGCAAAGCTCTGGTCCTTGAGGTCGAGGCCTGCGAGCGCGCAGACCCGCGTGCCGGCGACGCGGAACGGGAAGCCGAGGTTTTGTTCGCAGGAGAGCACGAAGATATCCCCGAGCAGCTCGCGGACGGCGGCCGGGTCGATATCGGCCCGGTCAGGGGCCCGCGCAATGCCGCGCTTCTTGTCCCAATACGCGAAGAACGCGCGGCTCGACGGATGTTTCATGACTGACGCTTACCCCGGGGTGCGACGTCGCGGGACAAAGCTGTCCCGCTTCAGTGCACCCGCGATCCCTTTGTTGTTGTGCAGGAGGGGATTTGCAGCGTCCATGCCGCGAGGGCGTTTTCGGCGCCCTTGAGGCTGCCTTTGCGCCGTTAACGTTAAATTAACTATGCGCTTTCCGCCCGCCGCGCGCCTGCTATGGTGATCGCGGTCGCAAGCCTCGCCGCTTTTCTCCAGGTTCTCGGCGGGGCCTGTACACAGGCGTCAAACAGTTTGGCCACGGGCCGGGGAGGGGTGGGGATACACCTTCATTCCTCCGGCCGGTAAGGCCGACACGGACAGGCAGGGCTTTCCCAGGGCCCTGCCTTTTCCTTTTGCGCACTTGCGCAAGGCCGGCAAAGGCGACTATCTCCAAGCGTATCGCTCCGATCGCGCCTGAAAGCGAACTGCCTTGGATTCCCCGCACAATTCTCCGCCGCACGATCCTCAAGCCGAGGTACCGGCAGTCATCGAGGAAGCTCCGCGCGAGCCGATCCTGACGCTGCCCGTGGCGCTGACCGCCTACATCCTCCTTTTGGCGGTGATCCACCTTCGGGTGCTGCTGCCGCCGGAGCTGGAGAATTGGACCATCGACGTCTTCGGCTTCATCCCGAAGCGCTACGATTCCTCGCTGCTCAATCTTGAGATCCCCGGCGGGGCCGGCGCGAAGGTCTGGACCTTCTTCACCTATTCGCTGCTGCACGCCAATCTGACCCACCTCGGCTTCAACGTGCTGTGGCTGCTGCCGTTCGGCAGCGCGCTGGCGCGGCGTTTTGGCGCCGTCAGGTTCTTCCTGTTTCTCGCGGTGACGGCGGCGGCGGGCGCGCTCGCCCATCTCGTCACCCACGAGCATGCGGTGGCGCCGATGATCGGCGCCTCGGCGTCGGTATCAGGCGCGATGGCCGCCGCGATCCGCTTTGCCTTCGTTCGCGGCAGCTTCCTGTCCTTCAGCCGATCGGATGCCGATACCGCGGCAAGAGTTCCGGCGCTGCCGCTGTCGCGCGCGCTGCGCGACGGGCGGGTGGTCGGCTTCCTCGCGGTGTGGTTCGGCGTCAACATCATCTTCGGCGTCGGCGCCATCGGCATCGATGCCGAAACCACCAGCGTGGCCTGGCAGGCCCATATCGGCGGCTTTGTCGCAGGTCTTCTGCTGTTCGCGCTGTTCGATCCCGTGCCGCGCGTGCGAAACGATGCTGCGGATGCGTCATCACAGGACGTTTCAGACCGTATTTGAAGCGGCGCTTGCGGCGCGGCCCGAATTCATCCATCATTCCAGAGAAGAATGTTCCGAAGCGACAAGCTGCTGGCAGCGATGCTTCGCAAAGCGCCCGAGCGTGAAACCGGCGCTGAAACTGTTAGTTGAAGACTCGAAGAACAAGTCCGGACCGCCAACAGGCGGACGGGTCCGATTCAGGGAGGCGACAATGACGGTACGTTCCATCCTCAACGCCAAGGGCCACCAGATCATGAGCGTCGAGCCCGACGCCAAGCTGGCCGCTGCGGTGAAACTGCTCGGTGAGAAGAAGATCGGTGCGGTGCTGGTGATGAACCAGAGCCGGCTGGAAGGCATCCTCTCCGAGCGCGACATCGTGCGCGTGATCGGCGCGCGCGGCGCTGCCGCGCTGGAGGAGCCGGTGAGCGAGGTCATGACTCGCAAGGTCGTCACCTGCAAGGAGACCGACACGGTCGCCGAGCTCATGGAGATGATGACCACAGGCAAGTTCCGCCATCTGCCGGTGCTCGACAACGGCAAGGTGGTCGGGCTGATCTCGATCGGCGACATCGTCAAGCGCCGCGTCCAGGAATACGAGTCCGAGCAGGAAGCCCTGCGCGACTACATCAAGACGGCCTGAGCCTTGGCCGCTCGTCGCGCTTTGCGCGTGCTGGCGCGCAAAACGCGATAGTCGATGAAGGCCGCGATCACCTCCGCGATCGCGTTGCTGCTGGTTGCCGCTTGGTCCGCCGCACTCGCATGCCAATGTGAGGGTTGTGGCTGCAAGGGAGGACCGGGCTGGCGGGATCAGCAGGGCCACTGCGTCTCCCATAAGAAGATGAAGGCCGTCTGCGGCGAGCCGCCGACGACGTCGTGCAGCTATGAGGGGGCAAGGCAAGTCTGCCCGAGCGAGCGCAGGATGCCGGATCCGCCGGCGAAGCAGGAGCCCAGCAGCTAGGGCTCGCGACCGGCGGTCTCACTGGGCCCCGGTGCGAGCACCTCGATCGCCTCCTGGATCGACTCCAGTGCGCGCTCGGCGGCGCGCGTGCCGTGCGCGATCAGGTCCTCGGAGCGGTGGAAGTCGAACCAGCCGAAATGGCCGACCCGCGGCGAGATCAACAGGTCCGGCGGGTCGCCGGCAAGGCGCGCGCGGGTGATGCGGTCCTGCATGATGTTGAAGGCGTCGACCATCACCGAGGAGATGCCGGGACGTCCGACGCTGCCGAAGAACTCGCGCTTCATGGTCTTCTCTGCCGAGAACAGGCGCGGAAAGCGCCGCTTGGCCGTCGTTTCCTCGGCCGCGGGCGCGACCGTCTCCGGCGCGGCGCCGTGCGAATAGATCGTCGTGGAATGGGTGAAGATGTCGCTGGAAAGATTTGCGGCAATGACGATTTCGGCGCCGAGCGCGCGGGCGGCCGAGACCGGCACCGGATTGACCAGCGCGCCGTCGACCAGCCAGCGGTCGCCGATCAGGATCGGTGCGAAGATGCCGGGCAGGGCATAGGAGGCCCGCATCGCATCGACCACGCGGCCGCGTGTCAGCCAGATCTCGTGGCCGGTGCGGACCTCGGTGGCGACGCTGGCGAACTTGATCGGCAGGTCCTCGATCAGGATCTGCCCGATCGCCTCCTCGAGCCGGGTGGCGAGCTTCTCGCCGCCGAGCAGGCCGGAGCCGTTGAGGCGGATGTCGAGATAGCCGAGGATGTTGCGCATGCCTTGCAGGCTGCGCCCCCATTCCTCCAGCGTGTCGAGCCGGCCGGCCGCATGGAGGCCGCCGACCACGGCGCCGATCGAGGTGCCGACCACGACGTCGGGCACGATCCCGTTGGCAATCAGCGTCCTCAGGATTCCGATATGGGCAAAGCCGCGGGCCGCGCCGCCGCCGAGTGCCAGACCGATGACGGGCTTGCGAATGCTGCCAAGTCCGACCTTCTCGCCATTGGAGCCGTTCGCGCTCCGCCCCTTCAACATATCCAGCACCGAAACTCTCCTACCCCGGGCCAGCCCTCACACCAGAGTAGGCACCGCACTTCCGCTCCGCCATAACGAGGGCCAAGCATGGTTTACATCGTTCGGGGAAGCAGGGGGCAGCAGTGTGGCGAAGGCTGTTGGCCTCGCTTCCAATCACGCAGGCGTCAATCGGGTTCCATAGAACCGGACCGGACCGTATTTCCTGGGATATCAGAGGCTTGAATTTGCCGCGTTTTCGGTGAAAAGCAGGTGGCATGACACGCGGGGGTGACGGCATCATCGGATGGCGGCGCAGCGGCAGGCTGCTGCCGGCGCTGGTCCTTGGTGCGTGCCTTGCTCTTGGTCCGGTGATTTCAGGCCAAAATGCCGCCCAGGCGCAGCTTTTCTCCGATCGTCCGCCGCCGGTCCCCCCGGCCTCGGTACCCGACCCCGGCGGCGCCGTCAGCCTGGCGCCTCCGTCCGGCCCGGGCGCGGGACCGCCGAGCCTGCCGCCGACCCTGATGCAGCCGACCACGCCCAGCATGCCGCCGCCGGCGGTCACGACGGTGCCGCCGGCGCCGCCGCTCAATGCGGCCGTGCCCGGACAGGGCGTGCTGTCGCTGACCGCGAAATACGGCAAGGACACCCCCCCGATCACCAGCGGACTGGTCTGGCGCGTGTTCGCCGACCGTCCCGACGAGAACGGCACCTTCAAGCTGATCCGCGAGGACCGCAGCGCCACCCCCAACATCGTGCTGCCGCCCGGCAATTACGTCGTGCACGTCGCCTTCGGCCTCGTTAGCGCGGTGCGCACCGTCAGCCTGAAGGCCGAGACCGACCGCGAATCCTTCGTGCTGCCGGCCGGCGGCCTCCGCATCGAGGGCCGCGTTGGCACGAGCCGCATTCCGCAGAACCAGATCTCGTTCGCGATCTACAAGGGCAGCCAGTTCGAATCCGGCGAGCGCGCCTCGCTGGTGCCGAACGTCGCCGCCGGCGACGTCGTGCTGATTCCGGAAGGCACCTACTACATCATCTCCAACTATGGCGACGCCAATTCGGTGGTGCGCTCGGACATCCGTGTCCAGGCCGGCAAGCTCACCGACGTCACCATCACCCACCGCGCCGCCGTCATCACGCTCAAGCTCGTCAGTGACAAGGGCGGCGAGGCGCTCGCCAACACCGCCTGGTCGGTGCTGACGCCCGGCGGCGACGTCATCAAGGAATCGATCGGCGCCTTCCCGCGCGTGGTGCTCTCCGAAGGCGAATACCGCGCCATCGCCAAGAACGAGGGCAAGGTCTACGAGCGCGGCTTCAACGTCGTGAACGGCGTCGACGGCGAAGTCGAAGTGGTGGCGCGCTAGTCTCTCGTGTCCCGGACGCGGTGCGGCATGCAATGCCGCTCCGCAGAGCCGGGACCCATCTCTCGGATCGGCATGCGGTTACGATGGGCCCCGGCTCTGCAGCGCATCGTCGAAGGGACGCTGCGCTGCGTCTGGGGCACGAGAGCGCAGTTTCAACGCGCCGCTCTCTCCACAGCGTCATTGCGAGCGCAGCGAAGCAATCCAGGAATCTCTCCGCGGAGACAGTCTGGATTGCTTCGCTGCGCTCGCAATGACGGGGAGGGG
>NZ_AKIY01000263.1 GCF_000282615.1 Bradyrhizobium sp. YR681 | reverse complement strand
CGGCGGTTAGCCGTTCTGCACCATCGACATGAAGATGTCGGGCGCGGGGAATATCTCCCTGATTGCCGGCGCGGCATGGGAATAGGCGGCGGCCGCATCGTCGCGCGCAAACGCCTGTTCCTGGGCGCGGATGACGCCCTGCGCGGCGGTGACATCGCCGGCGAATGCTGAGATGGAGCTGAAGACAATACTGATGGCGACAAGCAAGGCGGCAATGCGCATGACAGGCTCCGCGTTGAAATCCCGGCGATGCCGATCCTAGCACGCCCCATGGGACATACGGGCGGGTTATCGTTTCCGTTTCACCGCGGGTCTTGCGGCACGCGTCTTGGCCTTTTTGGCCTTCGCGACCGGCTGCACCCGCAGGCCGTCGACGAACACGTCCAGCATCCGCAGCACCGAGGATTGCCAGCCGGGCTGGTCGTGCATGTAGCACATGCCGAAGAACGCGCGGAGAAGGTCCTCGGGACTGATGTCAGCGCGCATCTCGCCGGCCGCGACTGCGCGGTCGAGCAGCGAGCCGATGGCCTTCGTCAGCCGATCGAAAGAGAAGGCCTGCAACTCGGAACCGCTTTGGACCGCAAGCGCCAGGGCTGCGACCATGCCCTTCTTGGTGGCGACGAATTCGACACCTGAGCGCAGCCAGCGCCTGAGCGCATCGACCGGATCCCTGGCATTCTTCAATTGTTCGGCAAGCTCGCTGAGCTGCTCGACCTCGCGCCGGTACACCGCCTCGAACAAATCCTCCCGGGTCGGAAAATGCCGGTAGAGCGTGCCGATGCCGACGCCGGCGCGTTTTGCCACGGCCTCCAGGCTCGCCTCGGGACCGCCCGCATTGAAGACGAGTTTCGCCGCCTCGAGCACGCGCTCGCGATTGCGCACGGCATCGGCGCGGGGTTTGCGAATCTGGTCGGTCTGGTCGTCCATGCAGGCAATGTAGATCACGAATTGGTTAGATTGAACCCTTGCAATGAACCCATGCAGCGCTGCACGGCGTTGAGGGCGCATGGGATTTTGACCAATTCCAAATATTTTTTGGCGGCCCTTGTTAAGCGGAGGGTGCCTCCGTATCTTCCTTGAGATGTTGGCCGGGTTCCGCCCGGCCGGCGCATATCGACGGCGGCCACGGAGGTGGCGCGCTGAGCGATGAGCCATGTCCAAATCTGATCGGAGCCTTGTATGAACCACTCCATCAGCCTCACCGTGAACGGTGCGCGGCGCGATTTCGTCCTCGACGATCCGCGCGTCACGCTGCTCGATCTCCTGCGTGAGCGCCTCCATTTGACCGGGACCAAGAAGGGATGCGACCGCGGCCAGTGCGGCGCCTGCACCATTCTGGTCGACGGCAAGCGCATCAACTCCTGCCTCGCGCTCGCCATCAGCCATGACGGCGCCGATATCCTCACCATCGAAGGCGTCGCGCGCGGTGACCAGCTTCATCCCGTGCAGGCCGCCTTCATCGCCCATGACGGCTTCCAGTGCGGCTTCTGCACACCCGGCCAGATCATGAGCGCGATCGGCATGATGCAGGAGGCCCAGGCCGGCAACGATCCCGAGCGCATCCGCGAATGCATGAGCGGCAATCTCTGCCGCTGCGGCGCCTACGCCGGCATCGTCGATGCCGTGCTCGAGGCGCAGGCCGGCATGGATGAATCCAATCAGAGGCGCTCCGCATGAAACAGTTCGATTATGTCAGGCCGGCCACGGTTGCCGAGGCCGTTGCCGCCGCCGCCCAGCCAGGCGCCGTGTATCTCGCCGCCGGCACCAATCTGCTCGATCTGATGAAGGGCGGCGTCAGCCGTCCGGATCGTCTGGTCGATGTCACGCATCTCGGCGGGCTCGATCAAATCGAGACTCTCGCCGACGGATCATTGCGTATCGGCGCGTTGGTGAGCAATGCCGATCTCGCGCATGACGCAAACTTCGCAAAGTCTTATCCGGCGGTCGCCGAAGCGCTGCTCTCCGGCGCGTCGGCGCAATTGCGCAACGCCGCCACCGTCGGCGGCAACCTGCTGCAACGGACGCGCTGTGCGTATTTCTACGATACCGCCAGCCGCTGCAACAAGCGCGAGGCCGGAAGCGGCTGCGATGCGCGCGAGGGCGAGAACCGCACCCATGCCGTGCTCGGCTGGAGCGAGAGCTGCATCGCCACCCATCCGTCCGATTTCTGCGTGCCGCTTGTGGCGCTCGATGCCGTCGTCGAGATCGAGGGCAAGACCGGTCGCCGCGAGATCGCGCTCGAAGAACTGCATCGTCTGCCCGGCAACACGCCCGAGCGCGACTCGGCGCTCGAAGCCGGCGACCTCATCGTGGCGGTGCGCCTGCCACCGGCGGCGCGCGGCTTTGCCACCCATGCCCGCTATCTCAAGGTTCGCGAACGGACATCCTACGCCTTCGCCGTCGTCTCGGCCGCCGCTGCGTTGCGGATCGAGAACGGCAAGGTCGCGGAGGCGCGGCTGGCGCTTGGCGGCGTCGCCGCAAAGCCCTGGCGCGCCCGCGCTGCGGAGGATGTGCTCAAGGGCGTTGCACCCACGGCAGATGCCTTTCAGGAAGCTGCCTGGCGCGCGCTCACCGACGCAAAACCGTCCGGCGACAACGCCTACAAGATCGAGCTCGCGCGCCGCATCGTCGTGCGCGCGCTGACCCTTGCCGCCGCCGGGACGCCCGCGCGTATTCCCGCGCTGCCGGCCTCTCCCTTTGCCTCGACATCCGGAGCCATCCATGCCTGAGCTCAATCTCACCAGCGCTCCCGCCCATCTGCGCCACGGCTCCAGCATCGGCCAGCCGCTGACCCGCCGCGACGGCGTCCTCAAGGTCAAGGGACAGGCGACCTATGCGGCCGACAATCATCCGCCCGGCATGCTGTTCGCGGTGATGGCGGTGTCCAGTATCGCCCGCGGCCGGGTGACTTCGCTCGATGTCGCCGCAGCAAAGGGTCATCCCGGCGTCGTCGATGTCATGACGCCGGATCACAAGCCTGAACTCGCGATCGACCCCGAGATCAAGACCAATCCGTTCGTTTTCCGGATGGAGGTGTTGCAGAGCGATGAGGTCCGCTACGCCAACCAGCCGATCGCCGTGGTGATCGCCGAAACGCTGGAGGCGGCAACGGAAGGAGCGGCGCTGCTGGCACCGCGCTACGAGGTGTTGCCCGCGCTGGTCGGTCTCGATGCCGGCGAGAGCTTTGTGCCGCCGGTCGTCGGCGTCGGCAATCCCACCGAAAATCACCTCGGCGATGTCGAGGCGGGCCTTGCCGCGGCCGAGAAGCAGATCGATGCGATCTACGAGACGCCGCCGCAATATCACAACGCCATGGAGCCGCATGCGATCGTGGCGGCCTGGGACGGCGATCGTCTGCAGATCGACATGCCGACCCAGGGGCTGATGCTGTCGCTTGCGCGCGTTGCAGAATTGTTCGGCATTGCGCACGACAAGATTCACATCCGCAGTCCGTTTCTCGGTGGCGGCTTCGGCTCCAAGGGGCTGATGTCCGGCCCGCCGACGCTCGGCATCATGGCCGCCAAGCTGGTCGGCAGGCCGGTCAAGCTCGTGCTGCGCCGTGAGCAGATGTACGGCCCGGTCGGTCACCGCGCGCCGACGCGTCAGCGGCTCCGTATCGGTGCCGATGGTGAGGGGCGCCTGACCGCGCTCGATCACCACGCCAGAACCGTGTCGAGCACGTTCGACGATTTCTACGAGCCCGCGGCGGATGCCTCGCACACGCTCTATGCGGCACCCGCGATCCGCACCGCGCACGATGCCGTGCGCGTCAACACCGGCACGCCGCTGTTCATGCGCGCGCCGGGCGAGGCGACCGGTTCGATCGCGCTCGAAAGCGCGATCGACGAGATGGCCTGGGCTTGCGGCATCGATCCGCTCGCCTTCCGGCTGAAGAACTACGCCGAGGTGGAGCCGATCACGGGCAAGCCGTTTTCATCCAAGGCATTGCGGGCCTGCTATGAGCAAGGCGCGGCGCGCTTCGGCTGGTCGAAGCGTTCGCTTCAGCCGCGGCAGATGCGTGACGATGCCGGCCTCTTGGTCGGCTGGGGCATGGGCACGGCGACCTTCCCGGCGCTGATGTTCCAGGCCGAGGCGCGCGCGGTGCTCCGCCGCGACGGCTCCGGTGCGATGGAGATCGGCGCGCATGACATGGGGCAGGGCGCCTGGACGGCGCTGGCCCAGATCGCGGCCGACGAGCTCGGCCTCGATATCGACCGTGTCGAGTTCAAGGCGGGAAGCTCAGACTTGCCTGATGCCGGGATCGCAGGCGGCTCGGCGCATACGGCGACCGCGGGTGCCGCGATCCACAGTGCCGGTGCGGCCGTGATCGCAAAACTCGCCGATTTCGCTACGACTGACGAGCGCTCGCCGCTGTTCGGTGCCGGCAATGCCGGCGTCATCGCGCGCGATGGCAGGCTGATCCGGCGCGACGACGAGAGCCGGGGCGAGAGCTATGTCGAGATTCTCGCGCGCGCCGGTGTCGCCGAGGTCGAGGCGCGCGGCACCGGCGCGCCGAATCCCGCGGCGATGGAGGAGTATGCGATGCACGCCCACGGTGCGGTGTTTGCCGAGGTGAAGGTCGATCCCGAACTCGGCCAGATCCGCGTCACCCGCATGGTCGGCGCCTTCGCGGCGGGACGCATCGTCAATCCGCATCTGGTGAAGAGCCAGCTGTTCGGCGGCATGATCTGGGGCATGTCCTTCGCGCTGCACGAGGAAGCCATCACCGACCGCCGCAGCGGCCGGATCATGAACGCCAATCTCGGCGAGTACCACATCCCCGTGAATGCCGACGTGCCGCCGCTCGACGTGATCACGGTCGAGGAGCACGATCCGCACGTCAATGCGCTCGGCATCAAGGGCGTCGGGGAGATTGGCATCACCGGCAGCGCCGGCGCGGTTGCGAATGCGGTCTGGCATGCGACCGGCGTGCGCGTCCGCCGGTTCCCGATCAAGATCGAGGAGCTGCTGACGCAGCGTTGAGGCAAAAGGGCGGGACGAGACAGTCTCGTTCCGCCGCGACCGGCTAATGCAGCTTCTTGCGCAGGGCCTTCAGGGCCTCGCGCTGCGTCTCGATGTAGTCGGCGATGACCTTGCGCAGCTCCTGCGAATGGAGCTTGTCGGTGTCGCGCTGCACTTCGTCGAGCGCGGCTTCTGCATTGGCGATCGTGATCTTCATCTGCGAGCCCTGTTACGAAGCGGCCCCGGAGTGCCTAGGAGTCCGGGGCCATAACCTCAGCACCTTTAAGCCAGGCTGCTCGGCTACGGTTCGCAACATATAGAGGTTTGGCTCGCGGAAATTGAGATGGCTCAAGCTCCGTAAGATACCGGTGCCTCCGTAGGATTCCGGGTGGCGCCGGTGCGCGTCAAAATGTCGGCGGCGTGCACGCCGAGATCACCTCGCACGGCTTGCCGCCGACGCAGCGGAAGCGATGCGGGCGGCGGCTCTCGAAGTAATAGGCATCGCCGGGATTGAGGATGCGGCGCTCGTCCTCGACGGTGACTTCGAGCTTGCCTGAAATCACGATGCCGCCTTCCTCGCCGTCATGGACGAGGTGCACGCGCCCGGTATCGCTGCCGGGCTCGTAGCGCTCCTTGAGAATCTGAAGACTGCGGCCGAACAGATTGTCGCCGATCTGCCGATAGGAGATCGGCTTCTTGCCGACCTCGGTCAGCTCTTCCGAGCGGTAGAAGATCTTGCGCCGGCTCTCCGGCTCCAGCGCGAAGAACTCGGCGAGTCCCATCGGGATGCCGTCAAGGATACGCTTGAGCGCGCCGACCGACGGGTTCATCTGGTTGGATTCGATCAGCGAGATCGTCGAATTGGTGACACCGGCACGCTTGGCGAGTGCCCGCTGCGACAGCTTGTGGCGGGCCCGAATGAATCGCAGCCGTCCACCGATGTCGACGCTCATGCCCAAATCCCTGTTGCAGGTGTTGCGGATCGCGCAAATATGGACCAGCAGCCCCAGTCAAATCAATGGCTTGCAGGTGGCCAGAAAAGGACTTGTTGCGCTCCTGTAGCCGTGGCTCTGCTGGCAGGTCAGCAAAGGAGCGTGGCCCGTGACCCTTCATCAGATTCCGAACACTATCAAGACCGACTCGTTCTGGATGCCGTTCACGGCCAACCGTCAGTTCAAGAAGGCGCCGCGCCTGTTCTCCTCGG
Source organism: Bradyrhizobium sp. YR681 (assembly GCF_000282615.1). Taxonomy (GTDB): domain Bacteria; phylum Pseudomonadota; class Alphaproteobacteria; order Rhizobiales; family Xanthobacteraceae; genus Bradyrhizobium. The sequence continues at coordinate 11,733 of NZ_AKIY01000263.1, read as the reverse complement.
CCGAGGGCATGCACTACACCACTGTCGACGGCCGCAAGGTGATCGACGGCTCCGCCGGCCTCTGGTGCGTCAATGCCGGGCACGGCCGCAAGCAGATCGCAGCAGCCGTCGAGCGGCAGCTGATGACGCTGGACTTCGCGCCGTCGTTCCAGATGGGCCATCCGCTGGCATTCGACTTTGCCGAGCGTCTCGCCGAGATCGCGCCGAAGGGCCTCGACCGCATCTTCTTCACCAATTCCGGCTCCGAGTCGGTCGACACCGCGCTGAAGATCGCGCTCGCCTATCACCGCGCCAACGGCCAGGCGAGCCGCACCCGCCTGATCGGCCGCGAGCGCGGCTATCACGGCGTCGGCTTCGGCGGCACCTCGGTCGGCGGCATGGTCGCCAACCGCCGCGCCTTCGCAACCCTGCTGCCGGGCGTCGACCACATCCGCCACACCCATGACCTCACCCGCAACGCCTTCGCCAAGGACCAGCCCGAGCATGGCGCCGAGCTTGCCGACGATCTCGAGCGCCTCGTCGCCCTGCACGGCGCCGAGACCATCGCTGCCGTCATCGTCGAGCCGGTGCCGGGTTCGACCGCGGTGCTGCCGCCGCCGAAGGGCTATCTCAACCGCCTGCGCGAGATCTGCGACAAGCACGGCATCCTCCTGATCTTCGACGAGGTCATCACCGGCTTCGGCCGCCTCGGCACCCCGTTCGCCGCCAACTTCTTCGGTGTCACGCCGGATATGATGACGACGGCCAAGGGCATCACCAACGGCACCATTCCCTGCGGCGCGGTGTTCGCGAGCCGGAAAATTCACGACGGCCTGATGGTCGGCCCGGAAAACGCGATGGAGCTGTTCCACGGCTACACCTATTCCGCCCATCCGACCGCCTGCGCCGCGGGTATCGCCACGCTCGACATCTACAAGGACGAGGGCCTGCTCACCCGCGGTGCCTCGATCGCCGAATACTGGCGCGATGCGCTGCATTCGCTGAAGGGCCTGCCGAATGTCGTCGACATCCGCAATTGCGGCCTGATGGGCGCGGTCGAGATGTCGCCGCGGGACGGTACGGTCGGTGCGCGCGGCTACGACGTGATGGTCGACTGCTTCAATCGCGGGCTGTACTTCCGCATGAGCGGCGATAGCTTCGCGCTGTCCCCGCCCCTCATCGTCGAGAAGAGCCACATCGACGACATCGTGTCGATCCTGGGCGACGCCATCAAGCGGGTGGCCTGATAATTGCTCTCGCCGTTGCGAGTTGTTTCCTTGCAGCGGCGAGCGTGATGCCGCGGGAGTTTGACGTAGCGTGAAAGTTCTGATCCTCGGCAGCGGTGTCATCGGTGTCACCTCTGCCTACTACCTCGCACGTGCCGGCCACGACGTGACGGTCGTCGACCGTCAGCCGGAGCCGGCACTGGAGACCTCTTTCGCCAATGCCGGCGAGGTGTCGCCGGGCTATTCCTCGCCCTGGGCCGGCCCCGGCGTGCCGGTGAAGGCGATCAAGTGGCTTCTGATGAAGCACGGCCCGCTGGTGATCCGGCCGAAGCTCGATCCCGTGATGTGGGTCTGGCTTTCAAAAATGCTGCGCAACTGCACCAGCGCGCGCTACACGGTCAACAAGAGCCGGATGATCCCGATCGCGGAATACAGCCGCGATTGCCTGCGTGATCTCCGCCGCGACATCGGCATTCAATATGACGAGCGTTCGCAGGGCACGCTGCAGCTGTTTCGCTACCAGGCGCAGCTCGACGGTACCGGCGAAGACGTCGCCGTGCTCAAGCAATACGGCGTGCCCTACGAGACGCTGAGCCGCGAGGGCTGCATCGCGGTCGAGCCGGCGCTATCAGGCGTGAAGGAAAAATTCGTCGGCGGCCTTCGCCTGCCGCAGGACGAGACCGGCGACTGCCACATGTTCACGCAGGCACTGGCCAAGCATGCCCAGGCGCTCGGCGTGCGCTTCATGTTCAACACCGGCATCGACCGCATCGTCACCGACGGCGCGCGCGTCAGCGGTGTCGCGACCAGCGCCGGCCTGTTGCAGGCGGACGCTTACGTGCTCGCGCTCGGAAGCTATTCGTCGCGGATGGCGGCGCCGCTCGGCATTTCCTTGCCGGTCTACCCGGTGAAGGGCTATTCGATCACGGTGCCGATCAAGGATGCCTCCGGTGCGCCGGAATCGACCGTGATGGACGAGAGCTACAAGGTCGCGATCACCCGTCTCGGCAATCGCATCCGCGTCGGCGGTACCGCCGAAATCTCCGGCTTCTCGACCAAGCTCTACGATGCGCGCCGCGCCACGCTCGATCACTCCCTGACCGACCTGTTCCCGCGCGGCGGCGATCTGTCCAAGGCGACGTTCTGGAGCGGCTTGCGCCCGATGACGCCGGACGGCCCGCCCGTGATCGGCCCGACCAAGTACGCCAACCTCCACCTCAACACCGGACACGGCACGCTCGGCTGGACCATGTCCTGCGGTTCGGGACGGGTGCTCGCGGATCTGCTGTCGGGCAAGAAGCCGGATGTCGATGTGAGCGCGCTGACGGTGGACCGGTACAATCACCGGTTCGGGTAAGACTCCATCCCTCGTCATTGCGAGGAGCGAAGCGACGAAGCAATCCAGAATGCCTCCGCGGCGGCAGCCTGGATTGCTTCGCTACGCTCGCAATGACGATGTGGAGGCGTCGCGCATCTCCTCCATCACCGTCACCCTGAGGTGGCCGCTTCTTCAGCGGCCCTCGAAGGGCGACGGCCCGGCTGCATCGGAGGCCGTGCATCCTTCGAGGCTCGCTGCGCGAGCACCTCAGGATGACGGGACTTAGATCGTGCGCGCGGAGCGATGAGAGAGCTACCCCGCACCCGTAACGCAATTCACCCACAGCACGACCGCCTTCGCATCCTGCGCCGGATTTGAAAACCGGTGCGGCCGCCGGCTTGCGAAGCGAAAACTGTCGCCGGTCTTCAGCGACCACGTCTCGCTGTCCACCGTCAGCATCATCTCGCCTTCGAGCACGAGGCCGGCTTCCTCGCCGTCGTGGGTGTAGAGCTCGTCGCCGGTGGAGCCGCCAGGCTCCAGATGCACCAGGAACAGGTTCAGCTTGTTGTCGGCGCCGGCCGGGCTCAGCAATTGCTTGGACACGCCGGTGCGCCAGAGCTTGAGTTCGGGCCGCTGCAGCCCACGCGTCACCACCTGGTCGGAGGCGCCGTCGGCGCCCGGGTTCGCGCCGAACAATGCGGCGATGCCGACGCCGAGCACGTCGGCGAGTGTCGCCAGCACGCGCAGCGAGGGCGAGGACAGGCCGCGCTCGATCTGGCTGAGGAAGCCGATCGACAGGTCCGTGCGGGCCGCGATCGTCTCCAGCGAGAATTGCCTGATACGCCTGAGATCGCGGATGCGACGGCCGACCGCGACATCCATCGCAGGCTCGGCCGGCGTGGTGATCGCCTTGGCTTTCACCATCTTGGCCGGCTTCTTCGCCGGCTTTGCGGCGGCTGGTTTGCGCATTCTTTTGCCACCGCTCACGTCAAACCGCTTCCTTCATGTGCATGAAAACCGCTTGCATCACCCGCGAAAGTGTGACCAAATTTTCATATTGGTGAAAATAGGCCGAAACGGCTCGGCCCGCAATGTCTGCAATGACGACATTTGCGAGCGCCGCATCGGCCGGACCCAAAGGGGAATGCGATGGCGTTGAAGCGTTTTGGTCTGGCCGCGGTCGCGGCACTCGCAATTGCCGCCGTGGCGCCGGCTTCGGCGCAGCAGGTGCTCAAGGTCGGTTCGACGCCGACGGGCATTCCCTTCACCTTCCTCGACACCAAGACCAACACCATCCAGGGTATCATGGTCGATCTCGTCACCGAGATCGGCAAGGACGCCGGCCTCAACATGCAGATCGAGCCGATGGCGTTCTCGGCACTGATCCCGTCGCTGACCTCGAGCAAGATCGACATCATTGCCGCTGCGATGTTCATCACCGCGCCGCGCAAGGAGGTCGTCGATTTCTCCGACCCGATCTACACCTATGGCGAGGGCCTGGTGGTGCCGAAAGCCGACACCAAGGCCTACGCCACGCAGGACGACCTGAAGGGTGAGACGGTCGGCGCCCAGGTCGGCACCGCCTTCGTCGACGCGCTGAAGAAAACCGGCCTGTTCGCCGACGTGAAGGCCTACGACACCATTCCCGACATCCTGCGCGACGTGAACACCGGCCGCCTCAAGGCCGGCTATGCCGACTATCCGATCCTCGCCTACAATCTGAAGCAGGGCGGTTTCCCGGAAGTGCGACTCGTCGACGGCTACAAGCCCGTCACCGTCGGCTCGGTCGGCATCGGCGTGCGCAAGGGCGAGACCGCGCTGCTCGGCAAGATCAACGCGTCGCTGGCGAAGCTGAAGGCCAACGGCACCATCGACAAGATCCTCGAGAAGTGGGGCCAGAAGGCGCAAGGCTGAGACATACAGGCTGATCGACAGAGGCTGGTAAGGCTGCCCCATGAAAGGCTTCTGGCGCGACGCCGCCGAGTTCTTCCCGATCCTGATGAGCGGCGTCGTGCTGACGATCGTCGTCACCGTCGGTTCGCTGCTGCTCTCGACGGTGCTCGGCCTGATCTGGGCGATGATGCGGGTCTCCGGCATCAAGGCGCTGTCGATGCTCAGCGCCAGCCTGATCAACGTGATCCGCGGCATTCCGATCATCGTGCTGCTGTTCTACCTCTACTTCGTGATGCCCGATCTCGGCGTCACGCTCTCGGCGTTGCAGGCCGCCATCCTCGGACTCGGCATCGCCTACTCGGCCTATCAGGCGGAAAACTTCCGCGCCGGCATCGAGGCGATCGACAAGGGCCAGATCGAGGCGGCGCAGTCGATCGGCATGGGCTGGTGGCTCACCATGCGCCGCGTGGTGCTGCCGCAGGCGGTGCGCATCGTGCTGCCGCCCTACGGCAACGTCATGATCATGATGCTGAAGGACTCCTCGCAAGCCTCGACCATCACGGTCGCCGAGCTCGCGCTGCAAGGCAAGCTGATCGCATCCTCGACCTTCAAGAACACCAACGTGTTCACGATGGTTGCGCTGATGTATCTCACCATGAGCATTCCGCTCATCCTGCTGGTTCGTCACTTCGAGAAGCGGGCCGGCAAGAAATGATCGAGCTCAATGACGTCCACAAGAGCTTTGGCCAGAACGAGGTGCTCAAGGGCATCACGGCCTCCGTGCAGAAAGGCGAGGTGGTCTGCATCGTCGGTCCATCCGGCTCCGGCAAGTCGACGATCCTGCGTTGCATCAACGGTCTGGAGAGCTACGACCGCGGCGAGATCAGCGTCGAAGGCCTGAAGGTCGACCGCGACGCGCCGTCCATCGTGAAGGTCCGCACCCAGGTCTCGATGGTGTTCCAGCGCTTCAACCTGTTCCCGCATCGGACAGTGCTGGAGAACGTCGTCGAGGGACCGCTCTATGTGAAGAAGGAGCCGCGTGCGCAGGTGCTCGAGCGCGGCCGCGCACTGCTCGCCCAGGTTGGCCTCGCCGAAAAGGCCGACGCGCATCCGCCGCAGCTCTCCGGCGGCCAGCAGCAGCGCGTCGCGATCGCGCGCGCGCTCGCCATGCAGCCAAAGGCGATCCTGTTCGACGAGCCGACCTCGGCGCTCGATCCCGAACTCGTCGGCGACGTCCTCGGCGTCATGCGCAAGCTCGCCGACGACGGCATGACCATGGTCGTCGTCACCCACGAGATGGGCTTTGCCCGCGACGTCGCCGACCGCGTGCTGTTCATCGACGGCGGCGTCATCGTCGAGCAGGGGCCGGCGAAATCGGTGCTCAACCAACCGCAGCATGCGCGCACGCAGGATTTTTTGCGGCGCGTGCTGCATCCGCTCTGATCGGTCTTTGCCATGACGCGCCTGCCTCTGCCGCCCTCGCTCTATGCCGACACTGCCGTCGCGCCGGTCGCCACGCCGCCGCTCGATACGGACAAGAGCGTTTCCGTCGCGATTATCGGTGGCGGCTATACCGGCCTGTCCACCGCGCTGCATCTGGCCGAGCAGGGCGTCGAGGCGCTGGTGCTGGAGGCGCAGGAGCCGGGCTGGGGCGCGTCGGGCAACAATGGCGGCCACACCAATCCCGGCCTGAAGCACGACCCGGACCAGATCGAGGCGGACTTTGGCGCCGAGCTTGGCCGCCGCATGATCGACTTCGCCTACGGCACGACGAACTTCACCCACGACCTGATCCGCCGCTACCAGATCCCCTGCGAAGCGCGGCAGAACGGCACGCTGCGTGCGGCTTACAACGAGGCCAGCGCTGCTGCGATCGAAAAGACGGCGCAGCAATGCATCCGCCGCGGCATGCCGGTGACATATCTGAACCGCGAGCAGCTGCGCGGGATGACCGGCACGGATCGCTACATCGGGGCCATGCTGGATACACGTGGCGGCGATCTGCATCCGCTCAGCTACGCCCGCGGTCTCGCGCGTGCCGCGATCTCGGCGGGCGCGAAGGTCCATGGCGAGACGCCGGCGCTGTCGCTGCGCCGCGACGGCTCGCGCTGGCGCATCGAGACGCCGCGCGCGGTCGTGCATGCCGACAAGGTTCTGCTCGCCACCAACGGCTTCACCGACGATCTCTGGCCCGCGCTCCGCCGCACCATCGTGCCGGTCTTCTCCTCGATCGCCGCCACCGCGCCGCTCTCCGACGAGGTCGCCCGCTCGATCATGCCGACGCGTCCCGTTCTCTATGAGAGCGGCCACATCACCGTCTATTACCGCATCGATCAGCACAACCGCCTGCTGATGGGCGGCCGCGGCCCGATGCGCTGGATCAATTCGCCTGATGATGTCGCCTATCTCATGCGCTATGCCGAGCGGCTATGGCCGCAGCTCAAGGGCGTCGCCTGGACCCATGGCTGGAACAGCCGGCTGGCCATCACCAAGGATCACTATCCGCATGTGCATGAGCCCGCGGAAAACATCCTGATCTCGCTCGGCTGCAACGGCCGCGGCGTCGCGCTCTCGACCGCGATGGGCGCGCAACTCGCCCGCCGCCTGATCGGCGGCGCCAAGGCCGAGATCGACATGCCCGTCACCGGCATCAAGCCGATCCCGATGCATGCGTTCTGGCCGGTCGGCGTGACGACCGCCGTTATTGCAGGGCGGGTGAGGGACCGGCTAGGGATCTGATTAGGTGAATTGCAGCCACGGCGAAGATGCGCTCCCTCGCCCCGTTTGCGGGGAGAGGGTTGGGGTGAGGGGGACTCTCCGCGGGGACGGCGGCAATTGGACTCGCGGAGACTCCCCCTCACCCGGAATCCGCGCTACGCGCGAATTCCGACCTCTCCCCGCAAGCGGGGCGAGGTAAAGGGCCTCAGCCCTCCACCACCGCATCGGCCCAGGGCTGAAAAATCTCGACCGCGCCGGAATTCACCTCGCCCTCGCGCATGACCACGCTCGGGCAGGCGAACTTTTGGGGCAAGGCCTGCACCCGACTCTCTTCGTAGTCGAAGCGCGCGGCAAGCGCCTTGCGCGCGTCTGCCGGCAACCTGATATCGCCGATCACGACGGCGCCCTCGCTGGCGTCGATGCGCGGCTGGTGGATCGCCGCGTCGAGGTCCATGCCGAAATCCATTGCGAAGGATGCGAGCTGCATCACCGAAGGCAGGATGCGGCGACCGCCGGAGGCGCCGATGGCCAGACGCTTGCCGTCCCGGGTCTCGGCGATGACGGGCGTGTAGTTGGTGAGGCAGCGCCTGCCGGGTGCGAGCGAGTTGGTGGTGCCAGGCGTCGGATCGAACCACATGATGCCGTTGTTCATGGCGATGCCGGTGTGCGGCGTCACGTATTTCGAGCCGAAGGAGGAAAGCAGCGTCTGCGTCACCGCGGCCATGTTGCCGTGGCGGTCGACGACGGAGAAATGGGTGGTGCAGGCGGGCGCCAGATATTCGGCGCCGAGCGAACGCTTGCCGTCGGCATCGCCCATGTCCTTGAGCCGCTCGCGATAGGCCGATTGCAACGCCACCGCATATTCGGTGTAGGCAGCAGCGTCCGGCGCGCTCGCGGGCTTCAGATTTTCCTGCAACAGCCGCAGTGCATGCGCCAGCGTTGGCCCGGCCGTGAGCTCCGGCGTCGCGAACACCCTGCCGCCGCGATAGGGGATCGCCAGCGGGTCGCGCAAATGGCTGCGGAACGCGGCGAGATCCTCCACTGACAGCGAGCCCCCGTCGGCCCTGATGTCGGATGCGATGCTCCTGGCGAGGTCGCCCTGGTAGAAGTCGCGGGGGCCCGCGTCGGCGAGGTGCGACAGCGTCGCCTTCAAATTGGCCAGCGGCAGCCGTGTCTCGGATTTGATGCCCCATGGTGCGCTCGGCGGCAGGCCGTCCTTCAGGAATGTGGCCGCGCTCGCGGGGTAACGCCTGAGATCGGCTCCCGAGCTCGCGATCGTCAGCGTGGTCCACCAATCCACCAGCAGGCCTTCGCCGGCGAGGGCGACGGCCGGTGCGACCAGGTCCTTCCACGGCAGCCTGGCGTGGCGGCGATGCGCCTCCTCCATGCCGGCGACGACGCCGGGCACGGCGACCGCACCGGGGCCGTGGATGTTGCGATCGTCCTTCACCCGCTGCCAGGGAAACAGGTCCGCGGCTGCGCCTTCGCCGCTGAGCGGATAGTCGGCGGTGCGCAGGCTCTGCGGCGCGCACATGCCGTAGTCGATCACCTCATAGCGATTTTCCCTGGCGCGGTAGAGCACCATCGCGCCGCCGCCGCCGATGCCGCTGTTCCAGGGCTCCAGCACGTTCAGCGCCATGGTGGTCGCCACGATCGCGTCGACGCAATCGCCACCCGCCGCCAGCACCTGCGCTCCCACCTCGGCCGCCCGGCGCGATTGCGCGGCGACGATGCCGCCCTTGGAGGTGACGGCGGGTTTGCGGACGGTTTGGGCGAGGCTGAACTGATGAGGCATGATGTCGTCTTGTGTCTTGTCTTGGTTGGAGAAGCGCGCGGACAATGGCACATTGCGGCAAACGAGAACAATCCAAAGGGAGGCGCGACATGGCAGGTGTGAAACAGGCGCGGGATGGCGCGGTAGGGATTCTGACGCTCGACGAGCCGGCGAGCCTGAACGCGATGACGCCGGACCTGCTCGGCGCGCTCGCCGCCGCCGTCGCCGAGATGACGCAGGATGATGGTGTGCGTGCGCTGGTCCTCACCGGTGCCGGGCGCGGTTTTTGCTCAGGACAGAATTTGAAGGCATCGGAAGCGCTCGGCGAGGACATCGCGGCCGGCGTGATGCGCTTCTACTGGCCGGCCTTCAAGGCGCTACGCGAATGCCGCGTGCCTGTCGTCGTTGCGGTCAACGGCGTGGCAGCCGGTGGCGGCTTCAGCCTGGCGATGGCCGGCGACATCATTGTTGCGGCGCGGTCGGCAAGCTTCATCCAGGTGTTCAGCCGCATTGCGCTGGTGCCCGATCTCGGCTCGACCTGGCTATTGCCGCGCCTGATCGGCCGGCAGCGCGCGCTAGAGCTGATGCTGCTGAACGAGCCGCTGACGGCCGAACGCGCCCGGGAGATCGGACTGGTGCGAGAGGTCGTCGACGATGACAAGCTGATGGGGGAGGCGCTGGTGCTGGCGCGCCGCCTCGCAGAGGGCCCGACGCGCGCGCTGGTCGCGACCCGCGCGCTGGTCGAGGAGAGCGAGCATGCGACCTATGAGGCGCAGTTCCGCCGCGAGATCGAGCTTCAGGCCACGATCCGCAAGAGCGCCGACGCCATCGAGGGTCGCAACGCCTTCGTCGAGAAGCGCAAGGCGACGTTTACGGGGCGGTGAGGAGAACTGTTTCCCCGCACTCGTCATGCCCGGGCTTGACCCGAACATCCACGTCTTTGCGTTGTCGGAACGTGGATAGCCGGGTCAAGCCCCGGCCATGACGACGTAGAGACAGAGATCAGCAGGAAAGCGGCAAAGCCGCAGGGCTCAGCGCGAGCGATCCAGCCGGCTGGCCTGATATTTGGCGTGCCATTTCGGGCCGGGCCCGCGCATATAGTGAAGCTCGGGGCGGTAGGGGTTGCCGGCTATCCGCACCAGCTCCAGCCATTTGCTGGCGACGAAGCTGAGGGGCTGGCGGAGCAGGGTCAATGAAGCGAGCAGCATGGCATCACCTCAATGCGGCTTGCCGAGCATGGCGGTGAAGGGAAGGTCGAAGATCTCCTCGCCGTCGGAGCCGCTGACATGGATCACCCAGTCGCGCCAATCTTCAGCGCCGGGGGTCAGGATCATCGAGTTCATGATCTGGGCGGCACGGTCACGCGCCTCGGTCAGGCTGGCCACCGCGGTGCCGCTGCGATCGATCAGCGTGCCTTCGGTATTGGAGCAGTGAAAATAGACCTGGACCATATGCGTCTCCTATTGGGAGCGATCAGGATGGCAAACCGATACCACCCGAGGCCTTCGCGAAACATTCGGGCCGAGCCCGGTAAGGGAATCTACGGAGATTGGTCGGCACGAAGGTCGTTACAGGTTTAATCACAGGCGGGTGATGGCTGGACGGCGCCCAGGCGGCATGGAACAAGCTTCCCGGAAAGTCCGGGAGGCCACCGTGAACCAGTTCACATTCGGACGCGAGCGCCGAAAACTGCGCTTGCTCGCAGCGGTTTTGACCGGAGCGCTGTTCGGCGTCGCCCCGGCCTCGTCCGATCCGGTGAGGAAGAGCGGTTACGCCATCGGCGCAGAGACTTGCGGCAGCGGCGATCTCGCCTTTCCCAGAATCCAGATCGACATGAAGGCCGGATTTTGCGCCGGACTCGTCGCCAGCGAAGACGATCAGCTCAAATTTCCGCGCTCGATCGTCCAGGTGCCCGGCCGCGACCTGTTCGTGGTGGCCGACATGGGCGGCTGGGGTCACACCGACGGGCGGTTGTTGCTGCTCGACCCGCACGCGCCGCAGGGTGGACGGTTCAAGGAACTGCTGACCGGTGTTGAATATCCGTTCGGTCTCGTGATCGGCCCGGACAAAAAACTCTATGCCTCGACATCGGAGACGATCTTCCGGTTCGATCCGCTCGCGGACAATCCGCGGAGCACGGTCGAGACCATCGTCCGCCACATGCCGGGCCGCCGGCTTACATTGCCTGACGGCACCAGGCTCGACGAGAGCGCGCATCCGCTCAAGCAGTTTGTATTCGACCGGAACGGCCGGCTGTTCGTCAATATCGGCTCGCACAGCGACGACTGCATCACGCCGGCGCCGATCACGCGGCCATGTGCGGCGGCAGAAGGCGCTTCCGCGCTGGCATCGATCTGGCTGTTCACGCCGCCTGCGGGCGGCGTCTTTCCGGCGCTGAAGGCGAACGATCCCGATCCGCCGCACAGCGTCTATGCGCGCGGCTTGCGCAACTCGATGGCGCTCGCGCTGCATCCGAACTTTCCCGATGCCGGCTACGCCTTCCTGCAAGGCGAGAATGGCCGCGACCTGCCCGACATCTTCAAGCCGAACGAAGAAATCAACGCGGTCGAGCAGGGCAGGCATTACGGCTGGCCCTATTGTTACGACCTCTCGACGCCGAGCCCCGAGTTCAGGCTCGTCCTGCAGTCCGGCGTCTACAAATCGCTCTGCACCGCCAATGCGCTCTACAAGCCGCCATTCTCGCTGCTGCCGCCGCACGGCGCGCCGCTCGCGATGCTCTACTATCACGGGGCAAAGTTTCCGGAACTGGAGGGCAGGCTGCTGGTCGGCCTGCACGGCTATCGGCCGACCGGCAGCCGCGTCCT
>NZ_AKIY01000262.1 GCF_000282615.1 Bradyrhizobium sp. YR681 | reverse complement strand
CGTGGTCGGCAATATCGGCTCGCGCCGCCGCTTCAACTACACCGTGATGAGCGACACCGTGAACGTCGCTTCGCGGCTCGAAGGCGCCAACAAATATTACGGCACCGCGATCATGGCGTCGGAAACGACGGTCGCGCAGACCGGGGACAGCTTCGCCTGGCGCGAGCTCGACGCCATCAAGGTGATAGGACGCGGCGAGGCGATCAAGGTGTTCGAGCCACTCGCGGAGAGGGGCGCGGAGAACGCCGGGCAGGCGAAGGTGGCGACAGCGTATGCGGAGGGGCTCGCTTGCTGGCGGGCGCGGGACTTCGCCAAGGCGGCCGATGCGTTCGGGCGAACGGCTGAGATCGATACGGCGTCGGCGCTGTTTGGAAAGCGCGCAGGAGCGCTCGCTGCCAATCCACCGCCGACGGATTGGTCGCCGGTCAATATCCTGGAAGGGAAGTAGCGGCCCTTACCTTCCCTCCAGGGAGGGTGAAGCAGGCGGGCAGCTAAAACGGCAGCCCCACATAATTCTCAGCGAGCAGGCGCTGCGCGGTCTCGGACGAGAGCAGATATTCCAGCTCGGTCTGCTGAAGCCGATCCTCGTACTCGGAGCGATCGGGGAAGCGATGCAGCAGCATCGTCATCCACCACGAAAAGCGCTGCGCCTTCCAGATCCGCGCCAGCGCCTTCGCGGAATAACCGTTGAGGCCGGAATCATCGCCCCGTTGATAATGCGCGAGCATGGCGTGGTAGAGATAGTAGATGTCGGATGCCGCGCTGTTCAACCCGCGCGCGCCGGTCGGCGGTACGATGTGGGCAGCATCGCCGGCGAGGAACAGGCGGCCATAGCTCATCGGCTCGGCGACGAAACTGCGCAAGGGCGCGATGCTCTTTTCGATCGACGGTCCGGTGATCAGGCGGTAGGCGACCTCGCCGGGCAGGCGGCGCTTCAGCTCGGCCCAGAATGCATCGTCACTCCAGTCCTCGACCTTGTCGGTCAAGGGCACCTGGATGTAGTAGCGGCTCAACACCTGTGAGCGCAGCGAACACAGCGCAAAGCCGCGCTCGTGCTTGGCATAGATCAGCTCGGGCGACACCGGCTTCGTGCGCGACAGCACCCCAAGCCAGCCGAACGGATAGACTTTTTCATATTCGCGCAGCACATCCTTGGGGATCGATTTGCGGCTGACGCCATGAAAGCCGTCTGCGCCGACGATGTAGTCGCAATCGACGCGGATGATCTCGTCGTTCGAACGATACGTCACGTAAGGGCGATCCGACGCCAGATCATGCGGCGTCACGTCCTGCGCATTATGCACGACCTTGCCGCCGAGGCGGTCGCGCGCCTCGTAGAGATCGCGCGTCAGCTCGGTCTGGCCATAAACCAGCACCGAATTGCCGCCGGAGTGCTTGTACAGATCGATCTGGGAGAGCCTACCGTCATGGGCGATCTCGAAGCCTGCGTGGATCTCGCCCTCGCGGTCCATCCGCTCGCCGCATTCGGCCTCGCGCATCAATTTTGCAAAGCCGTGCTCGAGCACGCCGGCGCGGATGCGGGCCAGCACGTGGTCGCGGCTGTATTTCTCCAGCACGACCGTGTCGATGCCCTTGAGGTGCAGGAGCTGGGACAGCAGCAGCCCGGACGGCCCACCGCCGATGATGCAGACCTGAACTTTCATTTTTGCGTCCTCCCGTCGGCACTTTTTTGCAGATCGAGCCGCGCAAACCGATGGAGGGTTTTGTCATTGTCTTGTACTATTCGAACATGAGAAGCGCGGCCCCCACCCCGGCGATCCGGGTCTACAATCTGTTCGGCGAAGCCGGCGATCTGCCCGACGTCGTGCATTGCGAAACGATTGCGTCGCGCTCGGTGCTGCACGACTGGACGCTGGCCGTGCACCGTCACGCCCGGCTGCACCAGGTGCTGCTGATCGAGCGCGGCGGCGGCGAGGCCACGCTCGACGGGCGCGTGGTGCAGCTGAGGCCGATGCAGATCGTCAATGTGCCGGTCGGCCATGTCCATGGCTTCCGCTTCGTGCCCGATACCCAGGGCTGGGTGCTGACCATCGCTGCCGAGATCCTGGACGAGGCACTGCTCGCCGCCGAAGGCCTGCGCGGAGAACTGTCGCGATCGGCCGTGGTGCGCGGCACGCCGCAGATCCGCGCCACCATGAAACAGATTTTTGCCGAGCATGCCGGCCGCGATTTCGGCCGCGCCCACGTGCTGCGCGCCTTGTCGGCCGCCATGATCGGGCTCGTCGCCCGCGCGCTGACCAGCGAGAGCGGCGGCAGCGGCACGGCAGAGAGTGGATTGTTCCGCCGCTTCGAGGCGCTGCTCGAGCAGCATCATCTCGAACGCTGGACCGTTGCCGACTATGCCGATGCCCTGTCGATCACGCCGACCCACCTCAACCGGGTGACGCGGGCCGCGACCGGCGACACCGCCTCGCATTTGATCCTCAACCGCCTGATCCGCGAGGCGCGGCGCAATCTCGTCTATACCAACCTGCCGGTCTCGACGATCGCCTACGCACTCGGCTTCGAGGACCCCGCCTATTTCAGCCGGGTCTATGCCGCCGCCACGGGACTGTCGCCACGCACCTTTCGCGCCCGGCTTCATGGCGGTGAATAGAGCTTGGACCCATCGGATCTAGGAGCTGAACCTCCGACGGTAGTCCTGCGGCGCGGTGGACAGCACGCGCAAAAAGCTGCGCCGCATGGTTTCTTCCGAGCCGAATCCGCAGCGCTGGGATATCCGCTTCACCGGCTGGCGTGTCTCCGAAAGCATCCGCCGGGCAGCCTCCACCCTCAGCCGCTCGATCGCGCGCAGCGGCGTGAGTCCGGTTGCTCTGGCATAGTGGCGGCTGAAACTGCGTTCGCTCATGCCGGCCTGACGGGCCAAGCTGGATAGCGACAGGTCGCCGGAGAGATGCTTGCTGATCCATTCGTGCAGCGCGCCGAATTCATCCTCGGCCGATTGCATCGACAGCGCCTCGCTGAACTGCGCTTGCCCGCCCGGCCGCTTCAGGAAGACGACGAGATAGCGTGCCACCGCAAGTGCCACGGTGCGGCCGAGATCCTCCTCGACCAGGGCCAGCGCCAAGTCGATACCGGCTGTCACGCCGGCCGAGGTCCAGATCCCGCCGTCGCGCACGAAGATCGGATCGGCCTCGACGCGCACCGCCGGAAAGCGGCGTGCGAGCTCGGTGCAGTACGACCAATGCGTTACCGCCCGCCGTCCGTCGAGCGCTCCGGATGCGCCAAGCAGGAAGGCTCCGGTGCAGACCGAGGCCACGCGCCGCGCCGTCCGCACGCGCCGCCGCAGCCAAACGACCAGCGCCGGATCTGATGCGGCGAGGTCAACGCCCGGGCCACCCGCGACCAGTAGCGTATCCAGTGCGCTGGTGCCGCGCGGAAGCGGCTCCGTAGCGATTTCGAGTCCCGACGAAGCCGCCACGCGCGAGCGATCCTTTGCCACGACGCGGAGCACATAGGGCGGCGATCCGCCGGCTTGCACCACCTGCTCGTTCGCAGTGGCGAACACCTGGAGCGGTCCCGTCACGTCGAGCAACTGCACCGCCGGATAGGCCAGCACTTCGATGATGCGGACGGCGCTCGCCCGCGCGGAAAGGCGAGCCGCACGCGGAGCAGGACTTGGCGGGAAACGAGGGGACTTTGGCATTACCGCCACAGCCTGCCCGGTTAGATTGCCGCTGTCCAGTTTCGAGTTGAGAGCAAAACCCATGATCCCGCATGAGACGCACCTGCAAATCGGCTCCCTGTTGTTCGACGGCCTCGACCAGATCGACCTGACCGGCCCCTTCGAGGTGCTGTCGCGCATTCCGAACGCGACTTATCGCGTCTATGCCAGGACGACCGCCCCCGTTCGCGACGTCAAAGGCCTGCGCTTGACGCCGGATGCGACGCTTGCGGAGGCACCCCAGCTCGACGTGTTGCACGTGCCGGGCGGCTTCGGCCAGGAAGCACTGATGGACAACGAGGAAATTCTGGCCTGGATCACGCAGCAGGTCGCAGGCGCACGCAGCGTATTCTCCGTGTGCACCGGCGCCTTGCTGCTCGGCGCGGCGGGCCTGCTCCGGGGTCGGCGGGCGACGACCCATTGGGCCTCGTTCCATCTGCTGCCGTTGTTCGGCGCCATTCCCGTCAACGAGCGGGTCGTGGTCGACGACAACTGGATCTTCGCCGCCGGGGTCACCGCCGGAATTGACGGAGCCCTGCGGCTCGCGGCCGAGCTGCGCGGCGACGACGCGGCGCGCGCGATCCAGCTCTACATGCAATATGCGCCGGAGCCACCGTTCGACAGCGGCACACCGGAGCGTGCCCCCGGCGCCATTCTCGACCAGGCAAAGCGTGCGGTCGCCGACATCACCGCGCAACGGGAAGCCACCGCCCGGCGGGTGGCCGCGCGGCTCGGGATCGTCACGCCAAGCGGCTAATTCGCAAGGCCTCATATCCGTAGGAGGAAACGATGAGCACGAAGACTTTCACCAAGACCGCGCCGCCGGACTGGCTTCTGGCAATGTGGAGGGAGATCGACGACAAGACGTTCGGCAAGGGCTTCGACTGCTTCGCCGAAGACGCCATCTGCAATCTCGGCGTCGCCGACTGGCACGGCCGCGAGACGATCCGCAACAATCTGCGGCAGTTCATCGACCGCGGCTTCACCGCGCTGCACGACGTCATCGAATATTGGGACAGCCCGCAGCTCAAGATCTTTCGCGGCGAGGTCTCGATGCGCTTCGACGACCCCAAGATCGCGCCCGTGCGGCCGACCATGGTCCATTTCTTCTACATGGACGAAAGGGATCCCACCAAAGTCAAGCACTGGATCGGCGCCGTGGGCCCGACGGGATTCTAGTTGGCACGTCGCCGGCATGCACACGGCGACGCAAGCTTCCCCGCGACAACAGGATCGGCCTCATCCTCGGATGGGGCCGATCCCATTCCGGTTCGGATGAACTAGACGTCGAAGAACACCGTCTCGTCCGGCCCCTGCAGATGGATCGTGAAGGCGTACACGACCTTGCCCGCACGCTCGCTGCGCGTGGCGATCAGGGTCTTGCGGCGCACCGGCGGCTCGACCAGGTTGAGCACGGGATCGGCGGCGTTGGCGGCCTCCTCGTCCGAGAAATAGAGCCGCGTGTTGAGGCCGATGTTGATGCCGCGCGCGACGATCCAGACATTGACGTGCGGCGCGCATTTGCGCCCCGCCTTGTCGGTGACGGCGCCGGGCTTGATGGTCTCGAAGGTGACAAGCCCGCTGTCGAAGTCGGAGCCGCCGCGGCCCCAGCCGCGAAACTCCTCGTCCAGCGCGCCGGCCGAGCGATCGGCCGGATGGTTGTAGCGGCCGGCCGCATTGGCCTGCCAGATTTCCAGCAGCACGTCGCGCAGTGGCGAGCCGCTGCCGTCGAGCACTTTGCCCTCCAGCGTGATCCGTTCGCCCCTGGTGTCCGGCGTCACCAGCGCGTTGGAAAAATTCTTGTCGAAGATGTCAAAGCCGGCCATGGCCGGGATCAGGCCGATATGGACGTAGGGTCCGGCGGTCTGCGACGCGGTTTCCTTGAGGTAGTTGAGTGGCTGCGGCATGGACTCAGTTTCCCGCGGTGCGATTTTCAAAATAGGTGGAGCGCTGGCCGCGCAAGACGATGTCGAAGCGGTAGGCGAGCGAGTCGAACGGGGTCGAGGCGTTGAGGTCGAGCGGCGCGACCAGGCGGTCGAGCGCGTCCTTGTCCGGGATCGTCGTCAGGATCGGGCAGACCGGAATCAGCGGGTCGCCCTCGAAATACATCTGCGTGATCAGCCGCTGCGCGAAGCCCGAGCCGAACACCGAGAAGTGGATGTGGGCGGGACGCCAGCTGTTGACGAAGTTGCGCCAGGGATAGGGGCCCGGCTTCACGGTGCGGAAGTAGTAATAGCCGGTGTCGTCGGTCAGCGCGCGGCCGCAGCCGCCAAAATTCGGATCGATCGGGGCGAGATAGGTGTCCTTCTTGTGCCGATAGCGGCCGCCGGCATTAGCCTGCCAGAACTCGACCAGCGTGTTCGGCACGCCGCGACCGGTCTCGTCCAGCACGCGGCCATGGACGATGATGCGCTCGCCGACCGGGTCGCCGTCCTTGGCGTAGTTGCGGATCAGATCGTTGTCGAGCGGCCCGAGGTCGTTGTGGCCGAACACCGGCCCCGTGATCTCCGAGACCGAATTCTCGATCGAGAGCAGTGCCTGGCGCGGCGAGCGCAGCACCGAGGATTTGTAGCCGGGCGCATGCGCGGGCGGATGGATCGAGCGGTCGCGCTGGAAGAAGCCGCCGTCGCCGAGCGGTGGCGCAAAGGGCTCGGGACGGTTGAGGCGGGGATCCTGCAAGGCTGGCGCCTGGGCATTCATCGGCGTTGTCTCTCCCTGTGGCGCCCGGGTCCGGGCGCGCGGTTTATCGGGAGATCATGGGCCGGCCTATTCTCAAGATAAATAGATCGATTATAATGAATTACATGAAAGAAATCGATCATTTGGCCCTCGACGGCCACGCCCTCGCACTGTTCCTGGCCGTGCTGGAGGAGGGCTCGGTGACGGCGGCGGCAACGCGGCTCGGCCTGACGCAATCGGCCGTCAGCCACGGCCTCAACAAGCTGCGGCGGATTGCCGGCGATCCGCTGTTCGCCAAATCCGGCCGCGGCATCGTCGCCACCGCGCATGCGCAGGCGCTCGCGGCGAAAGCACGCGCGCTGATCGACGAGATGCGCAGCTTTGCCGGCGGCGTCAGCTTCGCACCGGCGCAGGCCCAGCTGTCGCTGACGATCGCCGCCAACGACTTCCAGCGCGACCTGCTGCTGCCACGCTTCTTCGGTCATGTCGCCGAACAGGTGAAGAGCCTGAACCTGCGTGTGATCCCCTCGCAATCCCCCTCTCCAGCGATGCTGCGCGAGAACCGGTGCGACCTCCTGATCACGCCGCTGCCGCCGTCCGGCGTCGACATCGTGCAGAAGCGGCTGCTCAGCGATCACTACGTCTGCTACTTCGATCCCAGGGCGCGGGCGGCGCCAACCAGCCGCGCCGCCTATCTCGCGGCGCGCCACATCACGGTCGTCTATACCGACAATGAGCGGCTCGACTTCGATCGCCGGCTGGCGGCGAACGGTTTTCATCGCGACATCGCGATCTCGGTGCCGAGCTTCTCCGGTGTGCCGTCCTTCCTGCGCGGCTCGCAGATGCTGGCGAGCATGCCGAGCCTGCTCGCTTCCGACGTCATGCGCGGTTTCGCGCAAACGCCGATACCGCTGGCCTCGCGCACGCGCACGCTGGCCGAGCTGCCGATGTTCATGGTCTGGCACCAGCGCTACCAGAAAGATCCGGCCCATCGCTGGATCAGGAGCCAGCTCGAGATGGCGGTCGCGGCCGTCACGGACGCCTGAGCCAACGCCTCCCTCGCGGAAGCCCAGCCCCTCGCCAAACCCACTGGTTGCGCGCGGGCGGCCACGCTAGAATTCGGCCATGACAGTGACCGATATTGCGAGCCGGACCTACAATCACAGCTGGCGGCTGGATCCCATCATCCGCAGCCTGCTTGATACCGACTTTTACAAGCTATTGATGTTGCAGATGATTCGGGAAGATTACCCGAATCGGCAGGTGACCTTCTCGGTCATCAACCGCTCGCGCCATGTCCGGCTCGCCGAGATCATCGACGAGGGCGAGCTGCGCGCCCAGCTCGACCACGCCCGTACCATCCGCTTCACCAAGAAAGAGCTGATCTGGCTTGCCGGTAACACCTTCTACGGCAAGACCCACATGTTCTCGGCGGATTTCATCCGTTGGCTGGCCGAATTCCGCCTGCCCGAATACGAGCTGCGCAAGGTCGAGGGCCAGTACGAGATCCATTTCCACGGGCCGTGGACCCACACCACGATGTGGGAGATTCCGGCGCTCGCAATCCTCAACGAGCTGCGCTCGCGCGCGGCGATCAAGGGCCGCGGCCGCTTCGAGCTCGACGTGCTCTATGCCCGCGCCAAGGCCAAGCTGTGGACCAAGGTCGAGCGGCTGCGCAAGCTGGAGAATTTGCGGCTGTCCGACTTCGGCACCCGCCGCCGCCACGGTTTCCTCTGGCAGCGCTGGTGCGTCGAGGCCGTGAAGGAAGGCCTCGGCCCCTCCTTCATCGGCACCTCCAACGTGCTGCTCGCGATGGACAACGATCTCGAGGCCATCGGCACCAACGCGCATGAGCTGCCGATGGTCGCCGCGGCGCTTGCCAAGGACGACGAGGAATTGCGCTGGGCGCCCTATCGCATCCTCGACCAGTGGCGCCAGACCTATGGTGGCAACCTCCTGATCGCACTGCCCGATGCCTTCGGCACAAAAGCCTTCCTGCGCGATGCGCCGGAATGGGTCGCGGACTGGACCGGCTTCCGCCCCGACAGCGCGCCGCCGATCCAGGCCGGCGAGGAGATCATCGCCTGGTGGGAGAAGAAAGGCCGCAATCCCAAAGACAAGCTGCTGGTGTTCTCCGACGCGATGGATGTCGGCTCGATCGAGGAGACCTATCACCACTTCTCCGGACGGGTGCGGCTCTCCTTCGGCTGGGGCACCAACCTCACCAACGACTTCGTCGGCTGCACCCCGGACGGCTCGTTCAATCTCGATCCGATCTCGCTGGTCTGCAAAGTGTCGTCGGCCGACGGCCATCCGGCGGTCAAGCTCTCCGACAATCCGGAAAAGGCGACCGGCCTGCCCTCGGAGATCGAGCGTTACCTGCGCGTGTTCGGCGATGCGGGTCGCGTGCGCAAGCCGGTGCTGGTCTAGCGCCGCCTCCCCCCTATCGATCAGGTCAATCGCGCAGGACGAATGCACGGCATTGTTGCGTCAATGCCGTGCCAGTTCCGGTTAGTCGGCATTTACGACAATCTGCGCGCATCCGCTTCACAACGCCTTCACCCTGCGATGCGGTCCGACGCACTTTTCAGGTCGAGTTAAGCAACCTTCTCCTCTACTTGGCGTTGCAGGCGCAACGCTCCGCTGGGGTCGTTGATCGATTTGGGGAACGTAGGGTGTTTCGCAGAACAGCGTCTTCGATGAAGGGACACAGCTTCCTTCACGTCATCAAGCTCGTCTCGCCTTTCGTGATGGTCGTCGTGCTGCAGGCGGCGATTGCGGGATTCAGCCTCGAGGTGATGTCGTCGGTCCGCGCCTATGTCGCGGGCGAGGCGCTGTGGTCGCGCTCGCAGAAGAACGCCGTCTATTTCCTCAACCTCTATCTGCATTCGGGCGACAAGGGCCAGTTCGCGCAATACGAGGCGTCTCTCGCCGTTCCCATCGGCGACGAGTTTGCGCGCTGGGCGCTGGAGCGCGATCCTGTCGACGTCGAGGCCGCCCGCATCGGCTTCCTGCAAGGTGGCAACCATCCCGATGACGTGCCGGGCCTGATCTGGCTGTTCCGCTATTTCAACCGCGTCAGCTTCCTTCAGGAAGCGATCCGCGAGTGGACGGCCACCGACCCCATGCTGCTGGAGCTGAGCGTGTTCGGCGAGGTGATCCGGTCCGAGCTGGAGAAGGGCCCAATTCGCGACAGCAGCCGCCTGCAATTCCTGTCGTCGCGACTCTCTGAGCTCAACACACAATTCACGGTGCACGCCAACCGCTTCTCCACCGTCCTCGGCGAAGGCTCCCGCGCCATCAAGATGACGCTAACCTGCATCAACATCGTCACCGCCTTGACGCTGATCCTGCTCCTGATCTGGCACACGCGGCGATTGGTACGGCAACGACATGCCTTCGAAGATGCCTTGCATGACGAGAAGGAGCGCCTCGCCTGGCAGGCATCGCACGACTGGCTGACCGGCCTTGCCAACCGCCGCGCCTTCGAGGCGCGGCTGCAAAGCGAGCTTGATAATATTGCAGCCGGCTCGCTTGCGCTGGTCCTGCTCGACCTCGACCAGTTCAAGAACGTCAACGACAGCTGCGGCCATCTCGCCGGCGACCGCCTGCTCTGCCAAGTCTCCGGCCTGCTGCAACATGACCGGCGGCCGCATGATATGGTGGCTAGGCTCGGCGGCGACGAATTCGGCCTGATCCTGCCGCAGTGCCCGCCTGCGAACGCCGTCGATATCGCCGAACGGCTGCGACGGGCGCTGGAGCTGTTCAGCTTCGCTTGGGACGATCGTTGCTTTGCGGTGACCGCCAGCATCGGCGTTGCCTGCATTGCAGACGGCCAGACGACGCTCGAGGACGCGATGCGGCGTGCGGACGCAGCCTGCTATCGCGCCAAGGAGAAGGGACGCAACCGGGTTCAGGTCGACAGCGGGCGGCCGGACGTCGTCCTTGTCGCTGCACGGCCACGCGAAGCCGCCGTGGCGAGAGGCTGAGACCGCGCCGCGCGTGCATCAAGCCGGGTTCGCCTGAGTCCGTATGCGATTGCGCCTGATGCTTCGCGACGCGATGGGCGTTGCCCTGTCGGCCAAATTCGACGGCGAGTTCGCGGCACGCAGCACCACTTATTCCGGCACTGCGAGCCTGCGATATCAATGGTAGCGCCGGGCCGGCCTGCTTCGCCCTATCAAGCTGACCGCGCGGACGGCACAATCCCAAGACCCGCAAGATGCACGTCGACGAACTGATCGACCTGCTGACGCAGCATCTGGGGCGGCACGGCCACCATGCGCTCCTCGAGGCCGAGCGAGATGATGCCGTGCACCGCTGAAAACAGGGTGCGCGACAACAGCGCGATCTTCACGTCATCCGCATCCGGGAGCAGCCGCACCAAGGGCGCGTGCATCAGCGCGAAGGCGTCCATCACCATCTGAAGGATGTCGTCGGGATAGGGCCGGTCGTCCTCAATCCGATGCTCGAACAGCGACCGCAGCAGATTGGCGTGCTCGGCGAAAAATTCGAGATAGGTCGCAGCCAGCCCGTAGAGCTGGCGGACGGGATCTTCGGTCGGAACGCCCTCAAGCCGCACTGTCAGCGCCTGGACTGTCTCCCGATTGACGGTCAGGATCACCCCGTCGAAGTCGCCAAACTCGTTATAGATGCTGCCGACCGAGCAGCCGGCGGCCTCCGCAACGTCCCGAACCTTCAACGATCTCAAACCTTTAGTCGCAATGATGTTGCGGGCGATCTCCAGGATCTGAAGCCGCCTCCGAAATTTTTTTTGGTCGCGCAGCGATTCTTCTTGAACATTGTTCATTTTAGAGCTACTCACGTGAACATTGTTCAATTTAACCTGGAGACC
Source organism: Bradyrhizobium sp. YR681 (assembly GCF_000282615.1). Lineage (GTDB taxonomy): Bacteria > Pseudomonadota > Alphaproteobacteria > Rhizobiales > Xanthobacteraceae > Bradyrhizobium. The sequence continues at coordinate 32,262 of NZ_AKIY01000262.1, read as the reverse complement.
TGCAAAATGCAAACCCTCGCTGTTGATATCGCCACCACCTTCGTTGATGACGCTGCGGCCCTCGTGACCGGCCTCGGCCGGGCCGCCCTCAAGCTCGCCATGGCGCCGATCGACCGCATCGCCAATGCCTGCGACATTGCCGGCGTGCTGACCGAGCGCCGCGCCACCTTCCGGATGTGGCGGGCCAACCGCGCCCGTCACAACGGCCGCCGCTTCGGCCTTCTCCGCCGCCTCTCGCCCTTTCGGCATCTCGCCCATCTCACCTGAGGCAGGCCGCAGCCGGCACGTTCCGCTCGGCTCGAATGCCAGACCCGGTTGCAAGGAAGGAATTACCATGTCCCGACATTGGCGGCCGATTTCGCAATGCCTGGAGACGCGGTTCAGCTTTTCCTCATCGCCCGGCGCGATATCCGGTAAGCGCGGCCGTTCCGCCCGAACTTCGCCGCGACCGGAAATTTGCGAACCTAACGAGACCATTTGGAGACCAACAGGATCGGAGGGACCGAGGGGACAGAGCAGGCCGGCAGCCTGCTATCGCGCGCCCATGCCCTTCCGGTCGTGACGCTTTCACCGACAATAGAACAACCTCAGGCTGCCTCTCTGGAACAGGACTGGTCATGATCAGGGATTTGATGTCGTCACGCCGCTTTGCGCCGCTATTCTGGGCGCAATTCTTCTCGGCGCTCAATGACAACGTGCTCAAGAACGCACTCGTCATCATCCTGCTTTACAGCGCCGCGACCGGCCACGGCGATGCGCTGGTGACGGTGGCAGGTGCCGTTTTCATCTTCCCCTATTTCATCCTGTCCGGCCTCGGCGGCCAGCTCGCCGACAAATACGTCAAATCCGTCGTCGCCCGGCGGCTCAAATTCGCCGAGATCTTTGCCGCGGCCTTTGCCGCCTCCGGCTTCTTCCTGCACTCGGTGCCGCTGCTGTTCACGGCGCTTGCGCTGTTCGGCATCATCGCCGCCCTGTTCGGCCCGGTGAAATATTCCATGTTGCCGGATCAGCTCGAGCTCGGCGAGCTCGCGACCGGCAACGCGCTGGTCGAAGGCGCGACCTTCATGGCCATCCTGCTCGGCACCGTCGCCGGCGGCCAGTTCGTGGCCGGCTCGGCGCATATGGGCTGGGTCGCATCGGCCGTGGTCGTGCTCGCCCTGCTGTCCTGGGCGTTCGCCTCCCGCATTCCGCAGACGACGCCCTCCGCGCCCGATCTGCCCGTCGATGCCAATCCCTGGACCTCGACGGTGAGCCTGTTGAAGACGCTGCATGCCGACCACCGGCTGTGGGACGGCACCGTGATCGTCTCCTGGTTCTGGCTGGTCGGCGCCATCGTGCTGTCGCTGCTGCCGGCGCTGGTCAAGGACGTCGTCGGCGGCACCGAGGGCGTGGTGACGCTGTGCCTCGCGATCTTCGCGATCGGTATCGCCATCGGTTCGCTGTTCGCGGCCAGCCTCAGCCATGTGCGCCCGAACCTCGCGCTGGTGCCGATCGGCGCCATCATCATGGGGTTTGCCGGCCTCGATCTCGCCTGGGCCATCGCCGTGACCACCAAGGGGCACGAGATCGCAGCGGCCGACTTCGCGACCTCGTTCTCAGGCCTGCGCATGCTGGCCGACTTCGTCGCCTTCGCATTCGGCGGCGGCCTGTTCGTCGTTCCGTCCTTCGCCGCCGTGCAAGCATGGTCGGCCCCGAACGAACGCGCCCGCATCATCGCCGCCGGCAACGTGTTGCAGGCCGCCTTCATGGTGGTCGGCTCGCTGTTCGTCGCGCTGCTCCAGGCCGGCGGATTGCATGTCGGCTGGATCTTCTTCGGCCTCGGCCTCGCCAGCTTCGGCGCGGTGTGGTTCGTGCTGACCAAGTGGGGCAAGGAAGGCGTGCGCGATTTCGGCGGACTGCTGTTCCGCGCCCTCTTCCGCACCGAGATTCGCGGGCTGGAAAACCTGCCGCCTCCGGGCACCCGCATGCTGATCGCGCCCAACCATGTCAGCCTGATCGACGGCCCGCTGCTGCACGCCGTGCTGCCGATCGACGCGAGCTTCGCGGTCGATACCGGTATCGCCAAGGCCTGGTGGGCAAAACCGTTCCTGCGCGTGGTCAAGCATTACACCATGGACCCGACCAAGCCGCTGGCCGCGCGCGACCTGATCAAGCTCGTCGCCGCCGGTGAGCCCGTCGTCATCTTCCCGGAGGGACGCATCACCGTCTCCGGCTCGCTGATGAAGGTCTATGACGGCACCGCGATGATCGCGGACAAGGCCGATGCCGTCGTCGTGCCGGTCCGCATCGAAGGCGCGCAACGTTCGCATCTGAGCTACCTCAACAGCAGCCAGATCAAGCGTTCGTGGTTCCCGCGGGTGACGGTCACGATCCTGCCGCCGGTCAAGCTTCCGGTCGATCCGGCGCTGAAGGGCAAGGCGCGCCGCAATGCCGCTGGCGCCGCGCTCCAGGACGTGATGATCGATGCGATGGTCAAGAATGCCATGCTCGATCACACGCTGTTCGAAGCGCTCGGACATGCCTATCGCGACCGCGACACCGGCAAGGTCATCGTCGAGGACGCGCTCGGCACCCAGCTGACCTATCGCAAGCTGATCCTTGGCGCGCAGGTCCTGAGCCGCAAGCTCGAGACCGGTACCTCCGTCGGCGAGAATGTCGGCGTGCTGCTGCCGAACTCCGCAGGCGTCGCCGTCGTCTTCATGGCACTGCAGAACATCGGCCGTGTCCCGGCGATGCTCAACTTCTCGGCCGGCCCGGTCAATGTCCTCGCCGCCATGAAGGCCGCGCAGGTCAAGACCGTGCTGACCTCGAAAGCCTTCATCGAGAAGGGCAAGCTCGACAAGCTGATGGCCGCGATCTCCGCTGAGGCGCGCGTCGTCTATCTCGAGGATGTCCGCGCCTCGATCGGCACCGCCGACAAGATCAAGGGCCTGCTCGCCGGCACCGCGCCGCGCGTCGCCCGCCAGGCCAACGATCCGGCCGTCGTGCTGTTCACGTCGGGCTCGGAAGGCACGCCCAAGGGTGTGGTGCTGTCCCATCGCAACATCCTTGCCAACTCGGCGCAAGCACTGGCGCGGGTCGATGCCAATGCGAATGACAAGGTGTTCAACGTGCTGCCGGTGTTCCATTCCTTCGGGCTGACCGGCGGAATGATGATGCCGCTGCTCGCGGGCATTCCGATCTACATGTACCCCTCGCCGCTGCATTACCGGATCGTGCCGGAGCTGATCTACCAGACCGGCGCCACCATCCTGTTCGGCACCGACACGTTCCTCACCGGCTACGCACGTTCGGCCCACGCCTACGACTTCCGCACTCTGCGTCTGGTGATCGCCGGCGCCGAAGCCGTCAAGGACCGCACGCGGCAGGTGTTCATGGAGCGCTACGGCATCCGCATCCTCGAAGGCTATGGCGTCACCGAGACGGCGCCGGTGCTGGCGATGAACACGCCGATGGCCAACCGCCCCGGCACCGTCGGCCGCCTGTCGCCGCTGATGGAGAGCAAGCTCGATCCGGTCCCCGGCATCGAGGAAGGCGGACGCCTCTCGGTGCGCGGACCGAACGTGATGCTCGGTTACCTGCGCGCGGAAAATCCCGGCGTGCTCGAGGTGCTCCCCGAGGGCTGGCACGACACCGGCGACATCGTGGCGATCGACGCGGCAGGCTTCATCACCATCAAGGGCCGCGCCAAGCGCTTTGCCAAGATCGCGGGCGAAATGGTGTCGCTGTCGGCGGTCGAGGCGATCGCGACGACGCTCTGGCCCCAGGCCGGCTCGGTTGCCGTGTCGATCCCCGATCAGCGCAAGGGCGAGCGTATCGTGCTGCTGACGACGGAGAAGAATGCCGAGCGCAGCGCGATGCAGGGCCAGGCCAAGGCGATCGGCGCGTCCGAGCTGACCGTTCCCGCGGCGATCATGGTGGTCGACAAGGTGCCGCTGCTCGGCACCGGCAAGACCGACTATGTCACGGCAACGACGATGGCCCGCGAGCAGGCGTCCGCGCCGGAGCGCGAGGTAGCGTAAGACAGGTGCACGAGGCGCCTCGATCAGGCGACGCGCGATGCCCGGGAGTGGTGCTGCTCCACGGCATCGCGCGGACCTCGGCATCCATGGCCAGGCTCGAACGAGAACTCAAGGCGAGCGGGTTTGCGACGCTGAACATCGACTATGCCAGCCGCAGCAAATCGATCGCGGCGCTCGCGGACGACATCCATCCGGCGGTCACAGGCTTTGCTCAACGCGATGTGCCATTGTACTTCGTCGCGCATTCGATGGGCGGCCTTGTGGCGCGCGCCTATATCGCCAGATATCGCCCGGCGCGGCTCGCCGGAATCGTGATGCTGGGCACGCCAAACGGCGGCAGTGAAGTCGCCGATCTCCTGAGCGGATCCCGGCTCTACCGCGCATTTTACGGGCCTGCCGGGCTCGAACTCACGACTGCGACCTGGCCTGACGCCCTGCCCGCCCTGGACTATCCCGTCGGCGTGATCGCCGGAAACCGCTTCATCGATCCCGTCGCCGGCCTCTTCGTTCTGCCGAAGCCGAATGACGGACGGGTCTCGGTGCAAAGTACGATGCTGGCCGGCATGACCGGCCATGTCGTCGTGCAGGCGTCCCATACCGGGCTCCCGCGTCACGCCATCGCGATCGAGCAGACGATCACCTTCCTGCGCGAAGGCCGCTTCCGCGCCGGTTGAATCTCAAGAGCCGGCTTCGCTACGCCGCTCCTGCGCGTAACGCACCAGCGCCGCGAAGCGATAGATGCCGTGCACGAACTTGCCGTAGGGCATGGTGATGAACAGCGCGAACACCGCGCCGAGATGCAGTGCCAGCAGCGGCCCCATCGCCGCGGTCTCGCGCAGGATCAGAAGCAGCATGCCGGTGAGCCCCGTCAGGAACAGCATGGCGATGAAGCCCACATCCATGCCGTAGCGTTGCTCGTCGAGCAGCTCCGGCGCGCGGCGTGACTTCGCGACAAACAGCCCGATTGGTCCGACGATGAGGCCGATGCCACCGAGCGTGCCGAGCACGACGGGCAGATCCCACCACGGATACGGCGCTTCGCGTCCCCAGAGGTAGTGATAGAGCGTTGCGACCGACGTCGCGGCAAAGCACAGCAGGAAACCGTAGAACGTCAGATGGTGGAAAAGCTTGCGGCGGTCGGTCGGCTTGTCGTCCTCGTTGTAGCAGCCGACACCGCCGCCATGGAGATAGCGCAGCTCGCCGGCGTCGCGGATCGCCTGGACAATCGAGCCACCATCGGCACGGCCGCCAATCGGCGTCCCGATATCGCGCCAGAACGCGCGCACGCTCATGACCAGCGCGAAGATGGCATAGAGAAAAGCCGCGCTGAACAGCGCCGCCATCGCGTTGTGCGGCATCAGCTTGTAGAACGCACCGGACCCGGTGTGCACGCCGAACAGCACGTTGCGGTCGTTCAGGGCCGCAAAACCGAGGATGAAGGCCGCCATGCTGAGCGCCGCCACGATGCTGATGACGAGGCCGTTGCGTGCAAAGGCGCCCGACAGCGCCTGCGGCCACGCATAGGCCGCATAGGACTCGGCACGCGCGACGGCCAGCGTCTTGGGGACGTTGACGTTGAACTCGTGCGGCGGCGAGAACTGGCAGTCGACGTAACAGGCGCCGCAGGAATGGCAGAGGTTTGCGAGATAGTTGAGGTCGCCGTCGGAGAAGGCGCGCCGCATCTCCATGGCGGGAAATACCGCGCAAAGACCCTCGCAGTAGCGGCAGGAATTGCAGACCGTCATCAGGCGGTCGGCTTCGTCCAGGATTTGGGTTCCGTGCATGGCTTTACTTCGTCAGGCCTTTGCCCTCGAGCCATTTCTGGATCAGGGCCGCGACCTCGAGGTTGTTCTTGTCCATCATCACCATATGCGAATTGCCCTTGATGCCGGCCTGCGGGAGATCGACGATGTCGACACTGCCGCCCGCCGCCTTGATGGCCTCCGCAAAGGCGATGCCGTTGGCGCGGATCTTGGGCCAGCGCGAATCCCGTTCGATATAATCGCCATAGATGATGAGGGTCGGGATGTTCTTCAGCACATCCGCCTTGGCGAGATCGCCGATGCCGGCCGGCTCGATTGCGATCAGCGCCTTGACCTTGTCGGGGCGGGCCTGCGCAACCTTGAAGCCGAAAGTGCCAGCCTGGCTGTGGAACAGGAGCACCGAAGGGCCGACGCGATCGATCTCGGCGATATAGGCGGCGATGGTCGCATCATCAGTCGTGGTCCAGCGCGGCACGTTCTGCTTGACGAAATTCTCGTAGCCTTCGACGGGAAACTGGTTGCCCGGCAACAATTTTCGCTTGGCGGGATCGGGATCGTAGGAGTTTGGCCCGTCGCCGATACGGAAACGCTCGAACGGGTTGGCCGTGGTGAGGAAGACCGGCTCGCCCTTGAAGATGTCAGGGTATTGCGCCCAGCCCGCGCGGCCGCGCTCCACCGCGTCGGAATTGTAGACCGCCCATCCCTTGCGCAGGAAATAATTCAGCCAGCCTTCGCGGCCGTCAGGCGTGGTCTCGTAGGTGACGCCGGTCAGTCCGCCGCCATGCCACATCAGCAGCGGATAGGCGCCCTTCTCATTGGCCGGCAGGAAATACTGCACATACATCTGCTCGACCTGATAGGTGCCGTTGGGATCGACCTTGGCCGGCACGCCGCCGGGCGCGAACACGACCTCCCTCACCGGCTTGCCTGAGATTTCGACAAGGCGTCCGCCGACATGGAACGAGCCCATGTCGCGCAGGGTGATCGGGTCGGCGGCGCGGGCCTGGCCGACCATCAGCAGCGCCGCGATCGAAGCAATGGCAATGCGTGACATGGGTTCTCCCTATCTTTTCTTCATTCTAGTTCTTGGCGTGGCGTGCCGCTTCCCGTCCCGCGATCCGCCCGAACACGCTGCCGATGGTCATGCCCATGCCGGCGGCATAGCCCTTGCCGAGCACGTTGCCCGCCATGATCTCGCCGGCCGCGAACATGTTGGCTGACGGCTTGCCGTCCGCCATCAGCATCCGCGCCTCCTTGGTCACGCGCGTGCCGAGATAGGTGAAGGTGATGCCGGGCCGCACCGGATAGGCGAGATAAGGCGGCGTCTCGATTTTGCGCGCCCAATGCGTCTTGGGCGGCGTGATGCCCTCGGTCACGCAGTCATCGAGAATGGTGTGGTCGAAGGTGCCGGGCCGCACTGCGGCGTTGAACTCGGTGATGGTCTTTTCCAGCGCGGCGGGGTCGAGCTCCAGCTTGCCGGCAAGCTCGGCGACGGTCTGCCCGGCGATCGGCGGGAACAGCGTCGGCATGAAGCTGGTGACGACGGTGGAATCGAAGATGATGTAGGCGATCTGGTCGGGCTGCGCCGCGACCAGCCGGCCCCAGATCGCGTAGCGCTTCGGCCAGATATCCTCGCCCTCGTCGTAGAAGCGCTGCGCATGCTTGTTGACGACGATGCCGAACACCACCGAGTCATGTCGTGTGATGATGCCGCCGTCGAATTTCGGCGCGCGGGCGTCGATCGCGACCGCATGGCACTGGGTGGGATCGCCGACCTCCTGCACGCCCTTGTCGAGCAGCATCTTCAGGATCGAGCCGCGATTATAGGGCGTACCGCGGATCAGGAAGTTGTCGGCGGCCTCGCCCCAATATTGCTTCAGCCATTCGATGTTGGCCTCGAACCCGCCGGCGGCGGCGACCAGCGACGTCGCGCGAATCTCGGTCTCGCCCTTGATCGGCCGCTTGAGGCGCGCGGCGAGGAACATGCCGTCCTCGATCACGAGGTCGGTGACCTCGCCATCGTATTCGACGTCGACGCCGAGCCGCTCGGCGGTCAGATACAGCGCATTCAGCATGGCCCGGCCACCGCCGAGGAAGAAGGAGTTGGTGCGGCCGAGGCTCAGCGTGCCGCCCAGCGAAGGCTGCCAACGCACGCCCTGTTCCACGATCCAGTTCAGGATGTCCTTGGACTCCCGGATCATGTGACGGGCGAGCACCTCGTCGGTCTGCCCGCCGGTGACGCGCAGCAGATCCTCCCAGAACTCCTCCTCGGTGTAGGGGCCGGTGAGGATTTCAGTCGCGGCGTCATGGGCGCAGCGCATGTTGCGGGTGTGGCGCGTGTTGCCGCCGCGATAGAACTTTGGCGCGCCTTCGAGCACGAGCACCGAGGCGCCGCCGCGGCGCGCCGAGATCGCGGCGCATAGTGCCGCGTTGCCGCCGCCAATCACCAGCACGTCGTATTTGCTGCTCATGCCGTCTGCCCGATGCGACGAAGTTAGAGATATTCCGCCCGCCGGCGGTCCCGGTCAATGCGGCCTGCCATTGCGCACTTTTGTATACAAAGATATACAAAACCGGTGCAAGCGGCATCTCTGCATGGGCAGGATGCGTTCGGCTGCCGATGAGGATGCATGGCCAGACGCCCGGCAAAGGCAGGGGGATCAATCGCGCGCGGTGCCGGTGTCGCACTGGGCGAAGCCGTGTTCCGCTCGCTTTGCGAGTCGCTCCAGGCCGGCAGCTACCGCGCCGGCGACCGCCTGCGCGAGGAAGAGGTCGCGCAGCGGCTCAAGGTCAGCCGCACACCGGTTCGCGAAGCCTTCGGCCGCCTCGCGGCGCGCGGCTTCGTCGAGCCCGCCGGCGGCCGCGGCCTGATCGTGCGCAACCTCGACATATCGGAGGTGCTCGAGCTCTACGCCATGCGCGAGATCATGGAGGGGGCCGCCGCGCGTCTCGCCGCCGAGCATGCCTCGGCGACCGAGCTCGATGCCATCAGGGATATCGAACAGACCTTCGTCGAAGCGTCCGAGACCGACGCCGCAGAGATGGCCCGGCTCAACCGCGCCTTCCACGAGGCGATCTGCCGCGCCGCGCGCAACCGCTATCTCGACAACGCGTCCCGGGAATTGCAGGACTGGATCGCCCTGCTCGGGCCAACGACTTTCACAGTGACGGGACGCCCCACGACCAGCCACGGCGAGCATCAGACCATCATCGACGCCATCGCCGCGCGCGACGGCGACAAGGCGGAGCAACTTGCGAGGGCGCATATCCGCGAGGCGCTACGCTGCCGGCTGAAGCTGTTGCAGAAGCAATAGGCCGTCCGATCAGGCCTCGAAGACGCGCGTCAGAAGCCAATAGCCTCCAAGCAGGCTGATGCCTGCCGACACCGTGTAGACCAGCCTCGCCGCCCGCACCGGCTCGGTGTGGCCGACCATGCTCAACCGGTCCAACAGGCCAAGCACCGGAAGCATCAGTGCGACGATCGCGATCTGCCCGATCTCCACACCGACGTTGAAGGCGGCAAGCGCCGGAACGATCGCATCCGGCGGCAAGCCGATCTCGCGCAGCGCGCCGGCAAAGCCGAAGCCGTGGATCAAGCCGAACAGAAAGGCCACGCGCCAGCGCCTGTCGACGTCGCGCGAAAAGAAGTTCTCGACCGCCACGAACATGATCGAGGCGGCGATTGCGGGCTCCACGATACGGCTCGGAACGACGAGGACGTTCAGCGCCGCCAGCGACAAGGTGATCGAATGGGCGATGGTGAAGGCGGTGACGATCTTGACAACGGGAACGAGCCGCCGCGCCCACAGCATCACCGCGACCAGGAACGCGATGTGATCATAGCCGAGGAAAATGTGCTCGATCCCGGTGAGGAGATAGCGCTGCATCGTCGACCATGGCGACGGCGGCGCGGCAGAGAGCGTGACCGTCGTATTGCCGGCATCGAGCAATGCCTGCGTTTCGGACTTGCCCCGCGCGACCAGCACCACCTGACGGGCAGCCGGATCCTTCTCGGTGAGCACCGTGGAGCGGTAGACGATGTCGCCGGCGACGTCGGCGCAGGCAAAGCTGTTGCGATAGATGACGCCGTCACCATCCGGCAGGATCGCGGCAACACCCGATGCGCAGGCCGTTCCGCCGCCTGTGACTGCAAGGTGCGTATTCATATAAGCAAGGATCGCGGCTCTCGCTGCCTCGACCGCGGCCGGATCGACCGCATCCTGCCGCGCATCATGGATCTTCGTGCCAATCAGCCGATCGACATCGCTGCCCTTCAGGCCCAGTTCGACGCTGACCGTCCGGCCATCGGCCAGCCCGACACGCGCGGTCGCAAGGTTGACCTGATGCGCCTCAGCCGGAAAGCAGATGCAGAGCAGGACGAAGAGCCACAGGAGCTGTGGCCGCCTCATGATCCTGCTCAATCCCTCACGCCAGCACATCCGCGACGATCGCCTTCAGGACATCCCGTACATCGGCTGGCCTCAGCCGCACCTGCAAGCCGCGTTGACCGCCATTGAGATAGACCAGGTCATGCGCCAGCGCGCTCTGCTCGATCACGGTGCCGACCTGCTTGCGCTGCCCGAACGGACTGATGCCGCCGACCTTGTAGCCGGTGACGCGTTCGGCCTCGGGCGGCTTCATCATCTGCGCCGATTTGCCGCTCGCGGCTGCTGCGAGCTTCTTCATCGAGACTTCCTGGTCGGACGGCACGATGACGCAGACCGGCTTGCCGTCGACCTGCGCCATCAGCGTCTTCAAAACGCGCGCAGGATTCTCACCGAGCGCGGCGGCCGCCTGGAGCCCGATGCTCTCGGCGTCAGGATCGTAGGCGTAGGCGTGAACGGTGAAGGCAACGCCGGCGGCCGTGAGCGCCCGGGTGGCGGGGGTGACTTTGGACATGGACGGTGTTTACCACCGTCATTGCGAGGAGCGAAGCCATGGCAAGGAGGATGCGTCCGCGCGCGGCACATCCGGTGTCGTCTCCGCAAAGGCGGGGACCCATAACCCCAGGGAGGAGTTTGGCGAAGGCTCGCGGTCCGGGATTGCGAGCGTCCACAATCGAGGGATCACGCGGTATGGGTCCCCGCCTTCGCGGGGACGACAGCGGACCGTGCTGCCAAAGGCGAACCGCCTACTCTGCCGCGTCGCGCATCTCGGCCCGCTCGGCTCTCGCCGCGCAGAACTTGAACTCCGGGATCTTGCCAAACGGATCGAGCGCCGGATTGGTGAGCAGGTTCGCCGCCGCCTCCGCGTAGCAGAACGGCATGAACACCATGTTCTCGGGCACGTCGCGGTCGGAGCGGACCTTGACCTCGACCGCGCCGCGGCGGGTCTCCAGCCGAATGAAATCGCCCGGCGCAAGCTTCTTCCTGTGCATGTCCTTTGGCGACATGAACGCAACTGCCTCCGGCTCGATCTGGTCCAGCACCTGGGCGCGGCGGGTCATCGAACCGGTGTGCCAGTGCTCGAGCACGCGGCCGGTCGAGAGAACCATCGGATATTCGGCGTCTGGCACCTCGTCCGGCGGGATGACGTGGGCCGGAACGATCTTGCCGCGCCCGCTCGCGGTCGGGAATCCCGTGGTGAAGATGATCTCGTTGCCGGGAACGTCGGGACCGTCGACGGGATAGGTGACCGCGCCCTCGCGCACCAGACGCTCCCAGGTGATGTTCTTCAGCGACGGCATCAGCTGCGCCATCTCGGTGAAGACATCGCCGGGGCCGGCATAATTCCAGGGCAGGCCCATGCGCTTGCCGATCTCCTGGATGATCCAGAGATCCTGCCGCGCATCGCCGGGCGGCTTGATCACCTGGCGCGCGAGCTGCACGCGGCGATCGGTGTTGGTGAACGAGCCTTCCTTTTCCGCGAACGCCGATGCCGGCAGGATGACGTCGGCGTGGAACGCGGTCTCGGTGACGAAGAGATCCTGCACCACGAGATGATCGAGCATGGCGAGCGCCTGGCGCGCATGCTGGAGATCGGGATCGGACATCGCGGGGTTCTCGCCCTCGATATACATGCCCTTGATCTCGCCGGCGTGGATCGCGTTCATGATCTCGACCACGGTGAGACCGCGGACGGGATCGAGGTCCTGGTCCCACAGCTTTTCGAAATTGCCGCGCAAATCGTCGCGGCTGACCGGCTGGTAGTCCGGCAGGAACATCGGGATCAGGCCGGCGTCGGAGGCGCCCTGCACGTTGTTCTGGCCACGCAACGGATGCAGGCCGGTGCCGGGACGGCCGACCTGGCCGGTGATCAGCGCGAGCGCGATCAGGCACCGCGCATTGTCGGTGCCGTGGACATGCTGGCTGATGCCCATGCCCCAGAAGATGATCGACGACTTCGCGCGCGCATAGGTGCGCGCAACCTCGCGCAGCGTTTGCGCCGGAATGCCGCAGATCGCCTCCATCTTCTCCGGCGTGAACTCCTTGATCTTCTCCTTGAGGTCCTCAAACCCCTCGGTATAGCCCGCGATGTACTGGTCGTCGGTCAGGCCTTCGGTGATGATCGTGTTGATCATCGCGTTCAGCATGGCAACGTCGGAGCCGGGCTTGAATTGCAGATGCTTGGTCGCATGGCGCGACAGCGTCTGCCGGCGCGGGTCCATCACGAACAGCTTTGCGTTATTCTGCTTCACCGCGTTCTTGATGAAGGTCGCGGCGACCGGGTGGTTTACGGTCGGATTGGCGCCGATCACGATGATGACCTCGGCATCCATCGCGGCTGCGAACGGCGCCGACACCGCGCCCGAGCTGAGACCTTCGAACAACGCCGCCACCGACGAGGCGTGGCATAGACGGGTGCAGTGGTCGACATTGTTGGAGCCGAAACCGGTCCGCACCAGCTTCTGGAACAGATAGGCTTCTTCGTTCGAGCCCTTGGCCGAGCCGAATCCGGCCAGCGCCTTCACGCCGTTGGTGTCGCGGATCTTGACCAGACCCTTGGCGGCGATGTCGAGCGCCTCTTCCCACGACGCTTCGCGGAAATGGGTGAAAGGATTCGCCGGATCGACCTGGTCGTTGGAATCCTTCTTCGCATTCGGCAGCCGCACCAGCGGCTTGGTGATGCGATGCGGATGGTGGATGTAGTCGAAGCCGAAGCGGCCCTTGACGCAGAGACGGTTGTGATTGGCGGGGCCGTCGCGGCCCTCCGCATAAATCACCTTCTCGTCCTTGACCTCGTAAGTGACCTGGCAGCCGACGCCGCAGAACGGGCAGAGCGAATCCACCTTCTTGTCGGCATAGGTGACGCGGGTCTGGTTCTCGTCGAGCATCACGGCCGGCATCAAGGCTCCGGTCGGACAGGCCTGCACGCATTCGCCGCAGGCAACGCACGTGGACTCGCCCATGGGATCGTCGAAGTCGAAAACGATCTTCGAGCCGTGGCTGCGATAGGCCATGCCGATGACGTCGTTGACCTGCACCTCGCGGCAGGCGCGTACGCACAGGCCGCACTGGATGCAGGCATCGAGATTGACCCGCATCGCCGGATGACTGGCATCCGTCGCCCAGCGCTCGGCGGCGGGGAAGCGGCTCTCGGTGACGCCGGTGGTCTCGGCCCAGTGCCAGAATTTCGAATCGGGATCGTGCGAGGTCTCGCGCGCCGGCTGGTCCGCAACGAGCAGCTCCATCACCATCTTCTGCGCCGACACCGCACGCGCGCTCTCGGTCTTCACCTTCATGCCGACCGACGGCGTGCGCTTGCACGATGCGGCGAGCACGCGCTCGCCCTCGATCTCGACCATGCAGGCGCGGCAATTGCCGTCAGGGCGATAATCGGGCGCAGGCGAATAGCACAGATGCGGGATCTCGCGCCCCTGGCGCTTTGCGACTTGCCAGATCGTTTCGCCGGCGTTGGCCTCGACCTGCTTGCCGTCGAGCTCGAACGTAATCTTGGTCATTCGGCCGCTTCCTTGAACTCGTCAGGGAAATATTTGATCACGGTGGACAGCGGGTTAGATGCCGCCTGTCCGAGCCCGCAGATCGAGGCATCGCGCATCGCCTGGCTCAATTCTTCCAGCAGGGCCCGGTTCCAGACCGGCTTCTGCATCAGCTGCGCCGCCTTCTGGGTTCCGACGCGGCACGGCGTGCACTGGCCGCAGCTCTCGTCCTCGAAGAACTTCATCAGGTTCAGCGCCGCCGCGCGCACGCTGTCCTTCTGCGACAGGATCACGATCGCGGCCGATCCGATGAAGCAGCCGTATTTCTCCAGCGTGCCGAAATCGAGCGGGATGTCATCCATCGCCGCCGGCAGGATGCCGCCGGACGCGCCACCCGGAAGATAAGCGTAGAACTGATGGCCGTCGGCCATGCCGCCGCAATATTCGTCGATCAGCTCGCGCACGGTGATGCCCGCGGGTGCGAGCTTCATGCCCGGATTTTTCACGCGGCCGGAGACCGAGAAGCTGCGCAGGCCGTGACGCTCGTGGCGGCCATTGCCCTTCCACCAGTCGGCGCCCTTCTCGACGATGTCACGGACCCACCACAGCGTCTCGATATTGTTGATCAGCGTCGGCAGGCCGAACAGGCCGACCTGGAACGGGTAAGGCGGCTTGTGCCGGGGCAGGCCGCGCTTGCCTTCGATGCTTTCGAGCAGCGAGGATTCCTCGCCGCAGATGTAAGCGCCGGCGCCGCGGCGCATGTGCAGCGTCGGACCGCCCGGCGGGAGCTTTGCGATCTCGCGCTCCAAAATCTCGCGCGATGCCGGATATTCGTCGCGCAGGTAGATGTAGACGTCCGAGGCCTGCACCACATGGGCGCCGATCAGCATGCCCTCGATGAAGCGATGCGGATCGCTTTCGAGATAGACGCGGTCCTTGAACGTGCCGGGCTCGCCCTCGTCGCCGTTGATCGCCATCAGCCGCGGACCGGGCTCGCCGAGCACGGCGCGCCATTTGCGCCCCGTGGGGAAGCCGGCGCCGCCGAGGCCGCGCAGCGAGGCGTCGTCGAGCGCCTTCAGCAGATCGTCCTTGGGCAATTCGCCGGAGCGCAGGCGGCCCAGCAGCTTGTAGCCGCCGCTCGCAACATAGGCGTCGTAGTCGATATACTTTGGCAGATGCGCGTGGGTGTCTCCGCCCTTCGCGGCCGCCATCACATTGGCAACGGTCGCATGGTCGACGAAATTGTGTCCGACTTCCGCGGCTGGAGCGGTGTCGCAGCGGCCAACACAGGGCGCGCGCACGACGCGGATACCAGGCCCCGACGCGCTCTGCAGATCCGCGAGCAGCTTTTCGCCGCCGAGCATCGCGCAGGTCAGCGAGTCGCAGACGCGGATCGTCAGCGGCGCGATATCGGGCTCGCCTTCCTTCACCACGTCGAAATGCGCATAGAAGGTCGCGGTCTCGAACACTTCGGCGAAGGCGAGCTTCATCTCGTCGGCGAGCGCGGCCAGATGCGCCGCCGAAATCTGGCGATACTTGTCCTGGATCAGATGGAGATATTCGATCAGCAGATCGCGCCGCCGCGGGCGATCGCCAAGCAGCAGCTCGATCTCATGCGCGGCGGTCGGATCGACCTGCCGGCCCTTGGGCGTGGACTTGGCGCGCCGGCGCCCCTCGCCCGGATGCTCGAATTCTCTGACCTTGTGAACGTCGTCGTTGCTGCTCATGGAAACGCCGCGTTCTCCTCAAAAGCGCGATGACCTCAGGACGGGATTGCCATCGCGATCCGCCCTTATTTCCAAGCCTGACCATAGGGAACCGCGTGCCACGCGTCCAACGCGTCAGGTCTCATTCCAGGCAACTCTAACCTCTGGTATACCAGACGCCAAGTAAATTTAGAACGTATCTATAATCATTTAGGAGGCGGACAGCCGCCCTGCCACGCGCCCTCACACAAACGCGACGCGGAACTTCGCCTCAGGTCTTGCCCATGCACTCTTCGATGTAGAACCAGCGGTCGTCGCCGGTGAGCCCCTTGGACTTCACGTCAGCGCGGCACGCCTTAAGCTTCGGCTTGTTGGCGGACCACTTCGCCTTCATGTCCTTCAGCTTCTGCATAGTGAGCTTCATCTTGCCCGGCTTGGCTTCGGTCGTCGCAGCGGGTGCCGGCGGTGTCGTCGCGGTCTGCGCGGACGCGGCATGAAGACCAGCGACGAGCAACACCGCCGCAAGGCAAATTCGAGTGCGAACCATTGAAATCCCCCTAAGTCCCATTCTCGATGATGTCTGAAAGGCGAACGCCGCGGGACGCTGGTGAGCATCCCGCGGCCGTCTCGGTGGCGATCAGAAAATCTTGACCGCGCTCTCCAGTGTCTTCCAGACACCCCACAGCAGGGGAACGCCGACGAAGGCCCAGAACAGCGCCGCCTTGGCGTCAAGCCCGCCAAACCCGATGCCGTAAGAGCCGTGCGGCCCCGCCGCCGCCGCGCTCGCACTCGCCGCCTGCAGCTTGGCGACATCGGCCTCCTTCATGTGCCACTTCGAATCGACCGGCTTGATCAGATAGTTGCAGATCAGGCCCGCGATCAGCATCGCGCACAGGATATACATGGTGGTGTTGTAGAGCTGGTCGCGCGGCACGCCCGCCGCGAGCTGGAACTCGCGGATGTAGTTGACCACGACGGGGCCGATGATGCCCGCGGTGGACCACGCCGTCAGCAGCCTTCCGTGGATGGCGCCAACGAACTGCGTGCCGAACATGTCGGCGAGATAGGCCGGCACGGTCGCGAAGCCACCGCCATACATCGACAGGATGATGCCGAAGCCGAGCACGAACAGCAGCTTCGAGCCCATCGCCGCAAAGGTCGGCGCCAGCGCGTAGAGCACGATGCCGAGGATGAAGAAAGTGTAGTAAGTGTTCTTGCGTCCGATCTTGTCCGACAGCGATGCCCAGAAGAAGCGGCCGCCGATGTTGAACAGCGACAGCAATCCGGCGAAGCCCGCGGCGATCGCCGCGATCTGCGCCTTCTGCCCGGCATCGAGTGCGTTGAAGCCGACGTCCGGCAGGCCGATCAGCTTGCCGGCGAAGATCTCCTGGAGCATCGGCGAGGCCATGCCGATCACGCCGATACCGGCCGACACGTTCAGGCAGAGCACCCACCAGATCAGCCAGAACTGCGGCGTCTTGTGCGCGTCGTTGAGATGGACGTTGGCCTTCGAGATCATCGCGTTGGCCTTGGACGGCGGGGTCCAGCCCTCGGGCTGCCAGCCGGGCGGCGGCAAGCGATAGCGGAACGCGCCGATCATCATGAACACGAAGTAGATGACGCCCATCGCGACGAAGGTCTCCCAGACGCCCACCGACGTCGGGCTCTTGAAGTAGTTCATCAAGAGGTTCGCCAGCGGCGCGCCGATCATGGCGCCGCCGCCGAAGCCCATGATGGCCATGCCGGTCGCCATGCCGCGGCGGTCCGGAAACCATTTCACCAGCGTCGACACCGGCGAGATGTAACCGAGGCCGAGGCCGATGCCGCCGATCACGCCGGAGCCGAGCCACAACAGCCAGAGCTGATGGGTGTAGACCCCGATCGCACCGAGGAAGAGGCCGCCGCACCAGCACAGCGCCGAAACGAAGCCGGCCTTGCGCGGGCCCACGCGCTCCAGCCAGCCGCCCCAGACCGCAGCCGCGATGCCGAGCAGCACGAAGAACAGCGTGTACATCCACCCCATGCTGGCGACCTTCCAGTCGCAGCTGGTCGTGAACAGTTCCTGGAACAGCGACATGTCTGCGCACACCTTCGGCGCGGTGAGACCGACCGCGCGCGACAGCGGCAGCCAGAACACCGAGAAACCGTAGGCCATGCCGATGCAGAGATGGATACAGAGCGCCGCCGGCGGCACCAGCCAGCGATTGAAGCCGGCGGTCGCGATGGTCCGCTCGCGATCAAGAAAACCTGCACCGGCACCCGAAAGTGTTCCAGCGCTCTCAATTGAAGCCATGCATTCCTCCCCTGCAGCCGCCCTTCTGAGCAACCTGCCGCTAAGATCCCGTCCTCAGCCCGTTGCGGTGCAGCCTGCTGTCCCTGCTGCTCCGCACAATCATCCGACGCGCGCCAGGATCGTCACGCGCGTCCAAAAAGTTAACCCCTCCAGCGAGGCTCTATGCCCGATACGACGCGCAAGCTTCGTGTGGCCCGTTGATCCGCGTATCGCAGACAAGACTCAACCTCCGCGCCTGCACGGAGAAAGTCAATTTGGGCAGAAGCCATGATCGATGTCGATAGACAAAAGGTCGGTATCAGCGCGGTAACGTTCTCACGAACGCAGTGCACCATTGACGCTCTCTATCGAACCATTTGCTTTTTCTATCAAGAAGACGATGCGCGCGTCGTTGCGCTCGGTGATCTCCACCGTGTCGCCCGTCTCGCGGATCAGGTTCGGAATGTCAATCACCGACAGGGGATCAGTGCAGTGCACCTCGAGCTGATCGCCCGGTTGCAACGGTTTGAGCGCCTTGCGCGTTTTCAGGGCGGGCAATGGACATTTCAGCCCGGTGAGATCGAGCGTGGTTCTGGTCGTTATTCTGGTCATGGGCGCAACATGGCTAGGTGACGCGGTGGCGTCAACGTGCGGCGTCAGAGCAGATCGGCATAGGACAAGAAACCTACGCCCTGCCCCGGCGCGACCCCGATGATGTCTTCGCCGAGTTCGACGAGGCCATCGGTCTCGACCAGCGACGACAACAGGCCGGCGCCTTCGCGAGGGAACTTGACCGCCTCCAACGCACCGTCCGCTCCGCGCCGCAACGAGGCGCGGACATATTCACGGCGGCCGATCTTCTTCTTGTAGGCGAACGCCGCGCGCACCGGGATCGGCAGCAGCGGCTCGGGCAGACCACCGGCAAGCGCCAGCACGGTCGGCCGCACCACATGGACGAAGGTGACAAAGCTCGCGACGGGATTGCCCGGCAATCCGATCAGCGGCGTGCCGTCGATGATCCCCATCGCCACGGGCCGGCCGGGCTTGATCGCCATCCGCCACAGCACGAGCGAGCCAATACTCTCCACCGCCGCCTTGACGTGATCCTCCTCGCCGGTCGAAACCCCGCCGGTCGTGAGGATCAGGTCATGGCCGCTTGCGACCTGCTTCAAGCCATCGGCAAGCGAGCTGCGTTCGTCGCGCAGGATGCCGAGGTCGCTGACCTCGCAGCCGAGCCGGCGCAGCATCGCCATCAGCATGAAGCGGTTGGAATCGAACAGCTGAGAGGCGGCTCGCACCTCACCTGGCGAGGCCAGCTCATCGCCGGTCGAGAACACAGCGACGCGAATGCGCCTGACGACGTCGAGGCGGGTCAAACCGAACGCTGCGGCAAGCGCGACATGTTGCGGCCGCAAGCGTTGGCCGGCGCGCAGCGCGACGTGTCCTTGGGGAATGTCCTCGCCCGCGGGGCGGACATTCGCGCCGGGCTTCAGCCCGGGCGGCAGCACGATCTTGCCAGCCTCGTCGACGCGAACATCCTCTTGCATGAAAACCGTCTCGGCCTCGGGCGGCATTGGCGCGCCCGTGAAGATGCGCGCGGTGTGCCCGGCCTTGATCGGGGCCTGCGCAAGGCCGCCAGCCTGGATGCGGCCATCGAGCGGGAGCGCCCGTTCCTCCGCTTGCGGAAGGTCCGCATTGCGCACGGCGTAACCGTCTACGGCCGAGTTAGTGAACGGCGGCAGCGGCAATGGTGCCGCGATATCGCGCGCCAAAACACGCCCGTCGGCATCCACGAGCGCCACGGTTTCGCGATCGGCGATCGCGTTGACGCGGGTCGTGATCAGGCCAACGGCCTCGTCGACCGACATCATCGGTCCGCCAAAGGCAAAACAATCGTCAGATAATTGCGCCATGGTGCCTCGTCAGCGCATCGCGGCGCTTCTCGCGACCGCTTCCTCGACCGGCATGGCCGCGCGCAGCAGCAACGCCGCCGCAGCCTCGATATCATCGAGATGGACAGTCGGCAGCCGCGTTTCAATGGCGGTGTCGGTCGCGATCCCGGCAATGCCGGGATCGTCGGGAAACAGCAGAGGCTTGCCGTTGGCGGCGCGATGCACCTCGATCTTGCGATGCGGCTCGCGCTTGAAGCCTTCGACCACGACGAGATCGACCGCCGACAGCTTGCTCAGGAGTTCCGGCAGCCGCGGCTCCGCCGCGCCGCGCAGCTCGTGCATCAGGACCCAGCGGTTCGACGACGCCACCAGCACCTCGGCCGCGCCCGCCTCGCGATGGCGCCAGGAATCCTTACCGGGCACGTCGACGTCGAACTGGTGATGCGCATGCTTGATGACGGAGACGCGCAGGCCTTGCGCGTTGAAAAGCGGGATCAGCCGCGTCAACAGCGTGGTCTTGCCCGCACCGCTCCAGCCTGCAAGGCCGATGACTTTCATTCCAGCTCCGTCTCCGCGAGCGACCTGGTCTTTTGGGGAACCGCCGTCTCCTCACCGCCATTGCGAGGAGCGTAGCGACGAAGCAATCCAGACTGCCACCGCGGAGATAGTCTGGATTGCTTCGCTGCGCTCGCAATGACGAGGCAGCGGCATTTCGTTCTCTCGCCGTCATGCTTATATCGGCTTGACCCGAATGTCATGCTAACGTCGCGGCCATGATGAAGATCGACAAAGCCCCGGTGCCCCTGATCCTTCCCAACCCGGACGACCCGCGCCTGACCCAGAGCGTGACCGGGACCGACCAGAGCGGCGCAAAAATCGAGATCAAGGTGCCGATGGAGCGACCACTGACGCTCTATTTGAATGCGCAGGAGATCGTCACCATGATGACGATCGGCGACTATCCCGAATATCTGGCGCTCGGCTACCTGCTGAACCAGAACATGCTGAAGTATAATGACGCCGTCACCGAGGTCGAATACGACGACGACCTCCAGGTGGTGGTGGTGCGCACCGAACACCACACCAATTTCGAGGCCAAGCTGAAGAAGCGCACGCAGACCTCGGGCTGCGCGCAGGGCACCGCCTTCGGCGACCTGCTGGAGGCGGTCGAGAGTGTCGCGCTGCCGAAGGCGGAGCTGCGCACCTCCTGGCTCTACCAGATGACGCAGACCATCAACACTATGCCTTCGCTGTATCTGGAGGCCGGTGCGATCCACGGCTGCGTGCTGTGCAAGGAAGGCGAGCCGCTCTGCTACACCGAGGACGTCGGCCGCCATAACGCCGTCGACAAGATCGCAGGCTGGATGTACCGCCATGGCGTCGATGCCGGCGACAAGATCCTTTACACGACGGGGCGTCTCACCTCGGAGATGGTGATCAAGACCGTGCGCATGGGCATTCCGATTCTCGTATCGCGCTCCGGCTTCACCGCCTGGGGCGTCGATCTCGCAAGGCAGGTCGGGCTGACGCTGGTCGGCCGCACCCGCGGCAAGCGCTTCATCGCGCTCGCGGGCGAGGAGCGCATCGTCTACGACCAGAATCTCGCTTACGTCGAGGAGGAATCGGCCAAGCACAAGCGCAAGGGTGAAGGTGGTGACGACTAGGATTCCGGCAACGCAAGGCGTGCTGCTCGCCGGCGGCCTGGCGCGCCGCATGGGCGGCGGCGACAAACCGATGCGAACCATCGGCGGCCGTACCATTCTCGAGCGCGTGATCGCACGCCTGGCGCCCCAGTGCGACGGATTGATCCTCAATGCGAACGGCGATCCCGCGCGCTTCGCCGCGTTCGGCCTGCAGGTTGTCTCCGACGACGTGCCCGGCTTCCCCGGCCCGCTCGCCGGCATCCTCGCTGCGCTCGACTGGACCGCGACGAACCGGCCGGAGGTGGAGTGGGTGCTCAGCGCCGCCGGCGACTGTCCGTTTTTGCCGCGCGATCTCGTCGCGCGATTGCATGAGACGCGAGAGAAAGAGAACGCACAGCTCGCTGTCGCCGCATCCGGCGACCAGACGCATCCTGTGATCGGCCTGTGGCGCGTCGCCTTGCGCGACGAGCTGCGCCACGCGCTGGTCGTCGAGGACCTGCGCAAGATCGACCGCTGGACCGCGCGCTATTCGCTCGCGACGGTGACGTGGCCGACCGAGCCGCTCGATCCGTTCTTCAATGCCAATACGGTCGAGGACATCGCGGAAGCCGAACGGCTCGCGGCGCTGGACGACGCGGCCTAATCGAGCTCAAGCCGCCAGCGGCACCGACCAGGCGTCGTAGCCATAGACCCAGCTCGTATCGGTCCGCTCCCTGAGCCAGACGTTGGCGCGCGAGGTTTCCTGCACCCGCGTCGTCCGCGCTTTCCGCGTCGCCTCGAAGCGGCGGAAGGCGCCCACGACGCCGTCACGGTCGATGCCGTCGAGACAGCGTGACAGCACGGCGGCATCCTCGATCGCCATGGCTGCGCCCTGCGCCATATAGGGCGTCATGGGATGGCAGGCATCGCCGAGCAGTGTCACCTTGCCATCCGCCCAGCGCTCCAGCGCGTCACGGTCCATGATCGCCCATTTGTGCACGTCCGGACACGCGGCCAGCACTTTTCCGACCTGCGGATGAAAGCCCTCGAACGAGGCGCGCAGATCGCGCACGTCGCCCTTCGCCGACCAGGACTCGATACGAAAATCCGGCTCCGGCTGACTGGTGACCAGATAGACCTCGCTGCGGTCTGGCTTGACGTAGTAGATCACGATGTGACGGTCCTCGCCCCACCATTTGGTGCAGTCGTCGATGGTCTCGTCCCCGAGCAGCGCAGCCGGATAGGTCGTGCGATAGGCGATGCGGCCGGTGAATTTGACCGGCGCGGTGTCGAACAGGATGTCGCGCACCGCCGAGTGCACGCCGTCCGCGCCGACCACGGCATCGGCAAGAGCGCTGGTGCCGTCGGCGAAGCTCAGGCGGACACCGTCGCCGGTCTCGTCGAGCCCCACGAGCTTGTGGTTGAGCCTCACGAATTCATACGGCACCACGCTCGCCAGCGCGGCATGGAGATCGCCGCGATGGGCGAGCAGATAGGGCGCGCCGAACTTCTCTTCTGCGCTCTCGCCAAAGATCATGTCGAACTTGATGTCGCCGCTCTTCCAGTCCCGGTTGTTCCAGGAGCGCGGATAGAACGAGTGCTCGCGCATCCGCGCCTCCAGCCCCAGCGCGCGCAACACCTTCATAGCATTGCAACCGATCTGGATGCCGGCGCCGATGCGCGCGAATTGGGAGGCCTGCTCGTAGACCATGACATCGATGCCGACACGCCGGAGCGCCGCGGCCGTCGCGAGCCCACCCATGCCGGCACCGACAATCGCAACCGAAAGCGGCCTTGCCATCGCGTCCCCCACCCTGTCGCGCGGCTTGAGCGCCGCGTCGTCCGTCTAGGCCGGACGGAATCCGGCTCGCTCCAGCGCTACGCGTGCCTCGTCCGAGCCAAGCGCATCGAGAAAGGCCCGCACCGCCGGCCGCTGCTTGCGCGCCGTCACCAGCGCGAAATCATAATGCTCTTCCGCCAGCGGAATGAAACCGAGGCCGACCGCATGGGCGACCGGCGCAATGGTCATGCCCCAGTCGGCGCGGCGCTGTGCGACGGCGGCGGCAACCGCGTTGTGCGATCGCGGCTGGTTCCAATAGCCTTCCGGGCGTGCGCCGCCCAGCAGCCGGTCGATCAGGATGCGCGTGCCGGCGCCCTGGTTGCGGTTGACCATGATGCAGGTGGAGTCCGCGAGCGCGACGGCAACAGCCTCTTTCGCACCCAGACCCTCGAAACGCTTGTCGCCCTTGCGGAATACGATGCCCTGCATCCGCCGCCAGCCCGGCACGAGCTCGAGCCCTTCGACAAGGTAAGGCGTATTGTAGGTTTCGCTCTTGTCGTCAAACAGATGAATCGGCGCGAGATCGCATTCGCCGCGCTTTGCCGCAGCAAGCCCACCGAGGCTCCCCACGGCGATCGAGCGCACGGAGAGGCCGACATGCGCGAGCTGTGCGGTGACGAGATCGAGGCCGGTGCAATGGCTGCCAACGATGACGAGATCGGGCACCCGCACATGCGGCGTAAACAACGTCACCTCGGCGTGAGTGCCGGCAGGCATCTGGTCGGCGAGCGCGTCGATGCGCAAGAAGCCGTCGGCCTGTGCAAAGGAGGTGATCGCACCGGAGCCCTTGCCGGAGGGATAGGCGATAAGGCCATCCTTGCCTTCCACCAGCGAGGCCATCACGAATTCGGTGCGGCCGAGCTCGGAGGCGATGCGCACCGGCACGGTGGCCTTCACCTTCGCATCGGAACGCGGCGGCAAGCCCGCCATCCTGCGCAGCACCGGTACGATCATGTCATGGAAGGTGAACATCGCCGAGGTCGGGAAGCCCGGCAGGATCACCACCGGCTTGCCGTCGCACACCGCAAGGCACAGCGGCTTGCCGGGCTTGAGTGCCACGCCATGCGCGATGATGCCGGGCTGACCGAGCCGGCCGATGATGCGATGAGACAGATCGCCCGCCCCCTTCGACGTGCCGCCCGAGAGCACCAGCATATCAGCATCCGCCAGCGCACGGCGCATCGCGGCTTCGAGTTCTGCTTCGTCGTCGGGAATGGCACCGAGAAAAACCGCCGCGCCGCCGTTCTCGTCGATCGCGGCGGCAACAATGGCCCCGTTGGTGTCGTAGATCGCCGCGGGCGCAAGCGCCTCGCCGGGCTGTACCAGTTCGTCGCCGGTCGAGATCACGGCAACGCGCGGCTTGCGCGCGACCTTCACGTCCGCAATGCCGCAGGCCGCCAGCATGCCGATCTCGCGCGAGCCGATGATCGTGCCGGCGCGCAGCAGTGCCTCGCCGCGCGCGATGTCGGATCCGGCATAGGATACGAATTGGCCTGGCGAGACGGCACGACGGATATCGATCGCCTCTGAACCGGCCGGCTGAGTATGCTCGACCATGACGACGGCGTCGGCACCGCGCGGCAGCGGCCCGCCCGTCGCGATCGGCGTTGCGGTTCCTGCCGCCACTTGCAGCGCCGGCGCGGTGCCGCAGTGGATGGTCTCGCCGTTCAACGCAAGGCGAACAGGTGCGCCTTCGCCGGCCATGGCGAGATCCGCCGAGCGCACCGCAAAGCCGTCGACATTGGAACGATCGAACGGCGGGACATCGATCGGTGCGGTGATGTCTTCGGCAAGTGCCGCACCGAGCATACCGCCAAGCTTGCGCACTTCACTCGGAAGCGCCCGCGGGAACAGCGCAGCCTCGAAGCGCGCCATCGCCTCCTCGCGCGAGAGGATCTTGAGGAACTGCTCCTGTTCGGTCGCGCTGCGGCCTGGTGGTTGCGGGATCATCGTCATGCCGAACCCATATCACTGCCGCATCGGATAAGCATCGACCAGCTCGCCTGCCGCAAATCCTTCGTGGCTGGCGGGAATGAGCAGCCAGGCATCCGCGCGGGCGATGGCCTGGAGCGGCCAATCGCCCACGGCAAGCGGCGTCCAGGCCCGATGTTCCTCGGCCAACAGCGCGATTTCGGCAATGCCGACTCTGGATGCGATTTTTCGCGCCAGCGGGAGCGCCAGCTGCCGGCGGGGCCGGCACGCCGACAGACGATCGACGAGCGGAAGCACCAGCGCAAACCAGGCTGCGAGCGCATGATCCGGCAAGCCGGGCAAGGAAATAACCGGAACCGTTCCGAGCCGTCCGACTGCGGCAGTGCGGCCCGGCAGAAGCGCAAGACCATGGGCGATCACGTCGCCGCGCCGGGCCAGCGCAGTCACGGCCGCATCATGGCGGCCGACGCCGCTGCCGCCGACGATCAGGAGCAGGTCGCATGAGGACGCATCGAGCGCTTCGACAATCGATGCTTCCTCTCGCGCGGCGGCTTGGTTCGTCTTCACATCCAGTCCCGCCTCGCGTGCGATCCCGGCGATCATATGCGCCGTCGTCGTCGCGCCAGGCACGTTGACGATGCGCAGTCGCGGCCGTCGCACGCCCAGCCTGTCCACCGAAGCGGCCCGTGCAAGCAACAGGTCGGCCGGACCGACCGGATGGCCCTCCGCGCCGGCCGTCATGCCGGCAGCGATGGCACTTCCGGCGCGCCGGATGCCCTGTCCCGGCATGCCCTCCGCCAGCACCTGGGCAAGCGGGCCGGAGATATCGACGGCGTCGGCATCAAGCACGCAGTCGCACCCCTCCGGCATCGCATCGCCGGTCTCAACCCATGCCGGCCCGTGAGTCAAAGGCAGCGGCGCATAGGCGGACGCGCCGACAAGGTTATTGGCGGTGAGCGCCCATCCGTCCGTGGCGGCAATGTCGTGCGGCGGATGGGCCGCAAGCAGCGGAGTTCCGGCTGCGATGCAGCCGGCCGCCTCGCCCAGCGGCAATTCCACCGATGCGATCGGGGCAACGTCTCGCAGCAACGCGGCGAGCGCGGTGTCGAGCGGCGTCAGCGATGGCGGCAGGCGCTGGGTCATGCGCCATGATGGACCATGCATCGTCCGGTTTGGCAACCGCAGGAAGATGCGGATGTCAGCCGCCGGACTTGTCGGCATTCGGAAAGAACAGTTGCTGCCCGTCGACCCTGTAGCCGGCGATCGCCGCCTGCCCGTCCGGCGAGACCAGCCAGTCGACGAAGGTCTGTCCCAGTTCCTTCTTCACGTTCGGAAACTTCTCGGGGTTGACCAGCATCACGCCGTATTGGTTGAGCAGTCGCTTGTCGCCTTCGACGATGATGTCGAGATCGCCGCGATCCCTCAAGGCGATCCAGCTGCCGCGGTCCGACAGCACATAGGCATTTGTGCCCCGCGCGGCTTCGAGCGCCGCGCTCATGCCCTCCTTGGCTTCGCGATACCAGGCGCCCTTGGCAGCGGCGATGTCGATGCCGGCGACGATCCAGAGCGCGAGCTCCGCAGCGTGCGTGCCGGAGCGATCGCCGCGCGTCACGAACGGCGCGCCCTTGGCCTCGATCGCCTTCAGCGCGGTCGCGATGTCCTTGCCCTTCACGCCGGCAGCATCGCTCTTCGGCCCGATCAGCACATAATCGTTGTACATCACGTCAAGGCGCTTCACGGCAAAACCATCGGCGACGAATTTTTCCTCCTGCGGCCGTGCATGAATCAGCACGACGTCCGCCTCTCCCTTTCGCACGCCGTCGAGCACCTCGTCGGCGCGCTGCGCGATCACCCTCACATCGGTGCCGGTCTTGTCATGGAAGATCGGCAATAGATGATCGAGCAGGCCGGATTCTTGCGTCGATGTCGTCGTGGCCAGGACGATTGCGCGGTCCTCCGCGGACGACGCCGCGATGCCCGCGGCGAGGCCGCAGAGAAGCGCGAGTGCAACGGACAGGCGGCGAATGGCCATGAGCGGGTTCCCATTGGAGACGGGCGCGATCATGATGATCGATTACGCCGCACTCGTGACGCGTTTGCCCATCGCGTCGCCCGACGGCGGCAACAGGAGATAGAACGAGAATAAACCACTACCGGCGTCAGACTTTGGCGTGCGCAGCCGATCGCGCTGTGACGGCTCACTCGGGATATTTCGGCAATGAATCAACCGGCACGTTGATTGCACATGCGCACGAGACGGTCGCAAGGCCCGCACCATTCGAATGTCTCAAGATCGTCAACCAAGATAAGCATCACCGCGTCACGATGTGTTGCAAAGCAACGAGATCATCAGGCATGGTCCTGACGGACATAAAGTGAAATGCAGAATTCCACCTGCGACGAAAGTCCAAAAAGAAGCAAGAATTTGCATAGGAATGCAGGATGGAATTCCTGACGACCAGTGAAGCCGCTGACTATCTCCGACTTGGCGAACGCAAGCTCTACGAACTCGTCACCACCGGCGCGATCCCCTGTAGCAAGGTGACCGGGAAGTGGCTCTTTCCGCGGCACGAGCTCGACCTCTGGGTGCTGTCCGGACTGGCACGCCCTGCGGGCATGCTGGCCACGGAGCCGCCACCCGTCATGGGTGGCAGCCAGGACGAGCTGCTGGATTGGAGCCTGCGCGAATCCGGTTCCGGCCTGGGATCGATGAGCGAGGGCAGCGCGCGCGGACTTGAGCGCCTCCAGCGCGACGAGGTGACCGCTGTGGCCGTGCACTTTCACAGCCTGGATGCCTCCGGCAATGTTGCCTCCGACGCCAGTGTGACGGCGCTGCGAGACGCGCCGGACCTGCATGATGCGCTGCTGGTCGCGTTTGCGCGCCGCGAGCAGGGCCTGGTGCTGCCGCCCGGCAATCCGAAGCGATTGCGCAGTCTCGCCGACGTGCTCGCACTCGGCGCCAGGATGGCGATGCGACAACAGGGAACGGGCGCACAGATGCTGCTCGACGTCCTGCTGAAGCGCGCGGACGCCACCACCCGCGATCTGCGCCGGGCGGAGCCGCCGGCGCTCACCGGGCCGGATCTCGCCGAAATGGTCCGAGCCGGCCAGGCCGATTGCGGTGTGGCGACACGCGCGGCAGCACGCTCGGCCGGGCTCGATTTCGTGCCGCTGGTCTGGGAGAATCTCGATCTGGCGATGCGGCAGCGCAGCTATTTCCGCCCGCCGATGCAGGCCCTGATCCGGTTTCTCAGCGAACGGCGGCTGCGGCAGCGCGCCGAGGAGCTGACCGGCTACGATCCCTCGCCGGCCGGGCAGATCCGCTTCGCAGCCTGACATTGACGCCCGCCCCCTAATAGTTGCAAAAGAAACCAATTCAGCCGGGCCATACCCGGGACAAGCAACACCGGCCAACGAGCCGGATCAGGGGAGGACACGCGTGAATCCAACGAGATTTGGACTGCCGGTCGCGGCTGGCTTTGTCGCGACCGCTTTGGCGGCAGCGCTCTTGCCGAGCACGGCCTCGGCGCAGATTTCCGACGACGTCGTCAAGATCGGCGTGCTCACCGACATGAACGGTCCGGCCTCCGCGCCGACCGGCCAGGGCTCGGTGACGGCGGCGCAGATGGCGATCGACGATTTCGGCGGCACCGTGCTCGGCAAGCCGATCAGCATTGTGATCGGCGATCACCAGCTCAAGGCCGACATCGGCGCCTCGCTCGCACGGCGCTGGTACGACGTCGAGCAGGTCGATCTGATCGTCGACGTGCCGGTCTCCGCGGTCGGGCTCGCGGTGCAGAACATCGCCAACGAGAAGAAGCGGCTGTTCATCACCCATTCGACCGGCACCGCGGACTTCCACGGAAAATTCTGCTCGCCCTACGCGATGCAGTGGGTGTTCGACACCCGCGCCCTTGCGGTCGGCACTGCCGACGCGGTGGTCAAGCGTGGCGGCGACAGCTGGTTCTTCATCACCGACGATTACGCCTTCGGCCATTCGCTGGAGCGCGATGCCTCGAGCGTCATCACCGCCAATGGCGGCAAGGTGCTGGGGTCGGTTAAGCCGCCGCTGGCAACGCCTGACCTCTCCTCCTTCGTGCTGCAGGCGCAGGCCTCCAAGGCCAAGATCATCGGCATTGCGGCAGGTCCCCCCAACAACATGAACGAGATCAAGACCGGCTCGGAGTTCGGCGTGTTCAAGGGCGGCCAGCAGATGGCGGCGCTGCTGGCGCTGATCACCGACATCCACGGCCTCGGATTGCAGGCCGCGCAAGGCCTGTTGCTGACGACGTCGTTCTACTGGGACATGGACGACAAGACCCGCGCATGGTCGAAGCGCTATTTCGCCAAGATGAACAAGATGCCGTCGATGTGGCAGGCCGGCGTCTATTCGAGCGTGATCCACTATCTCAACGCCATCAAGGACGCCGGCACCGACGATCCGCTCAAGGTCGCCGCCGCCATGCGCGCAAAACCGGTCGAGGATTTCTTCGCCCGCAACGGCAAGCTCCGCGAAGACAATCTGATGGTGCACGACCTCTGGCTGGTGCAGGTGAAGACACCGGAGGAGAGCAAATATCCGTGGGACTATTACAAGATCCTCACGACCATCTCCGGCGACAAGGCGTTCGGGCCGCCGGACCCGGCGTGTGCGATGGTGAAGAAGTAGACACGATCTCCGTGTCCCGGACGCGCCGCGGCGCGAAGTGCCGCTGCGCAGAGCCGGGACCCACAACTCCGCCAGGGCACGCTGGGCCCCGGATCAGCAGCGCATCACGCCGCAGGCGCGGCGCGCTGCGCAGCATCCGGGGCACGAGACTGCGGTGTCACCTCGCTACCCCGATCTCGCGAAAATACTTCATCACGCCCGGATGAATCAGCTCCGGCTTCGGCGCCGCCGCGATGGTGTTTGCCGCTGTGGTCTCGCAGGCCTGCGCGAGCTGCTTGCAGAACGTCGCTTCGACGCCGTGCAGCGTCTTCGCCAGGCGATAGGCGACGTCGTCGGGCAGATCCTCGCGCGTGAGGACAAAACTCCAGGAGCCGAGCGAGGCGATCGGCTCCGACTGCTTCGGGTACGAGCCGGCCGGCACGAGCATCGGCTTCAGGAACGCATGCTTGGCACGAATGCGCGTGATCTCTTCGGCGCTCGGTGCGATGAAGCGCGCGCCTGAGGCACTCGATGCCACCGCCGCGAAACCGGGCCAGCCGATGCCGGCGCCCCAGAGCGCTGCGACACGGCCATCCTCGACCATCGCGGGGCCGTCGCCGGCGCGGTCGAGATAGATGGCCTTGAAATCCTCGTCCTGCCTCAAGCCGAGGCCATCGAGCACATAGCGCGCCAGGATCGGCAGGCCCGAGCCTTTGGCGCCGAACGCGACGGGCTGTCCCACCAGATCGCGGATGGTTCTGTAGGGACTGTCCGCCCGCACCACGAACATGCCGGGGTTGGAATAGATCGCGGTGAGGATCTTCAGTCGCACGGGCGCGCGGCCGATGCCGGCGAAGGCCTCATAGGCCGGCTCGCCCGCGACCAGCGCGAGGTCGAGTTCGCCCTTCTCCAAGAGCGGAATGTTCTCATTGCTGCCCTTGGTGTTGCGGGGGGCGATGGTGGTTTGCGGATCGGCCGCGTTCATCGCTTGCGCAAAGGCATTGCCATAGAGCGGGAAGCCGCCGCCGGGCGTGGCGGTGCCGAGACTGAGGCTGAGTATAGCGGTCGAAATGGCGTTGCCTCCGGTTTGAGCAGCTGCGGGGCCACCGAGCAGCGCCGCGGCGAGAAGGACAGGAAAGGCGAATCTCATGGTCGGTCCCGGCGGGCCTGCGTCAACGCCGACTTGCGGCGAAGTAGGCAGCGGCCCGATTTTGTGAAAGCATGCGGCCCAACGACAATAAAGCAATGGGAGGCTTCATGTTGCGAATTTTGCGTAACACTGTTTTCGGGCTGGTCTTTCTTTCAGGTCTTTTCAGCGCGGCCCCTCCCGCCTCCGCCGCCTATCCCGACCGCCCCGTGCACTGGATGATCGGTTTTGCCGCCGGCGGCCCGGTCGACATCGTGGCGCGGATCATGGCGCAGTGGCTGTCGGACAAGTTCGGCCAGCAGTTCATCGTCGAGAACAAGGCCGGCTCCGGCGGCAACATCGCCGCCGCCGCCGCGATCAATTCGCCGCCGGACGGCTATACGCTGCTGTTCGTCGCGCCCAACAATGCGATCTCGACCTCGCTCTACAAGAAGCTGCCTTACGATTTCCTGCGCGACACCGTGCCGGTCGCCAGCATCATGCAGCTCACCAACATGCTGGTCGTCTCCAATGCGATGCCGGTGAAGACGGTTTCCGAGTTCATCGACTACTGCAAGGCCAACCCCGGCAAGATCTCCTTCGCCTCGTCCGGCAACGGCACCTCGGTGCACATGTCGGCCGAGCTGTTCAAGGCGATGACCAAATGCGACATGGTGCACGTGCCCTATCGCGGCTCCGCGATCGCCTTCCCCGACATCATCTCCAACAAGGTGCAGCTGATCTTCGACAACCTGCCCTCCGCGCTGGAACAGGCCAAGGGCGGCAATGTCCGCGCGCTCGGCGTGACCTCGCCGCAACGCTGGCCGATCGTACCTGATGTCCCCGCGATCGCCGAGACCGTGCCCGGCTTCGAATCGGTCGGCTTCTACGGCATCTCCGCGCCGAAGGGCACGCCGCCCGACGTGGTCGAGATCCTCAACAAGGCCGTCGGCGAAGCGCTGAAGGACCCCAAGCTGGTCGCCCGCCTCGCCGAGACCGGCGGCATCCCGAAGCCGATGACGCCCGCCGAGTTCGGCAAGCTGGTCGCGGACGAGACCGAGAAGTGGCGCAAGGTGGTGGAATTCGCGGGGGTGTCAGTGGACTAGGCCGACGATCCGCCGCGCGCTTTCGCCAGCACGGCATTGGAGGGAGCCGGGAGGGCCCCTCCGATCAAAAAGTCAAAAACAACCCCATGCACAGTAGAAAGATCATGCGATCTCAATGGGTTACAAAATCGAAGCAAGACAGCCCTCATCAGACCATTTGACACGTCGGGCAAAACAGGAGCATAAGGGCACGATCGCAGATTTCGGGTATTCGAAAATTACCGATCCTGCTGCGCCGGCGTTCCCGTTCGCCGGAGCCAGCATTGCACCCTCGCCTTCATCCCTGTAAACGAACCGCGCACCGTTGCCGGCCGCGCGTTCCCGCGGGCCGTCCCGCGGCGGGGCCTGTAGCTCAATGGTTAGAGCCGGCCGCTCATAACGGTCTGGTTGCAGGTTCGAGTCCTGCCGGGCCCACCAGCCTTCGCTCGCTTCGCGAGCTTCGGCTCGGCAAGCC
>NZ_AKIY01000261.1 GCF_000282615.1 Bradyrhizobium sp. YR681 | reverse complement strand
TAAAGTGGAATATTTTTGCGAAGAAGGGTTGACGAGCTTTGCAGGTGTTTTGCCCGTCGGGCAAAATCTCGTAGCCCGGATGGAGCGAAGCGCAATCCGGGGTACTTGCCACAAGCGACGCCGGCCCCGGATTACGCTTCGCTCCATCCGGGCTACGGGCTAACCCAAACGTCCTGCCTAGAAGCCCCGCAACATCTGTTTACATTCAGCAACATTCGGGCTGCCGAAAGGCCACGATCCCTAGGCTAGTGGTTCCCGTCTCGTCCTGCACCTCCGCCCTGCTTCCGGCGCCGAGCCACTGGATTTCAGCCGATTTGATGCCGTCACACTTGTTCGTCGTAGTCCCCGTGTCATCCGCAAAGGAGAATGAACATCCGCCGTCCAGCTTGTCGCGCACGGTTCTTTCGGGCGTCGGATCAGTTTGCCTGGCGCTGATGCTGGCCGGCTGCGCAGTCGGCCCGGACTATGCCGGGCCACCCAGGCTGGACTTGCCTTCGCACTGGAGCACCAGGACCGTTTCGCGACGGCAGACCGGCACCCTCGATCGCTGGTGGCTGCGCCTGCGCGATCCCCTGCTCAACCGGCTGATCGAGCAGGCCGTCGAGGCCAACCCCGATGTCGTCAAGGCAAAAGCGGTCGTGCGCGAGGCGCGCGCGACGATCCAGCAAACCAGCGCCGGCCTGTTTCCGTACGTCAGTAGCACGGCGTCGGTGACGGACAACAAGACCAGCTCGGGCTCGGCCTCGGCCGTCGTCGACAGCGCGCCCTATACGCTGCATCAGGGGAGCTTCGATTCGAGCTGGGAGCTCGACCTGTTCGGCGGCACGCAGCGGAACATCGAGGCCGCGGTGCGCGGGGCGCAGTCGGCCGACGAAGATTTGCGCAACAGCCTCGTCACGCTGATCGGCGACGTCGCCGCCTATTACGTCGAGGCGCGCGGCTATCAGGCGCGGATCGCGCTGGCGCAGCGCACCGCCGCCTCGCAGCGCGACACCGAAAAGCTCACCCGCAGCAAATACGACGCCGGCAGCGGCAACGCCGTCGATCTCGCCAAGGCCACCGCGCAGGCCGCGAGCACCGAAGCCAACGTTCCGACCTATCAAGCCGCGCTCGCCGCCGACATCCACCGGCTCGGCATCCTGCTCGGGCGGCCGCCCGGCGGCGTCGCTTCGCTGATGGCGAGATCCGCGCCCGTGCCGGCGCCGCGCATGCCGCTGCCGACGGGCCTGCCCGCCGATCTCCTGATGAGCCGCCCCGACGTTGCCAGCGCCGAGCGCAAGCTGGCGCAGGCGACCGCCAAGATCGGCGCGGCCGAGGCCGACCGCTACCCCGCGGTGTCGCTGACCGGCTCGGTCGGCACCTCGGCGCTGCGGGCCGGCGATCTCGCCAAATATTCCAGCGTCAGCTGGTCGGTCGGCCCTTCCGTCACCGTGCCAGTGTTCGACGCGGGCAAGCGCATCGCCACGGTCAGGATCGCGGAGGCGCAGCGCGACCAGGCGTTCGCGACGTTCCATGCGACCCTGCTCACCGCGCTCGAGGACGTCGAGAACGCCCTGGTGTCGCTGTCGCAGGAACGCGTCCGCACCGGCAAGCTGACGGAGGCGGCGAAGAACTACCGCGAGGCTGCGAAGCTGTCGCGATCGCTGTTCGAGACCGGCAGCGCCAGCTTCATCGACGTGCTCGACGCGGAACGCTCGCTCTATTCGGCCGAGGATTCGCTGATCCAGAGCAAGGTGTCGGCGGCCAAGGACTACATTTCGCTGGCGAAGGCACTCGGCGGCGGCTGGGCCGATCCGGTCGACGTGTCGACGCCTGTCATCGTGGATGGCAATACAGGACCGCATATGCGGGAGACGTTGAAGTGACCGAGATCATCACCGTCAAGCGCGTGAAGATCGCCGCCGCCCTGGCCGCCGTGGTCGCGACCGGCATGGTGCTGGCGACACGCTCTCCGGGCACGTCGAGCAAGGCGCAGTCCTACATCACGGCGCCGGTGACGATCAGCGATCTGCGCGAGGAAGTGCTGGCCAGCGGCACGCTCAAGCCGGCGCGGCTGACCGCCGTCGGCGCCCAGGTGTCGGGCCGGATCACCACGCTCAACGTCCGCGTCGGCGACACGGTGAAGGCCGGCGACGTCATCGCGCAGATCGACCCTGTCACGAAGCAGAACGATCTGCGCAACTCGGAAGCGTCGCTGAAGAACTACCGTGCACAGAAGGACGAGAAGGAGGCCGCGCTGGTGCTGGCCGAAGCCAACCTTGCACGCCAGCAGGCGACCCTGGCGCAGCGCGCGACCTCGCGCAGCGATTTCGACAGCGCGGATTCGACGGTGCGCCAGACCCGCGCCCAGATCGCCGCCCTGGAAGCGCTGATCGTGGGCGCCGAAGCCAGCGTCGAGACGTCGCGCGTCAACCTCGAATACACCCGCATCACCGCGCCGATCGACGGCACGGTGCTCGCCACCGTCGTGCAGGAAGGACAGACGGTCAATGCGGTGCAGTCCGCGCCGACCATCGTCGTGCTCGGCCAGCTCGAGACGATGACCGTGCGGGCGGAAATTTCCGAGGCCGACATCGTCAAGGTCAGGCCGGGCCAATCGCTCTACTTCACCATCCTCGGCGACCAGGACCACCGCTATGAAGCCCGGCTGGAGCAGATCGAGCCGGCGCCGGAATCGATCAAGACCGACGCCAGCTTTTCCTCGACCACGACGTCCTCGTCCAGCTCGAGTTCATCGAGCTCGACCAGCACCGCGATCTACTACATCGGCGTCTTCAACGTCCCGAACAAGGACTATGCGCTGCGGACCTACATGACCGCGGAGGTGCACATCGTCACCGGCGAGGCCAAGCGCGTGAAAGTCATTCCGGCGCTGGCGGTGATGCGGAAATCCGACGGGCGCAGCACGGTGCGCACGCTTGCCGCATCGGGCGACGTGCGCGAGCGCGAGGTCAAGACCGGCCTCAACGATCGCACCATTGTCGAGATCAGGTCCGGCCTCGACGAGGGCGAACGGGTCGTCACCGGAGAGGCCAACGAGCAGACCGCATCGCGCGGCATGCAGGGCGGTCCGCCGGGAGGGGGAGGTCCGTGACATGACCGATCCGATCATCGATCTCCAGAACATTCGCCGCGAATTTGCGGCCGGCGACACCATCGTGGTGGCGCTCGACGATCTGTCGCTGAGCATCCAGCCCGGCGAGATGGTTGCGATCATCGGCCAGTCCGGATCAGGCAAATCGACGCTGCTCAACATCCTCGGCTGCCTCGATCGTCGGACATCGGGGACCTACCGCGTCGCCGGCAAGAACGTCTCCGAGCTCGATGCGGACGCGCTGGCGGCGCTGCGCCGCGAGCATTTCGGCTTCATCTTCCAGCGCTACAATCTGCTCGGCGACCTCTCCGCCACCGCGAATGTCGAGATCCCCGCCGTCTATGCGGGCCTGAAAGCGCGCGAGCGTCGCACGCGCGCGGACCGGCTGCTCGTGCGGCTCGGCGTCGGCGACAGAGGCGGTCATCGTCCGAACCAGCTCTCCGGCGGCCAGCAGCAGCGCGTCTCGATCGCGCGCGCGCTGATCAACGGCGCCGAGGTGATCCTGGCGGACGAGCCGACCGGCGCGCTCGACCGGCGCAGCGGCGAAGAAGTCCTGAAGATCCTGAAGGAGCTGCACCGCGAGGGGCGCACGATCATCATCGTCACCCACGATGCCGATGTCGCCGCACGGGCCGAGCGCATCGTCGAATTGCGGGACGGCAAGATCGTGTCCGATCGCCGCACCGACGGCACAGCCGCACCAGAGCCGGCAGAAGCGATCGCCCGAACCGCATGGGAGAGCGGCGACGGCTGGGCCGGCGCCCTGGGGCGATTGCGGGAAGCCACGCGGATGGCGCTGGTCGCGATGGCCGCGCACCGGCTGCGCGCGTTCCTGACCATGCTCGGCATCATCATCGGCATCGCCGCGGTGTCGTCGGTGGTCGCGCTCGGCAACGCCTCGCAGCGCAAGGTGCTGTCCGACATTTCGAGCCTCGGCACCAACACGATCGAGGTGTTTCCAGGCAAGGACTTTGGCGATGCGCGCGCCGGCAAGATCAAGACGCTGGTGCTGGACGATGCCCGCGCGCTCGACCGGCAGGACTTCATCGCCGGCGTCACGCCGACGGTGTCGACCAGCACCACGGTGCGCTATCGCGGCAACGAATCCAACGTGCTGGTGAACGGCGTCGGTGAAAGCTACTTTCAGGTCAAGGGTGCCAAGCTCGCGAAGGGCCGGCTGTTCGATGCCGACGCCGTCCGCAACATCGAGCGGCAGGCCGTCATCGACGAGAACACCCGCAAGACCTTCTTCGCCGACGACCAGACCGCTGGCGTCGGCCGCGTGATCTGGCTCGGCAAGGTGCCTTGCCGCATCGTCGGCGTGATCGCGCAGCAGCAGGGCGGATTTGGCTCGAACCAGAACCTGTCGGTCTACCTGCCCTACACCACCGTGCAGGCCCAGTTCACCGGCGACCGGTCCCTGCGCAGCGTGCTGCTCCGGATCAGCGACGAGGTCTCGACCAATCTGGCGCAGGACGCGGTGACCACGCTGCTGACGCAGCGGCACAACACCAGGGATTTCGTCATCCTCAACACCGACGATATCCGCCGCACCATCACCAGCACGACGCAGACGCTCGCCTTCCTGGTGGCGGCGATCGCAGTGATCTCGCTGGTGGTCGGCGGCATCGGCGTCATGAACATCATGCTGGTATCCGTCTCCGAGCGGATCAGCGAGATCGGCGTCCGCATGGCGGTGGGTGCCAGGCGGAGCGACATCCTCCAGCAGTTCCTGGTGGAGGCGACCCTGATCTCGTCGATCGGCGGCATCGCCGGCATCCTGATCGCGGTGCTGCTCGGCGTCGCCATCAACCTGGCTGCGCCGGGATTCCAGGTCACTTATTCCATGTTTTCGATCGGCGCGGCGTTCCTGACCTCGACCGGGATCGGGGTCGCCTTCGGCTTCTTCCCCGCCCGCCGCGCCGCCTTCCTCGACCCCGTGGTGGCGCTGAGCCGTGACTAACCGTAGGATTGCACCATGACCGCTATTCTTCGGACGCGACAATCGTCCGCAAATCAACCAACGATCGACGCCCCCGATGCGATCTCGACCATGACCAACGGCATACCGAACATCCTGATCGTCGAGGACGACCAGCCCACCCGCGATCTCGTCGCGCGCTATCTGCGCGAGCATGCGTTTTCGGTCGGGGCCGTCACGAACGGCAAGGAGATGGACCGCTATCTGTCGCAGAACCGGGCCGACCTGATCGTGCTCGACCTGATGCTGCCGGGCGAGGACGGCCTCAGCCTCTGCCGCCGGCTGCGGATGGAAACGACGACGCCGATCATCATCCTCACCGCCAAGGGCGAGGATCTCGACCGCATCCTCGGGCTCGAAATGGGCGCCGACGACTATCTGTCGAAGCCGTTCAACCCGCGCGAGCTGCTCGCCAGGATCAACGCGGTGCTGCGCCGGCAAACGAGCGGCCTGACCGCGGCCTCCACCGTGACGCGGCTGAAATTCCAGGGCTGGATCATCGATCTTCGCCTGCGCGAACTGCGCAACCCCGAGGGCGCGCAGGTGCCGCTGACCAGCGCCGAGTTCGACCTGCTGCAGGCCTTCTGCGAGCGGGCCGGCCGTGTTCTCGCGCGCGACAGCCTCTTGAGCATGACGCGCGGCCGTCCCGGCGGAAGCTTCGGCCGCAGCATCGACGTGCTGGTCAGCCGGCTGCGCCGCAAACTCGACCGGACCGAGGGCACGTCCGTGATCAAGACCGTGCGCACCGGCGGCTACGTCTTCACGCCGGTGGTGGAGGAAGCATGAGCCGCGCCGCCGACATCGCGGCGCTGTTCGGCCTCAGGCGGATCAGCGGCCAGATCGCGGCCCTGGTCCTGGTCTCGCTGATCCTGATCCACGTGCTGATCGCCGGATATTTCCTGCTCAACCGGCCGCTGCTGCTGGCGAACAGGCCGATCGAGCAACTCGAGCTGATCGCGCAGATCATCGACAACACCCCCAGGGCGGAGCGCGCCATCGTGCTCGACAGCGTCCGCCGGACCTATCCGGCGCTGAAGCTGCAATTGCGCGAAGGCGTGTCCGCCTCGCCTATGCCGAAGCGGTCGCCCATGAACATCCCCTCGCCGCTCGCCGGCAGGATCGATCTCATTCGCGGCGCGACCTCCGAAGAGAACCGCATCTGGTTCGATCTCGGCAACGACGACATGCTCGAGGCCACGATCGGATCATTCAAGATGCCGGCCTTCGCCAGCGGCCTGTGGACCTCGACGCTGCTGTTCCTGGTGGCGAGCGTGACGCTGCTCGGCGTCTGGGCCGGTCGCGCGCTGTCCTCGCCGCTGTCGGCCTTCGCGCGCGCCGCGGAGAATTTCAGCCTGAACCGGTCCTCGCCCCCGCTGCCCGAAAACGGGCCGGAGGAGATCCGATCCGCGGCCAGGGCGCTCAACCGGATGCGCGAGCGCATCACCGCGCTGATGAACGACCGGACGCGCATGCTCGCGGCCATCAGCCACGATCTGCGCACGCCGATCACGCGGCTGCGGCTGCGCTCGGAATATATCGAGGATCCGGCGCAGCGCTTGCAAACCGTGCGCGACCTCGACCAGATGCAGTCGATGCTGGAGTCCGTGCTCACCCTGCTGCGCAACGAAAGCACCGTCAAGCCGACGCTGGTCGACGTCGCGGCGCTGCTGCAAATGGTCTGCGAGCAGTTCTCGGATTCCGGATTTGCCGTGACCTATTCCGGCCCCGACCGGGCCGCCTTCGTCCTGCGGCCGGACGAGATCATCCGCGCGGTGACCAACCTCGTCCAGAACGCTACGCGTTTCGGAACCCGGACCGACGTCCTGCTGTTGCCCTCGGGGGATCAGCTCGTCATCGACATTTCCGACGATGGACCCGGCATCCCCGATGAAAGGAAGGCGGCGATGCTGGAGCCCTTCGTGCGCGGCGAGGAAGCCCGGACCATGGACGAGACGGCGGGCTTTGGCCTTGGCCTGTCGATCGCGCAGGCGATCGTGACGACCCATGGCGGGACGCTCGAGCTGCTCGACAACGCGCCAAAGGGCCTGCGTGTCCGCTTGCAGCTCCCTGGCGGCCCTTGCGACAATCCGGGCGCGTCCCGGACATAAAGACGCGGCAATCCCGAGGTTTGTCTGTCCGCCCCGCCTCTGCTTCTTCCGGAGTTCCCATGCATTCTGCCGACCGGCCGGCGACGCGCCTTGCGACGCGGCTCGCCTTCCTCGTCGCGGGCTTCGGCATCGCCTGCTGGGCACCGCTGGTGCCGTTCGCGAAAATGCGGCTCGGCGTCGACGACGGCGTGCTCGGACTGCTGCTGCTCAGCCTCGGCATCGGATCGGTCGTCGCGATGCTGCTGACCGGAATCATGAGCGCGCGCTACGGCAGCAAGCCCATCATCATCGCCGGCGGGCTCGGTCTGTCGCTGGTGCTGCCGCTGCTGGCGATCGCGGGTTCGCCGGTGACGCTGGCGCTGGCCCTGTTTGCCTTCGGCGCCGCGCTCGGCTCGATCGACGTCGCCATGAACATTCACGCGGTCGAGGTCGAGCGCGACGCCGGCCGCCCGCTGATGTCGGGTTTCCACGCCCTGTTCAGCATCGGCGGCTTCGCTGGATCGGCGCTGATGACCGCGCTGCTTTCGCTGCAAACAGGCGCGCTCGCCGCGACGCTGATCTGCTCGGTGCTGATGCTGATCGCGATGCTGGTGGCCTGGCCGCGGCTGCTTCGCTCGGTGCAGGTGACGGAGGGGCCGCTGTTCGTGCTGCCGCACGGCTCCGTGCTGCTGCTGGCGCTGC
The DNA here is from genome assembly GCF_000282615.1 of Bradyrhizobium sp. YR681. Taxonomy (GTDB): domain Bacteria; phylum Pseudomonadota; class Alphaproteobacteria; order Rhizobiales; family Xanthobacteraceae; genus Bradyrhizobium. The sequence goes on along the minus strand of NZ_AKIY01000261.1, from coordinate 15,474 downwards.
TCGGCGCCATCACCTTCCTGGTCGAAGGCGCGATGCTCGACTGGGGCGCGCTGCTCGTGATCGGCGCGGGCCTCGTCTCCGAGGCGCAAGGCGGGATCGGCTACATCGTGTTCTCGGTCGCAATGACGATCGGGCGGCTCGGCGGCGATGCCGTCGTCGCCCGCGTCGGCGATCGCACGACGTTGGTCTGGGGCAGCCTGGTTGCGATCGCGGGCTTCGTGGTGCTGCTCACGGCGCCGGTTGCGGCGGTTGCGATCGGCGGCTTCCTGCTGATCGGCCTCGGTGCATCGAACCTCGTGCCGGTGCTGTTCCGCCGGGCGGCGCGGCAAACGGTGATGCCGACGGGGCTCGCCGTCGCGGCCATCACCACCGCGGGCTATGCCGGCATCCTGATCGGCCCCGCCGGCGTCGGCTTCGTCGCGCGTCTCGGCGGATTGCCGACGGCGTTCTGGCTGCTGGCCGCCCTGATGGGCCTCGTGACACTGTCGGCGCGCACCGTCACGCGCAACGACAGCTGAGCGGCCTCACAGATTGCTCAAACCGATCGACTTGATCACGGGCGCCAGGCTTGCCGTCGTCGCATCGACGATGCGCTGGAATTTGTCGGGGCTCGAATCGCTGTCGGGCTCGAGGCCCTGGGCGCGATAGCTCGCCAGCAGCGCCGGATCGGACATCGCCAGCCGCGTCGCCCGCGCGATCCGGTCGATGATCGCATCATCGGTGCGTCGGGGTGCAAAGATGCCGAACCATCCCTCATAGCGCAGATCCGGCAGGCCGGATTCGACGGCGGTCGGAATATCGGGCGCACCGCTGAGCCGCTTCTCGGTGGTGACCGCCAGCAGCCTGATCTTGCCGGCCTCGCTCAGCTCCTTCAATTGAACGGACATCACACCAATGACGAGCGAGATCTGGCCGCTGACGAGGTCGTTGGCTGCCTGGGACATCCCCCGATAAGGCACGTGGACGATGTCGAGTGCGCCCGCCTGCTGCTTGAAGGATTCGCCGACCAGATGGTTTCCGGTGGCGATGCCGGGTGTCCCATAGGATAGCTTTCCCGGATTGGCCCTGGCGTACCCGATCAACTCGCGCAGGCTCGTGACCGGCAGCGACGGATGCACCGCGAACACCAGCGCGCTGCTGATCAGGCGGTAGATGGCGCGGAAGTCGCTGACGGAATAGCCGGGATTCGCCGAGGTCAGGGGAATGATGACCTGCGTGCTGCCGTTGCCCAGCAGCAGCGAGTAACCGTCGGGCTCCTCGCGCGCCACCGCCGCAGTGCCGATCGCACCGCCGGCACCGCCGATATATTCGACGAAGGTCGGCCCGAGCAGCGACGACATCTTGTCCACCCAGGGCCGCCCGATCTGGTCCCCCGCTCCGCCGGCGCCGTAGGGATGCACCAGCCTGATCGGGCGCGACGGATAGTCGGCGGCTTGTCCGTGGCGGGGCAGTGCGGCCAGCGCCGCTGTGCCCGATAACGCATGGACGATCTGTCGGCGCGAGAAGGACGGCATGTCACAATTCCGGAAGTCGGTGGTCATCGTCGAGGCGGGACCGGCTCCCGGACCATCCAATCGCAGCAATCGGCCACGACCGTCAATGCGCCGCCTGCCCAGAACGGAGGCGCCATCGCCGCGCCGCCCCCAGCTAAAACCTTGTTTTTAAATCAAAATTTTGACGAACCACCGCCGAGCCAAGCGATCTGCGCAGGGCTGGCAGCCATGCTGCTTTCGGCCAGTTTACTGTACGCTTCGTTCTGATAGACCAGAACGAAATACCTTTTGACTCCCGTCGAGGGGGCAATGGCGCGTGCCAGCTCATAATAACGAAGACTCGGCCATTTCTTTTGGGCCATTTCGACTGTTTCCAAAGTCCCGGCTCTTGGAAAAGGAGGGCTCGCCGCTCCATGTCGGCGGCCGTGCGCTCGATATTCTCATCTTTCTCGCCGAGCGCCCCGGTGAAGTCGTCGACAAGAGGGAGCTGGTCAAGCGCATCTGGGCCGACGTCAATGTCGACGAGGGCAGCCTTCGCTTCCACGTCGCCGCGCTGCGCAAGGCGCTCGGCGATACCGGCAAGTCGGCCCGCTATGTCGTCAACGTGCCCGGACGCGGCTACTGCTTCGTCGCCTCGTTCGCGCAAGCAACTCCACCGGCCGCGCAGCCGACCGTCGACGTCCTGCCGCCGCGCTCGCTCCCCGCGCCGCTCTCGAAGATGGTCGGGCGGGAGGAGATCGTCGACAAGATCGCGAACGGACTTTCGCTCCATCGCTTCATGACCGTGGTCGGCCCGGGCGGCATCGGCAAGACCGCCGTCGCCGTCACCGTCGGGCATCGCCGTTCCCAGGATTTCGGCGGGCGCGTCTTCTTCGTCGACTTCGGACCGCTGAGGGATGCCAGCCACATCGCGACCACCGTCGCCTCCGCGCTCGGGCTGACCATCAGCGCGGAGGATCCGACGCCGGCCCTGCTGACATTCCTGAAGACCGGCCCCAGCCTGCTGATCTTCGACAGTTGCGAACATGTGCTGGATGCGTTGGCGCCGCTGGTCGAGCGCATCGTTCGCGAAGCGCCGCAGCTTCGCGTGCTCGCGACCAGCCGCGAATCGTTCCGGAGCGAAGGCGAGCGCATCTTCCGGCTGTTCCCGCTGGATTGTCCGCCCGAGCGCGAGGACCTCAGCGTCGCCGAAGTCCTCACCTACCCCGCAGCCCAGCTCTTCATCGAGCGCATCGCGCAGAGCTCGGGCCCGTTCCAGCTCAGCGCCGAGGAGGCCCCGCTCGTCGCAAACATCTGCCGGCGCCTCGACGGCATCGCGCTCGCGATCGAGCTCGCCGCGGGCCGCGTCAATGCCTACGGCATCGCCGGCACGGCCTCGCTGCTCGACAGCCGCTTTTCGCTGCAATGGCGCGGACGGCGCACCGCCGTGCCGCGGCACCAGACGCTCGCCGCCGCGCTCGACTGGAGCTACGATTTGCTGCCCGCCGCCGAGAGCGCCACCCTGCGGCGACTGTCGGTGTTCGCCGGCCCCTTCGCGCCGGAGGCGGCTGCCGCGATCGCGGCCGGTGACGGCCTCAGCGCATCGGAAACGCTGGAGGCGATTGACAGCCTGGTCACCAAATCGCTGATCGCGCCGTCCGGCGCACGGACGCTGCGCTATCGGCTGCTCGACACCACCCGCAGCTACGCCCATGGAAAGCTCAACGAGCTCGGCGAGACCCGGCAGTTCGCCCGGCGCCATGCCGAGCATTTCCGCGATTTCTTCGCGCGTGCCGAGGCCGACACATCGACACCGCTGCTGGAATGGCTGGGCGTCTATGGCGCGGAGCTGGACAATGTGCGCGTGGCGCTGGACTGGGCCTTCGGGCCCGACGGCGACGCTGCGCTCGGCATCGCGCTGACCGCCGCCGCGGTCACGCTGTGGGTGCGTCTTTCGCTGTTCGCCGAATGCCGCGAGCGGTCGCGAACGGCGCTCGCCGCGCTCGGAGACAGCGGCGGCGACGACCGCATCCGCATGCAATTGCTGTCAGCGCTCGGCTGGTCGCTGATGTATGGCGAGGGCCGCGCGCGCGAGGCGCGTCCGATCCTCGAGACGACTCTCGATCTCGCCGACAGGCTCGACGACAAGGATTTCCGCCTGCGCGCGCTCTGGGGCCTGTGCATCGACCAGTTCAACAACGGGCAGTTCGGCAAGGCGCGCGCACTGGCCGATCGCTTTGCGAGCGCGGCGGCGAACTCTCCCGACAAGACAGACCTCATGCTGGGCGACCGGCTGATGGCGGTCGCGCTGCACTATCTCGGCGACCAGAACGAGGCGCGGCTGCGGATCGACCGGGTGAACGCCTCGCTGCATGTGCTGGCGGAGAAGCCAAAGATCTTCCCGCTCGATCTCAGGATCTCGACGCAATATTTCCGGGCCCGCATCCTGTGGCTGCAAGGCCTTGCCGACGAGGCCCAGGCGCTCGCAGCGAGAAACATCGAGGAAGGCCGCGCCAACGGCCACGCCCTGACCTTCTGTAGCGTGCTCGGACAGGCGGCCTGCCCGATCGCATTCTGGTCCGGCGATTTCGAGGCCGCCGAACGCCACGGCACCGAGCTGCTCGAACACACCGAGCGTCACGCGATCAGGCTGTGGGGCCTGTGGGCGCGCGCCTTCAACGCCGCGGTCATCGCCAGGCGTGGCGACCTCGCGACCGGGCTGCCGCAGCTGCGCGAAGAACTCAACCGCGCCGGCGATGCCCGCTTCCTGCCGCGCTTTCTTCCTCTCCTCGGCGAGCTCGCCGCGTGTTCCGGCGACGCCGACCAGGTCGATCGTGGCCTCGACGTGATCGAGGACGCCCTATCCCGCTGCAATGACCGGCAGGAGTTGTGGTATCTGCCGGAGCTGATCCGCATCAAGGGAGAGTTGATGCTCAGGAGCGCGCGGCATTCAGACGGCGCCGAAGCGCACTTTCGCAACGGCTTGGACATGGCCGCCCAGCAGGGCGCGCGATTCTGGGAGTTACGCAATGGGATCAGCCTCGCACGCCTGATGAGCGGGGCTGGCCAGAGCGCGGACGCTCTGGCGGTTCTGGAGAATGTCTCCGGGGCATTCACTGAAGGCGCCGACATCGCCGACATGCGCGCCGCGCGCGAGTTGATCGCGCAACTGCGGAACTGACCGCACCTGATGCGCTCCAGAGCTCCGTTCCGATGGAATCGGAACGGAGCTCTGAATTCTCTTCCTGACGCGTTTTCTTTACGCGAACCGGCATCCACTTCGCTCGAAAACGCTCTAACCCCCCACGGCCGCCGCGCGCCGCGGCAGCTTCCAGTCGGGGCGGATGAAGTGACAGGTGTAGCCGTCAGGATAACGTTCAAGATAATCCTGATGCTCCGGCTCGGCCTCCCAGAACTCACCGGCGGGCGCGACCTCCGTCACCACCTTGCCGGGCCACAGGCCCGAAGCCTCGACGTCGGCGATGGTGTCTTCGGCGACCCGCTTCTGCTCGTCGCTCGTATAGAAGATCGCGGAGCGGTAGCTCGTGCCGAGATCATTGCCCTGGCGGTTGAGCGTGGTCGGGTCATGGATCTGGAAGAAGAACTCCAGCATGGTCCGAAAGCTGGTCTTTGCCGGGTTGAAGGTGATCTCGATGGCTTCGGCGTGGCCTTCGTGGTTGCGGTAAGTGGCGTTCTTCACATGCCCACCGGTGTAGCCGACGCGGGTGGAGATCACGCCCGCCTGCTTGCGGATGAGATCCTGCATGCCCCAGAAACAGCCTCCGGCCAAAACTGCGCGCTCTGTCGTCATCTGATGCTCCATTCGTTTGGTCGAGATTTATTCAGCGCTGCTCCGCGGCCGCATGCAAGCGCGGATCATCATGTTCATCGTGATATTCGAGGCCCAGCGGCCCGATGGCCGAAACCTGCGTGACGTATTCGCCTGATTTCGCCCAGTGAAAATGCCAGGTCTCGCCGGGCAGCACGATCACGCTGCCCGGCGGATAGGCCTTGACCTTGTCGCCGTCGAAGCGCTCGCCGAGCCCGATATAGAACACACCGGACATGACCGTGTAGATGCGGTCCTCCGGATGCTTGTGCGGCATCAGCCTGGTGCCGCCGGGCACCTTCACCCGGACCACATAGGGTCCGGGCTCGGAGGGGTGACCGACCATGACGGCAAGGCGCGCGCCTGATGGGAACGCCGGGAACGGCTGCCACGCGATCTCCTCGGGCAAGATCGCCCGGAATCTGTCTTCATCCGGCTGATGTTGGCGAGGCAGATCCTGACGAGCCATGGCACCGCTCCCTGTGTTGCCTCAACTCAACTTGGCGTCGAGCGTGATCTCGGCGTTGAGCACCTTCGACACCGGACAGTTCTTCTCGGCCTCGCCGGCGATCTTGGCAAACCCGGCGTCGTCGAGGTTCGGCACCTTTGCGCGCAAGGTGAGCGCCGACTTGCTGATCTTGAAGCCCTTGCCTTCCGGCTCGAGCGAAACCGCGGCTTCGGTCGAAAGCTCGGTCGGCGTGAAGCCGGCAAGCTGAAGGCCGAAGGCGAGCGCCATGGTAAAGCAGCCGGCATGGGCGGCGGCGATTAATTCCTCGGGATTGGTGCCCTTCTCGTTCTCGAAGCGGGTCTTGAAGGAATAGGGCGTCTCAGCGAGCACGCCGGATTCACTCGAGATATGGCCGGTGCCGTCGCGACCGGTGCCCTTCCAGACTGCTGTTGCCTTGCGGATCATTTCAATTCTCCATGTTTGAGTTCAGCACCGGCGCTCGGTACCGAAGGAAAGCGACATTGGCACGACCGCCTGTCGCCATTCCAACCGGCCGAACGCCGCAGCGGTTCCCTCAAGTCCCGCTCCGATGAAATCGGAACGGGACTTGATTCCTGTTTTGACGCGTTTTCTTCACGCGAACCGGCATCCACTTCGCTCGAAAACGCTTTAGCTCCCGATCTGTCCCACATGGAAGCCAAGGCGGTTCTCGACATCGCCGGCGCGATGGAAGCCGCGCGTCATCAGCGCTTTGATCCGGTTCTGGCTGGCGGGGCGGCCGAGCGAGGCCAGGAACGCATCCCATTCCGGCTTGATCTCGGCATCCGGCGGCAGGCTCGCGACATCGACGAGGCGCTTGGTCTCGGCGATGGCGTCCTTGTCGAACGACGCGATGCGCATCGCGAGCGCCTCGACGAAGCCGTCGAGCTCGGCATCCGGCAGCGACCGGTTCACATAGCCGTAGCGTTCGGCGAGGTCGCCATGGATATCATCCGCGCCGAGCAGCACTTCGAGCGCGCGGCCGCGCCCCATCAGGCGCGGCAACCGCGCCATCGGCCCGCCGCCGGGCACGAGGCCGGCACCGACCTCCCACTGCGACAGGATCGCCTTCTCGCGGCTCGCAAAGCGCATGTCGCTGGCAAGCGCAAGCTCGCTGCCGACACCCGTCGCACGGCCGCGGATCGAAGCGATCGAGACGACAGGCGCGCGGCTGAGGCGGACCAGCATGTCGGGCAGCGCCTGAAGGCCGGTCGGCCCGGGCGGGATGCTCAGAGAGTCCTCCAGTGGCGCGAGAAAGTCGTAATGCGTGATGAAGAAGCCTTCGACGGCGCTGTCGAACACGACGACCTTCACGTCCGGATCGGACTCGATCGCAGTGATGACGTTGTCGAGAAGCGGAAGCTGCCTCGGGCCGAAAATATTCACAGGCGGCATGTCGAAGGTCACGCGCCAATAGGTCGGCAGGCGGCGCTCCAGGCGGATCTCGTCGGTCGTGAAGGTACGTTCGGGGCGGTTCATGGTCGAACTCCTGATGTTGGCGGAAGAGAGGGACACGCAGAAGCGCGCGTCCCGGGGGCTTAGATCGACTGGCGTAGCGGACGGAAGGCGCTGCGCACTTCAGCAGAGAACAGCGCGGGCTGCTCCCAGGCCGCGAAGTGACCGCCCTTGTCGAGCCGGTTGTAGTGCATCAGCTTCGGATAGGCCTTCTCGGCCCAGCTCCGCGGCGCGGCGTAGATCTCGTCCGGGAAGACGCTGACGGCGACCGGGATCTTGATGTGCTTGGGCTCGAAGAACACCAGCTTGTTTTCCCAGTACAGCCGCGCCGACGAGACCGCGGTGTTGGTGAGCCAGTAGAGCGTGATGTTGTCGATCACATCGTCCCGCGTCAGGCCTTCGGTCTTGCCGTCGAACACCCTTGCGATCATCGCCGCGCTGCGCGCATCGTGATCGAGCATCCAGGACGCCAGGCCCGCGGGCGAGTCGACCAGGCCATAGAGCGTCTGCGGCCGGTTCGACATCTCGATGGCGTAGCCGAGGCCGTGCTTGTAGAAATCGTCGAGCTGGTCGTAGGCGATGCGCTCCTCAGCCGAGAGATTGGCCGGCCGTGTCCCGCCGGGCTGCAGCGCCTTGGCGATGTCGTCAGGCACGGTGGCTGGCATATTGGTGTGGATCCCGAGCAGTTCCGGCGGCGCGATCACCGCCATCTGCTCCGTCACCGCATTGCCCCAATCGCCGCCTTGCGCGACATAACGGTTGTAGCCGAGCCGCTGCATCAGCACGATCCAGGCGCGCGCGATGCGCTGGGGATCCCAGCCGAGCGATGTCGGCTTGCCGGAGAAGCCGTGGCCGGGGAGCGAGGGGATCACCAGATCGAACGCGTCGGCAGCCCTGGCGCCGTGCGCAGTCGGATCGGTGAGCGGGCCGACGATCTTCATCTGCTCGATGATGGAGCCCGGCCAGCCATGCGTGACGATCATCGGCAGCGCGTTCTCGTGGCGGGAGCGCACGTGGATGAAGTGGATGTCGACGCCGTCGATCTCGGTGACGAATTGCGGCAGCGCGTTCAATCGCGCCTCCATCTTGCGCCAGTCATAGTCGTTCTGCCAGTAGCGCACGAGCTGCTGAACAGTCGTCAGCTGCACGCCCTGCGACTGGTCGGCAACGATCTCGCGATCCGGCCAACGCGTTGCCGCAAGACGCCGGCGCAGGTCGAGCAGATCCTCCTTGGGCACGCCGACGTGGAACGGGCGGATCGCGCCGCTCGCCGCCGCCTTTGCCGGACGCAGCGGCAGCAGGCTTGCAACACTGGCGGCAACCGCGGTCATCGCGGCCTGGCCCAGCAATTGGCGGCGGTCGGGGTTGAGGATGTCGGCGCGAGCGTGCGTGGTCATGGTGGATCTCCCTTGCTGTGGCCGGTGATATCGGTCGAACCCGAAATCAACGCCTCGTTCGTGATGCAAGGAGATTGGCGCAGGCATCGTCGATTTGCTCGTTATGGGTTGTTAGACCGCGTTAGCCGTTGCGAGTCCGTGCGATGCAAGACATCGAGCGACAATTAGGATACGCGCGGCGCAGAAACGGCGCGGCGCGCGATGGATTGAATCATCGCGCGCCGTACCGACTGATGCGTTCTTGTTTGCGAGGGCTGTTCAGGCCGGCAGCGGCTGGCCGGCCTGTTCACGCACGATGTAGTCGGCGTACCAATCCGCCCAATTTTCGTCGTGTCCTCCGGTCCGCTTTTCGTGCTCGCCATGCGCCACCGCCGCGCGGCGCAGTGCAGCGGCCAGATCGACCTGCGACGCGAATGTCGTGCCCTCGCCTGCAATGCGTCCCGGCAGTCGCGTGGTGACTTCCTGGAACAGCCAGCCATTACCGTCAGGATCGCTGAACGAGGCAAATGAGCTGTAGCTGCCGCGCTTGGGATCGGCACCGCTGACGCGGATGCTGCCGAACAGATACGGCTCGTCCAGCCCGGCGTGAACATCGCCGGCACCGTGGAATGGCTGGCTCACCTCAATGCCGCGATCGAGCAGATCCCGTCGTGCCGCCTCCAGATCGGAGACGATCAGATACAGACCTCGCGCCGAACCGGGCGCTGCCGCCGTGACGTTCGTGCCGAAGATCACCGAACAGGCCGATCCCGGCGGCGTGAACTGGATCACGCGCCATTCGCCGCCCGAGGCAAAATCGGCGTCCAGTCGCCAGCCGAGGCGCGCATAGAACGCCTTGGCCCGATCGACATCCGATACCGGAATGACGACGACCTCGAGCTTCAGATCAACGCGACGCGATGTCGAAGGCCTGACCGCGGCGTCGCGGTCGATTTCGAGCGTGGCCATGTCGAACTCCCTGAGTTGAGATTGAGATGGATTTCACGCGGCGGCGGGCATCACGATGGTCACCCGCGTGCCGGCCGGCCCGGCCTCGCCGTGCAGCCGCGCGTGGACGCTGCGTGCGAGCCCTTCGAGGATCCGGCTGCCGGTGCCCTGGAGCGGAGCGGTCGCACCGACGCCGTTGTCGGAAACGGTGCAGACCCAGCCGCCGTCGCGGCTGGCGATTTCGATGCGGATCAGCGCCCCGTTCCTGTTCGGGAAGGCGTGCTTTGCCGCATTTGTCACCAGTTCCGTCAGCATCAGCGCGAGCCGATGACATTGCGAGGCCGGCAGCGCGCCGCTCTCGATCGCGGCTTCGCAGCGGATGCCCGCCGGTTCCAGCACGGCCTCGGAGATCGCGCCGCAGAGATTTTCGAAGAAGGCCCCGACCGAGACCGTCGATTGATCGTCGCTGTCGGAGAGGAGCTGATAGAGCCTGCCGAAAGCGACGATGCGCCGCTCGAACCGGTCCACCGCAACCGAGACATCCTTCGGACCTGCCCGCGTAAAATCGCGACGGACTGACGCACCCAGCAGCGTCAGCGTGTTCTTCATGCGGTGATGGGACTCCCGCAGCACGAGTTCCCAATCCCGCGACTGATCGTCAAGACTGGCGACGAATTGCGATCGAACCGCGCTGCCGTCCTGCATGGAGCCGATGGCGGACATGATAGCCTCCCCGTTGGAATAGGACTTAACTTGAAGCCCATACTGGATGCGCCGGCCGCCTTTTGCTCGTTAGACGTTGCAAGATTTTGTTATGATCGGCGACATCACACGTTCGCAGCCCGCACTTTCGCCGTGACGGTCAATCCCACTGACAGATTGTCGCGGTCGCGTCGTAAACTGCTCGCGTTTAAGCAAAATTCGCGATGCTATTCCTCGCGCGCCCGGCGATGGCCACGCGATTTCGCCACTTTCGGTCAGTTTACTGACGAGCTCTGATAGACCAAAGTACAGACGTTAGCACTTTCTGGAAGCATTGCCCCGTGCCGGACACCAACGACCAGGATTCGGCGATCGCCTTCGGACCATTCCGGCTATTCGCAAAGTCGCGGCTGCTGGAGAAGGACGGCGCCCCGCTTCACCTCGGCGGCCGCGCGCTCGACATCCTGATCTTTCTCGCCGAACGCGCCGGCGAGGTCGTCGACAAGCGGGAGCTGATCAAGCGGGTCTGGGCCGACGTGACCGTCGACGAAGGCAGCCTGCGCTTTCACATCACGACGTTGCGCAAGGCCCTGGGGGATGCCGGCGAAGGCTCGCGCTACGTCGTCAACGTCCCGGGGCGCGGCTATTGCTTCGCCGCCCCGCTGCTGCGCTCCGCGCCGCTGCAGAGCCGGAGCGGCCTTCCGGTCGCCTCGCCGCGCTCGCTGCCTTCGCCGCTTGCGAAGATGATCGGGCGGGACGACGCGGTCGAGAGGATCTGCGCCGAGCTGGGTCTGCATCGCTTCGTCACAATCGTCGGCCCAGGCGGGATCGGCAAGACCTCCGTCGCTCTCGCCGTCGCGCATCGCGAGCTCGCGGCCTTCGGCGGCCAGGTGTGCTTCGTCGATTTCGGCGCGTTGACGGACGCCCGGCTCGTTCCAGGAACGATTGCGGCAGCCCTCGGCCTGACCGTCAGTTCCGACGACCCGATGCCCGGCCTGCTGACGTTCCTGCACAGCCGGCGGACGCTGCTGGTCTTCGACAGTTGCGAGCACATCCTCGACGAGCTCGCGCCGGTGGCCGAGCGCCTCGTCCAGGAGGCGCCGGAGCTGCATATCCTCGCCACCAGCCGCGAATCCTTTCGCTCCGAGGGTGAGCGCGTCCACCGGCTGTTTCCGCTGGATTGCCCGCCGGAGCGCGACGGGCTCTGCATTGCCGACATCCTTGCCTATCCTGCAAGCCAGCTCTTCGTGGAGCGCATTGCCGAGAGCCTCGGCGAATTCGAACTCAGCGAAGAGGACGCGCCGCTCGTCGCCGACATCTGCCGGCGGCTGGACGGCATCGCGCTCGCAATCGAGCTCGCCGCCGGACGCGTCAACGCCTATGGCATAGCGGGAACCGCCTCGCTGCTCGACAATCGCTTCTCGCTGCTGTGGCGGGGACGGCGCACCGCGGTCCCGCGGCACCAGACCCTGAGCGCCGCGCTCGCCTGGAGCTATGATCTGCTGCCCCCTGCCGAGAGCGCGACACTGCGCGGATTGTCGGTGTTCGTCGGGCCGTTCACGCTGGAAGCCGCCCTTGCCGTCGCATCCGGCCAGGGCATCGGCGAACCCGAGGCGGTCGAGGCGATCTCGAACCTGCTCTCCAAATCGCTGATCGCGACCTCGCCCGCGGAGCGGCGGCTGCGCTATCGCCTGCTCGACACGACGCGTGCTTTCGTGGCGGAGAAGCTGGTCGAGAACGGCGAAGCGACCCGCGCCGCGCGCGCGCATGCCGAATATTTCCGCGACTTCCTGCGCGACATCGCGCTCAAATCCTCGGGGCTGCAGAGCGCGGGCGGTTTCCTGCCCTATGCCGACCATTTGCCCAACGTCAGGGCCGCGCTGACCTGGAGCTTTTCGGACCATGGCGAGCGATCCGTCGGCGTGGATCTGGCGGCCTCGGCGGCGCAGTTCTTCCTGGAGCTGACATTGCTGACGGAGTGCTATCGCTGGACGCAGCAGGCCCTGGGCGCTCTCGACGCGGGCCCGGTCGACAGCCGCCAGGAAATGATCCTGCAAGCTGCGCTCGGCGTCTCCGTGATGTTCACGCAGGGAAATACCGAGGCTGTCCGCTCGGCATTCACGCGCAGTCTCCAGCTTGCGCGCGAGCTCGAAGACCTGCACTGGCAGCTCTGGCTGCTGCGCGGCCTGCACATTTACCTGACCCGGGTCGGAGATTTTCACGGCGCGCTTGGAACCGGCGAACAGGGCGAAGGCGTTGCGCGGAAGCTGAACGATCCTGCTGCGGCGCTGAACGTGGAGTGGATGCTGGGCGTCGCGCATCATCTGATCGGCAACCAGGACAAGGCGGTGCAGTTCTGCGAAAGCGCGATGGTGCACAACCCCGGCTCGCAGCGGCTGAACATCGGCCATCTCGGCTATGACGACCGCATCGTCGCATTGGTGGCGCTGGCGCGGGGGCTCTGGCTCACCGGCCGGCCCGATCGCGCGATCGAGGCGGCCAGATACACGGTGCGCGAGGCCGAGCTGCTCGAGCAGCCGCTCACGCTCGGCATTGCCCTGATCTGGACCATCTACGTTTTCCTCTGGGTCGGCGACTGGGCCAGCGCCGAAATCCTGATAGAGCGGCTGATCAATCACGCCGAGCGGCACTTTCTCGGCCCCTATCACGCCGTCGGCATCGGCCAGAAGGGCGAGCTGCTGCTGCGCCGCGGCGACGTCGCGGGCGGGATCGAGCATCTTCGCCGCAGCCAGGCCACGCTGTACGCGACGCGGCACCGGATCATGACCACGGTGTTCGCGACGGCGCTCGCGGAAGGTCTCATGGCGCAGAACCAGTCCGACGAGGCGCTGCGGACGATCAATGAGGCCATCGCGGAGGTCCCCGACCCCGGCGAATCCTTCGACATGCCGGAAATGCTCAGGGTCAAGGGCGACATCCTGATGCGGTCGGGCAACGCCGCGGAGGCCGAGAGCTATCTCCGCAAATCGCTCGATCTGTCGCGGCGGCAATGCGCGCTCGGCTGGGAGCTGCGCGGGGCGATCAGCCTCGGACGCGTCTGGCAGCAGGCGGGCCGGACCGGCGATGCGCGCGCCCTGCTCGCTCCTCTCCTCGCGCGCTACCAGGAGGGCTCGCAGAGCCGCGATCTGGCCGCCGCGACGGGACTGCTGGGCGCGCTGAATTGAGAGTATCTTCAACGAGATACCGCCATCCCGCCCGCTCGCAACTCCTAACAACTTCTAACACGCCAAGCCGTATCGGCCCCGCCATGGTGGTGGCACTTCACGGCGGATATGGCGGGATATGGCTCTTCTTGACGATGTGATCGATGCCAGCGGCGGTTTGGCCCGCTGGAACAGCTTGGACCGGTTCACGCTCCATCTTTCCGTCGGAGGAACATTGTTTTCCAGCGCCGGACACGCCAGGGAATTCAAGGACGTGACCGCGGAAGGCTCGACCCGGACGCAGTCGGTCCGCTTCACGGGGATCACCGGGGGAGAACATTCGGGCTCCTTTCAACCGGATGCGATCACAATCGAAAGCCCTGATGGCGCGGTGCTGCGCAGCTGGCGCAACCCGAGCCTTGCATTCCCCGAGGCCGGCCCTCCCGTGCTTGCGGACGAATTGCATCTCGTCTTCTTCTGCGGCGTCGCGATCTGGAATTATCTCACCAGCCCGTTCCTGCTCGCTCATCCGGATGTCGTGGTCGAGGAGCTGGCGCCATGGCGCGAAAACGCCGAGACCTGGCGGCGGCTGCGGGCGCAGTTCCCGCCGCACCTGATCACGCTGGCGCCCGAGCAGATCTTCTATTTCGACGAGAACGCGTTGCAACGGCGGACGGATCACGACCTGTTCGGAATGACGGTCGCACATCATTCCTGGGCCCATGACAATTTCAGCGGCATCGTGGTCCCGACGCTGCGGCGCGCGCAAACGCTGCGGCCCGATGGAACCGTGATCGCCAAGCCCGTGCTGATGGACGTCGAGATTTTCGACGCCGTGTTCGAGTAGCAGCGGCAACGCGCGGCCCTCGCAACGTCTAACACCACATAACGCGCCAACGGCCCAACCTGGGTGCAGATTACTTTTGCGAGCTGCGAACGAACGCAGCCGCTCGGCGAAGACTTACACCGATGCGCCCCACCACGAGGGAGCGCGTCATTCGGCAAACGCAATCAAGGAAACCGTGTCATGAAAGTATTGATGGTTATCACTTCCCACGACCAGCTCGGCAACACCGGACGCAAGACCGGCTTCTGGCTCGAAGAGCTTGCAGCCCCCTACTACGTCTTCAAGGATTCCGGTGCGGAGATCACGCTCGCATCGCCCAAGGGCGGCCGTCCGCCGCTCGACCCCAAGAGCAACGAACCCGAATTCCGCACCGACCTGACCGTTCGTTTCGAGAAGGATGCGGCCGCGGAGGCCCAGCTCGACAAGACCGTCCGCCTCGACAGCGTCCGGCAGGAAGACTTCGACACGCTGTTCTATCCCGGCGGCCATGGACCGATGTGGGATCTCGCCGAAGACCGGAATTCGGTCAAGCTGATCGAATCCTTCCTCGCCGCCGGCAAGACCATCGCGGTCGTGTGTCATTCGACCGGCGCGCTGCGTCACGTCAAGACGCCCGACGGCAAGCCGCTGGTGCAAGGCAAGGAAGTCACCGGCTTCACCAACGGCGAGGAAGAGGACGTGGGCCTGACCAAGATCGTTCCCTTCCTGGTCGAGGACGAGATGTTGAAGCTCGGCGCCGTGTTCTCGAAAACGGCGAACTGGGGCGTGCACGTCGTCAGCGCCGGCCAGCTGATCACGGGCCAGAATCCGCATTCGTCGGGGCCGGCCGCGCAGACGCTGCTCGCCGCCTTGAAGCAGAAGGGCAAATCGGCTGCCTAGGCAGCGCATCGGGCGACCGGTCAATCTTCCTGGCGCGGTCGCCCACTTCTCCCGGTGAAGGCTCTCAATGTGTCGAAGGTCGTAACGATATGAACATGCCAACCTTGGTGATCTGCGCGGCGGCCCTCGCCAGCACGATTGTACAGGCTTCGGCGCAGGATCTGCGATCGAGCCGGCGCTCGATCAGCTATCACACGGTTGAGATCCGGGGCCTCAAGATCTTCTATCGCGAGGCAGGTCCCGCCGACGCGCCGACCGTGCTGCTGCTGCACGGCTTTCCCTCCTCGTCGCGGATGTGGGAGCCGCTGCTGCCGC
>NZ_AKIY01000260.1 GCF_000282615.1 Bradyrhizobium sp. YR681 | reverse complement strand
CGGCGGCAGGAAGCCGCCGCGGGTCGGGTGGCCGTCGGGCCCGAGCATCGACATCGGAAACACCGGCTGCGCCAGGCACCAATGCACCGTGAACGGCGCGGCGTCGCCCTTTTTGGGCTCGCCGACCTCCTGGAACAGCGTCGCGCGCAGGCCCATGACGAGCTGCGCGGTGACGATGTCGGTGGCCTCGGTGCTGCGGCCGATCCATTGCCTGAGGTGATCGATGTCGAGCTTTTCGGTCATGACGCCTCGCTCTGTTACTTCCTGGGACGTTCGCCGATGGCCGGCACGGCGCCATAGCTGCGCGTCTCGCCAACGACGATCGGCGCCGGCGCGGGATAGCTGACGCGGCCGTTCGGCGTATCCACCTCGATACGGCGCAGATGCGGATGGTTGGTGAGGTCGGCCATGGTGTTGACCTCGGCGAAGGCGATGTCGGCCTCCGACAGCCGCTTCAGCAGCTCGTCGCGCGTCATCTTGCCGAAGGCGTCCGCCACCGTCGTGTCGGTGAAATCGCGGTTGCGCACGCGCTCGACCATGTTGGCGACACGGGGATCGGCCGGCAGGTCGGGCTGGTCAATCACTTTCGCGCACAGCGTCTTCCACTCGCGCTCGCTCTGGATCGAGATCAGGATGTCCTTGCCGTCCTTCGAGGTGAACACGCCATAGGGCGCGATCGAGGGATGGCGCAGGCCCATGCGCTTGGGCGGATTGCCGGCTTCGGAGTTGAGCAGCGGCACGGTGCACCAGTCCGCCATCACGTCGAACATGGAGATGCGGATGTCGGCGCCCTTGCCGGTGCGCCCGCGCCCGATCAGCGCCTCCAGGATCGCCGCATGCGCGGTGGCGCCGGTCGCGACGTCGACGATCGACATGCCGACGCGCGAGGCGCCATCAGGGTTGCCGGTGATCGAGGCGAGCCCGCTCTCGGCCTGGATCAGCAGGTCATAGGCCTTGCGGTGCGCGTAAGGGCCCTCGTCGCCATAGCCGGTGATCGTGCAGGAGATCAGCCTTGGATAGTCCTTCAGCAGCCGCTCGCGCGAAAAGCCGAGCTTGTCCATCGAACCGGGCTTGAGGTTCTGGATCAGAACGTCGGCGCTGGCGATCAGCTTTTCGAGTTCGGCGCAACCTTCTTTCGTGGCAAGATCGACCACCGCGGATTGCTTGCCGCGGTTGAGCCACACGAAGTAGCTGCTCTGGCCCTTGGCGGCCGCGTCATAGCCGCGCGCGAAATCGCCCTCGGGCCGCTCGATCTTGATCACCTCGGCGCCGGCATCCGCCAGCCGCGAGGAGCAGAACGGCGCCGCCACCGCCTGCTCGACCGCAATCACCTTGATCCCGTCCAATGCTCCCATGGCGCGACCTCAGTACGAGCGGGGCATGCCGAGCACATGCTCGGCGACAAAGGAGAGCACGAGGTTGGTCGAGATCGGCGCCACCTGGTAGAGCCGCGTCTCGCGGAACTTGCGCTCGACGTCGTATTCCTCTGCAAAGCCGAACCCGCCATGGGTCTGGATGCAGGCATTGGCCGCTTCCCACGACGCATCGGCAGCCAACATCTTGGCCATGTTGGCCTCCGCGCCGCAGTCGAGCCCGGCCTCGTATTTGCGCGTGGCTTCCTTCACCATCAGCTCGGCCGCGCGCATGGAGGCGTAGGCTTTTGCGATCGGGAACTGGATGCCCTGGTTCTGGCCGATTGGCCGGCCGAAAACGCTGCGCTCCTTGGCGTAGTTCGTCGCCTTGGCGATGAACCATTTGGCGTCGCCGACGCACTCGGCGGCGATCAGGATGCGCTCGGCATTCATGCCGGAGAGGATGTAGCGAAAACCCTTGCCTTCCTCGCCGATCAGATTCTCCGCCGGCACCTTCATGTCGGTAAAGAACACTTCGGTGGTGGCGTGGTTCATCATGGTGCGGATCGGGCGGATCTCGAGCCCGTTGTTCTTGGCCTCGCGCATGTCGACGATGAAGACCGAAAGGCCGTCGGTGCGCTTCTTGGCCTGCTCCTTCGGCGTGGTGCGTGCCAGCAGCACCATCAGGTCGGAATGCTCGGCGCGGCTGGTCCAGATCTTCTGGCCGTTGACGATATAGCTGTCGTTGCCGTCCTTGCGCGCAAAGGTCTTCAGCGAGGAGGTGTCGGTGCCGCTGGTCGGCTCGGTGACGCCGAACGCCTGCAAGCGCAATTCGCCGCTCGCGATCTTCGGCAGGTATTTTGCCTTCTGCTCGTCATTGCCGTGCCGCAGCACGGTGCCCATCGTGTACATCTGGGCATGGCAGCCGCCGCCGTTGCACCCCGCGCGCTGGATCTCTTCCAGGATCGCCGCCGCCGCGGACAGCTTCAGGCCCGCGCCGCCATATTCCTCGGGGATCAGCACCGAGAGATAGCCGGCCTCCGTCAGCGCATCGACGAAGGCTTTTGGATAGGCCATCTCGCGATCGAGCTTGCGCCAGTATTCGCCGGGAAACTGCGCGCACAGCTTTGCGACGGCTTCGCGGATGTCGGAATGATCTTCGGTGTGGTGATCTTCACTCATGGCGTTTCCCGTATTGAGCGGCAGTTAAGATAACGCCGGCCGATCCTCTGGCGTTGTGAAAACATCGCCAGCCCCCTATGCTCATTTGCTATAGCGTATGAAGTAGCCTTCCAGGATTGGCAAGCATGGATTTCCGGCAGCTCAGGACCTTCAGTTGCGTGGCCGAGCTCGGCAGCCTCTCCAAGGCCTCCGACACGTTGCGCGTGGCGCAGCCGGCGCTCAGCCGTCAGATCAAGCTGCTGGAGCACGAGCTGCGCACCGAGCTGTTCACGCGCAACGGCCGCGGCATGGTGCTGACCGAGGCCGGGCACCTGCTGCTGGCGCGCACCTCCGGCATCGTGCGGCAACTCGACCAGATCCGCGACGACATCCAGTCGGCCAAGGGACCGCCGTCGGGGCAGGTCGTGCTGGGCCTGGTTCCGACCGTCAGCTGCGTGCTGTCGGCGCGCTTTGCGCGGCGCTGCGTCGAAAAATTTCCGGGCATCTCGCTGCGCATCGTCGAGAGCTACAGCGGCCATATCGTCGAATGGCTGCATCGCGGCGAGATGGATCTTGCCATCCTCTATGGCCGTTCCGCCGATCTGCATCTCAACGTGCAAAGCCTCGGCCGCGACAACATCGTCGCCGTCGGACCGCGCGGCTGCGGGCTCGCGCGCAAGAAGAGCGTCGACATCGGCTGGCTGCTGCGGCAGCGGCTGGTGCTGCCCAGTCATTCCCACGGCCTCCGCGCGCTGATCGAGCACGCCGCAGCCCAGCGCAAGATCAAGCTCAACGTCCAGCTGGAAGCGGATTCGTTCCGCGTGCTGACGAGCCTGGTCGAGGAGGGGCTGGGCTTCGCGCTGCTGCCGCCGTCGTCGGTCCACGCCGAGGTCGCGGACGGACGGCTGGAAATCGCCATAGTGTCGAAGCCGATGACGCGCGAGCTCATTTTCGCCTCTCCGATCGACCGCCCGGCCTCGACGGCCTCGCTCGCCGTCACCGCATTGTTGCGCGAGGAAGTCGCCGCCTGCCGCAAGGAAGGCGTGTGGGACATCAAGTTGAGTTAGATGCCGTGTCGTAGAACAGTTAGGCGCTGACTTGCCTTCGCATCTGGCGCGACCTGTCATGCCGGAATTTTATAGCTGACTTGAGAGCGCTGGGCGTTTGGCGCGTACATCTCGTCCCAACCTCGTCATTGCGAGCGCAGCGAAGCAATCCAGAGTCCCTCAGCAGAAAGATTCTGGATTGCTTCGCTGCGCTCGCAATGACGGAGGAGAGAGCCTGCGACGGAGGATAGAGCTCAGCCCGGTATCCTCACCGGCAGCGACTCATACCCCTTGATGAAGCTCGAATAGATCCGCTTCGGCTCGCCGACCACCTCGATCCGGTCGAACCGCTTCAGCATCTCCTCCCACACGATCCGCAGTTGCAGTTCGGCCAGCCGCATGCCGACGCAGCGGTGGATGCCGAAGCCGAAGGAGAGGTGGGTGCGCGGGCGCGGGCGGTCGATGATGAAGTCGTTCGGCTTCTCGAACATCTCCTCGTCGCGGTTGCCGGAGACGTACCACATCACGACGCGGTCGCCCTTCTTGATCTGCTTGCCGCCGATCTCGGTATCCTGGAGCGCGGTGCGCCGCATATGCGCCAGCGGCGTCTGCCAGCGGATCACCTCGGGCACCATGGAATCGATCAGCTCAGGATTGGCGCGCAGCTTGTCGAACTGGTCCGGGTTCTCGCTCAGCGCCAGCACCGAACCGCTCATGGTGTTGCGCGTGGTGTCGTTGCCGCCGACGATGAGCAGGATGATGTTGCCCATGAGGTTATCGGGGTCCATGAAGCGCGTGGCGTCGTTATGGGCCATCAGCGACAACAGGTCGTTGCGCGGCGCGGAGTTGACGCGCTCGTTCCACAGCTTGGACATGTAGGCATAGCACTCGTCCATCTCGCGGCGTCGCTCCTCCGCGGAGGCGACGATGCCGCTCTTGGGCAGGGCGGTCGCGACATCGGACCAGCGGGTCAGCTTGCGGCGCTCCTCCCAGGGGAAGTCGAACAGGGTCGCCAGCATCTGCGTGGTCAACTCGATCGAGACGCGCTCGACGAAATTGAAGGTTTCGTTGCGCGGCAGATTGTCGAGCACGGTCTGCGAGCGCTGGCGGATCAGCTTTGCCAGCTCGTCCAGATGCGTCGGCGTGAACATCGGCGACACCGTCTTGCGCTGCGCCGAATGCTGCGGCTGGTCCATGGCGATGAAGCTCGGCCAGTCATAGCCCTGCGGCACGTCACGGATGCCGATGCCGCCGAGCGTCGAGTCCGACGAGAAGATGCCGTGACTGGTGTCGACATGCATGATGTCGTTGTATTTCACCACCGACCAGTACGGCTCGATCGGCGCGTTGGTGCAGTAATGCACCGGCTCTTCGTTGCGCAGCCGCTCGAACCACGGCCACAGCGTGTCGTCCTGGAACAGCCGGGGCGCGCCGGGGTGGAATTGTGCCAGCGGCGTCGCATAGGCCTCCTCGCGCGCCCTGCGCATGCGTTCGGCCTTGTCCACTTTAACCGGCGCTTGGATGTTCATGGCGGTGGCTCCAGTGTTGGTTTCTAACCTCTCCCGCTTGCGGGAGAGGTCGGCGCGTAGCGCCGGGTGAGGGTTTTCTCCTCTTTGGGGCTCTCGCCCGGGGAAACACCCCCACCCCAGCCCTCCCCCGCAAGCGGGAGAGGGGGCGCAGTATCCTCGTGGATGTAGCTCGAACTCACGCCGCAATCTTCACGGGCAAGGTTTCAAGACCCTTTACGAAACTCGAATACACCCGCTTGGGTTCACCGACCACGTCGATACGGTCGAAACGTCCAAGGATCTCTTCCCAGATAATCTTGAGCTGGAGTTCGGCAAGCCGCAAGCCGACGCAGCGGTGGATGCCGAAGCCGAAGGAGAGGTGCGTGCGCGGGCGGGCGCGGTCGATGATGAAATCGTAAGGTTTCTCGATCGCCTCCTCGTCGCGGTTGCCCGAGACGTACCACATCACGACCTTGTCACCTTTCTTGATCTGCTTGCCGCGGAACTCGAAGTCGGCAAGCGCGGTGCGGCGCATATGCGCCAGCGGCGTCTGCCAGCGGATCACCTCCGGCACGAAGCTGTCGAGCAGCGCGGGGTTTTCGCGCAGCTTGCGATATTGCTCCGGATGCTGGCTCAGCGCGAGAAGCGAGCCGGACATCGTGTTGCGGGTGGTGTCGTTGCCGCCGACGATCAAAAGGACGAGATTGCCGAGGAAGTTCTTCGCGTCCATGTGGCGCGTGGCGTCGCTGTGCGCCATCATCGAGAGCAGGTCGCTCTTCGGCGGCTGCTCGCTGCGCTCCTTCCACAGCCGGGAGAAATAGGTCGCGCACTCCATCAGTTCAGCCTGCCGTTCGTCCTCCGTTGCAACGAGGCCGTCGGGGCCGGGAATGGTGGTCGCGATATCCGACCAGCGCGTCAGCTTGCGGCGGTCCTCCCAGGGGAAGTCGAACAGCACCGCGAGCATCTGTGTGGTCAGCTCGATCGAGACCTGGTCGACCCAGTCGAACACCTCGCCGCGCGGCAGATTGTCCAGGCACTCGGCCGAACGCTTGCGGATGTTGAGGGCGAGATTGTCCAGGTGCGTCGGGGTGAACATCGGCGCCACGGTCTTGCGCTGCGCGGCATGGCGCGGCGGGTCCATCGAGATGAAGCTCTCGCGGCGCAGATCCGGGTCGATGTCGCGGATGGTGATGCCGCCGAGCGCCGAGGCCGAGGAGAACACCGCATGGTTGGTCTCGATCTCCATGATGTCGTTGTAGCGCGTCACCGACCAGTACGGCCCGAACATCGAATCCTTGCAATAGTGCACGGGGTCTTCGCGGCGCAGGCGATCGAAATAGGGCCAGAACGTATCGGTCCTGAACAATTCGGGATCGCCCGGATCGAACTGCTCCAGCGCAAGCGATGATGCGCGCTCGCGCAATGCGTCGAGCTTGGCCGCGCTCTCGATGGTCCCGTGCATGACCGTTCTCCCTGGCGTTCCCTCGCGCGCGATTTTTTATGAATTCTGCGCTGCGGTATTTGATTTGCAATTACAACCCGTTGTCTGCGCCGGAGCAAGGGAGAGTTTTGCCACATCCAACCTTTGAGCGTAGCCCGGATGGAGCGAAGCGAAATCCGGGATTCGGGCCGCCGCTACCGCTGTCCCGGATTGCGCTTCGCTCCATCCGGGCTACGAAGCGTGATCTCCCGCACGCCTTTTCGCGTGGAATCATGCCAGAAACCCGCCGAAATCGAGGTGAAATCGAACCCGCCCATCTTGGGGATCGACCAACCTCTGATCTATAGTTTGACCGGAATAGGCCAGCATCCCGAGGTTGCCGCCGTGAACGACATGCAATGGGCCCCCATTGGCTCCGAACCCTTACCCCCGCCGCTGCCGCCGACGCGGGTCGATTTCACCGGCGACCGCTCACTGTTCCGCAAAATGGTCACCAAGGGTGCCATGCTGGAGCTGGTCACGTTCGGCTTCTACCGGTTCTGGCTGGTCACCGACATCCGCCGTCATCTGTGGTCGAACACCGCGATCGACGGCGATGCCGCCGAATACACCGGACGGGCCAAGGAGCTTCTGGTCGGCTTCCTGTTCGCGCTCGCGATCCTGGTGCCGATCTATCTGGCCTATTTCCTCGTCGGTATCGAGTTCGAGCGCTGGCAGGGCTTTGCCTCGACGCCTTTGTTCATCAGCTTCTACGCCTTCGGCCAGTTCGCGATTTTTCGCGCGCGGCGTTACAGGCTCACGCGCACGGTCTGGCGCGGCGTCCGCTTCTGGATGGACGGCTCGGGCTGGGCCTATGCGTTCCGCGCGATGGCGTGGGGCCTTTTGGTGTTCCTCACCCTCGGCCTGGCGCTGCCATGGCGCGAGGCATCGCTCGAACGCTACAAGATGCAGCACACCCATTATGGCGATCTGCGCGGCGACTTCGAAGGCGACGGCTGGACCTTCTTCAAGCGCGGCTGGTGGCTGTGGCTGCTCAGCCCGATCGCGGTCATAATTTTCCCGCTCGCCCCATTCTTCTATGCCGAGTTCAAGGCGCGCGAATGGCGCTGGTGGCTCGACGGCATCCGCATCGGCGGCGTGAGCCTGTCCTCGGAGCTGCCGCATGACGCATTCTACGGCGTCTACTGGAAAGTGATCGGCTGGTGGATGTTGCTGAGCGTTGTATTCGGCCTCTATCTGGGCGGCGCGGCCTGGCTGGTCAATGCGGTCGGAATGGCGCCGACCGGACCCGACGCGATCGCGCGGAGTATTCCGCTTCTGGTGGTGATGGTGATCGGCTATCTTGCCATAGTGCTTGCAATGAACGTCGTCATGCGCGTGTATCTCCAGCATGATATCTGGGTGAAGGTGCTTGAGACGCTTCAGGTGCACGACATCGGCGCAGCGGCGGATGTGCAGGGGCGCGGCGATCTCGCCAGCGCACTTGGCGAAGGCTTTGCCGATGGGCTCGATGTCGCAGGATTCTAGCTCGTGACCGACACCTCTGCCGAGGCGGCGCAATCCGCAAAGCCGACGATCTTCTTCGACGGCGTGTCGAGCCGCAGGCGGCAGGTCACGCTGACGCCCGCTGATGCGCTCGAGATCGTCGAAGAGGGCGGAACGCCCGTTCGCTGGGCCTATGACGATATCCGCCGCGCCGACAGTCCGGTCGGTGTCCTGCGTCTTTCCTCGACCTCTGCGCCGCCGTTGGCGCGGCTCGAGATCCGCGACGTTGCGCTGGCCGCCGAGGTGGCCGCCCGCTGCGCCCGTCTCGACGAGCACCAGACCACGCGCCGCGGGGTGGCAAAGATCGTCGGCTGGTCGGTGGCCGCCGCCGTCTCCATCGTCTGCGTCGTGCTGTTCGGCGTGCCGCTCGCCGCCGATCGGCTTG
>NZ_AKIY01000259.1 GCF_000282615.1 Bradyrhizobium sp. YR681 | reverse complement strand
CAGCACGCCGCCCGAGCCGGTGACGGGTTCGACGATGACGGCGGCCACGGTCGAGGGATCGTGCACCTGCAGCAGCTTCGTCAGCTCGTCGGCGAGATGCGCGCCCCATTGCGGCTGTCCGCGCGAGAACGCGGCGTGCTCGAGGTCATGCGTATGCGGGAGATGATCGACCTCCGGCAGCAGCGGCCCGAAATCCCGGCGGTGACGGACGATGCCGCTCACCGACAGTCCGCCCCAGCCCATGCCGTGATAGGCCTTGGCGCGCGAGATGAAGCGGATGCGGCTGGCATCGCCACGGGCGCGGTGGTAGCCGCGCGCGATCTTCAGCGCGGTGTCGACCGATTCCGAGCCTGAATTGGTGAAGAAGACGTGGTCGAGCCCGGCAGGCGCGATCTCGGTGATGCGGCGGGCGAGCTCGAAGGCGGCCGGATGGCTCATCTGGAACGAGGAGACGAAATCGAGTTTTGCGGCTTGAGCCTGGATCGCTTCGACGATGCGCCGTTGCGCATGGCCTGCGTTCACGCACCACAGTCCTGCCATGCCGTCGAGGATGCGCCTGTTGTCGTCGGTGATGTAATGCATGCCTTCGGCGCCGACGAAGATGCGCGGCTTCGACTTGAACTGCCGGTTCGGCGTCATCGGCAGCCAGAACGGCTCCATGGCCTCGCGGGTGAGGGGGCTGTTGGACGAGGCGAACGCGTTCATGGTCATGACAACTCTTGTCCGTCGTTAGGCGATCTTCGATGGAGCGGCGGAATTGGCTGGGCTGCGCTTGAGTTTCTGGGCGCCTTCGAGATGCCGGCGCAGCAGCGCGGCGGCGGCCTCGTTCTGGCCGGCTTCGAGCTGGTCGAGAATGGCGAGATGCTCGCGGCAGTTCACGATCACGCGTGCATGACCGAAGGTCCAGTCGTAATTGCCGAAGCGGCGCAGCCGGTTCTGCTGCTGAACCGCGACCAGGAAATAGCGGTTGCCCGAAGCGGCGGCGAGACCTTCATGGAAGGCCGCATTCATCTCGTAGAGCGCGATGCTTGCGGTGTCGCTCCACGGCATCGCCAGCATCTCCTGATGACGCAGGCGCATCTCGGCGGCCCAGGCCGGATCGAGCTGAAAGCCCGGCTCGAGCAGGCCGGCCGGCTCGATCAGCAGACGATATCGGTAGCTCTCGTCGCGCGCCTGCGTGTCGGCAAGCGTCGGCTGAAAACGCCAGCCATGACCGGGCTTGCGCTGGACCGCGGCAACTTCCGCAAGCTTGGTGAGCACGCGCTGCACGATCGGCCGTGTCGCATCATAGCGCTGCATCAGGTCGCGCTCCGATACCTCGTCAGGTAGCCGCCCGGCGCGGCGATCACGCGCGATGGAGAGGAACAAGCGGTCGGTCTCGTCAGGGCTCGGCTTCGGCGGTGCCTTGTGCGGGGCAGGGGCTGTCTCGGCAACGAAATAGCCGCGGCTGGCGCCGGCATGCACCAGCTTGCGCCGCGCCAGCAGCTTCAGCGCGGCACGCACCGGCGTACGCGAAACCTGGAGGCGCTCGGCCAGCGCGACCTCGGCAAGCCGTGTTCCCGGCGCGAGCCCGTCGCTCCGGATCAGCTCGATGATCCCGGCGGACAGTTCACGCTGGAGCCGGCTTGGGGGCGCCCTTTCCGCGGCTGAAGATTTTTGTTTCATGTCATCACAAAATACATTAGCCTTCACGAGAAAGCAAAAGGAACTTCAAGAAGGAATCTGGCGTCCCATGGTCGAGCCCTTTCCCCTCATCGAAATTTCCGGTCCTCCGCGCGAGCGTGGCCGTCAGTACGGACAGAAGGCGGTGGGCCGCATCAAGAAGGGGACGACGCATTACTTCGCGCAGTTGAAGGAGCTCTCGCTCGATGCGAAGGGCGTCGCTGAGCTGGTGCGGGATTATCTGCCGGTCATCGAGGGTTTTGAGCCCAGCTATATCGAGGAGATGCGCGGCATTGCCGAGGGCGCCGACGTGCCGTTCGAGGATATCGTGCTGCTCAACGCCCGCACCGAGATCCTCAAGCTTGCCAATCCAAAGATCCGCGCGCGCCTGAAGGCGCCCGACGAGCCCGATGGTTGCACCGGCCTCGTTGCGTTGCCGGTGGCGACAGCGAACGGTCGCCTGATTCATGCCCAGAACTGGGACTGGAAGCGCGAGTGCGCGGAGACCGCCGTGGTGCTGAAGGTGCGCCGCGATGACGGTCCTGATCTCATGACCTTCACCGAGGCCGGCGCGCTGGGGCGCTGCGGCTTCAACGCGGTCGGCATCGCGATCACCGCGAACTATCTCCAGAGTGACCGCGACTATCGCCAGGTCGGCGTGCCGCTGGCGCTGATCCGCCGCAAGGTGCTGGAGCAGGAGCATGTCGCGCTTGCCATGCGTGCGGTCTACTGCACGAAGAAATCCGCGGCCAACAACATGATCGTCAGCCATCGCGAGGGCATCGCGATCGATTTCGAATGTGCGCCGGACGAGACCTTTCAGGTGCATCCGCAGAACGGCCTGCTGGTGCACGCCAATCACTTCGTGAGTCCGGTTGCGCTCGGCAAGCTCAAGGACGCCGGCATCCAGGATACCCCGGACAGCCTCTACCGCGACATCCGCGTCCGCGATCTGCTCCAGCCCCATATCGGCAGCATCACCTTCGACACCGTCAAGACCGCGCTGTTCGACGAGTTCGCCTATCCCTGGTCGGTGTGCCGCCCGCCGCGCCGCAACCTCAGCAACAATCTCAGCGCCACCGTGGCGATGATCCTGATGGAGCCGGCGAGCGGAACGATGCAGGCGGCGCCGTTGCCCGCGCTCAACCGCGAGTTCACGACATATCGGCTCGAGATCGACGAGATCGGCCGGGCGGCGTTCGAGCGGTCGGCCGCCGCGGGGGCAGCGTGATGCGGCGGCGTCGGCCATCGCCGGGGTGGGCGGTCGGTCTGGCCGCACTGGCCCTGCTGGCGATGCTCGGGAAAGCCGGCGCCGAGACATTATTGCGGACGCGGCTCAACGCCGACATTCGCTCGACCGATCCCGGCACTAATCGTGACGCCAACACGGATGGGGTAATCGGCCACGTCGTGGAAGGACTGGTCGCCTTCCGGGACGATACTTCGATCGGGCCGATGCTCGCCGACAGCTGGACCGTTTCGAACGAAGGCAAGACCTACACCTTCCGCCTGCGGCAAGGCGTCAAGTTCCACAACGGCGCAACCATGACTGCGGATGACGTGGTCTGGTCGCTGAAGCGCTGGCTCGACCCGGCGACGCAATGGCGCTGCCTGTCAGAGTTCAGCGCCACCGGGATAGCGCGCATCGAGAAGATCGAGGCGCCCGATCCCCAGACCGTCGCCATCACGCTCGATCAGCCGACGGCCCTGTTCCTCCCGACCCTGGCGCGGCCCGATTGCGGCCAGACCGCGATCATCCATCGTGATTCCGTCGGCGCAGATGGCAAGTGGATCGCCCCTGTTGGCACCGGCCCGTTCAAGCTCGCGGAGTGGAAGCGGGGACAATATGTCGATATCGTCCGCTTCGACGGTTATGTTTCCCGTAGCGAGCCGCGCACCGGTTATACCGGCGCCAAGGACGTCAAGGTCGACCGCGTGCGCTTCAACGTGATCCCGGACAGCTCTGCCGCGAAGGCAGGACTGCTCAGCGGCTCGCTCGACGTGATCCTCAGCCTGTCGATCCCCGATCTCGAAGAGCTCAAGTCGCGTCCCGAGGTGCAGCTCAGCATCACGCCCGCGCTCGGCCTCACCGGCATCCTGTTCCAGACCAAAGACCCGCTGCTGAAGGATGTGCGTATTCGCCGGGCGATTGCGCTGTCGATCGACACGGCGCAGATTGTGGACGCAGTGATGATGGGCACGGCACGTCCCAACAATTCGGCGCTGCCGCTCGGCAGCTCGTTCTACAGCGAGGCGCAGTCGCACGGCTACGCGCAGAATATCGCGGAGGCGAAGAAGCTTCTGGCGGAGGCCGGCTACCGCGGCCAGCCGATCAAAATGATCACCAACAAGCGCTACAGCTTCGTGTTCGATTCCTCCGTGCTGGTGCAGGCGATGGCGCAGACCGTCGGCATCAACATCGAGCTCGAGGTGATGGATTGGGCGGCGCAGCTCGATCGCTACAACCGCGGCGATTACCAGTCCATGGCCTTTGTCTATTCGGCGCGGCTCGATCCGTCGCTGAGCTTCGAGATGCTGACAGGGCCGAAAGCAGCGCAGCCGCGCAAGGTGTGGGATAATCCGGAGGCGCAGGAGATGCTGCGCCAGTCCATGATGATCGACGACACTGCGAAGCGCCAGGCGCTGTTCGACGAGATGCACAAGCGCTTCATCGCTGACGTGCCGATGATCGTGCTGTTCAACGGCGCCGAACTGACGGCGCTGCGCAAGAGCATCAAGGGCTATGCCGGGTGGCTCTATCCGCAGCCGCGGTTCTGGGGCGTCGCGGTGCAGTAGAGCAAGGGCGCGCCATGTTGGGTTACCTCGCAAGACGGCTGGCCATGACGATCCCGACGCTGCTGCTGGTCGCGATCGCCGTGTTCGCGCTGGTGCGGCTCATTCCCGGCGATCCCGTGCAGGTAATGCTCGGCGATGCCGCCGATCCCGCCCAGGCGGCGCAGCTTCGCGCCCAGCTTGGCCTTGACCAGCCGATCCCGGTCCAGTTCATGCACTGGATCGCAAAGCTTGCCGCCGGCGATTTCGGCCACTCCATCACCAACAATCTGGCGGTACTGCCGCTGATCCTCGATCGTTTCCAGGTCAGCGCGGTCATCGTGCTGGTGGCGGTCGGGCTGGCTGCCTGCATCGCCGTTCCGGCCGGCCTCGTCGCGGCCTGGAAGCAGAACAGCCTGGTCGATCTCTCCGTCGTCGGCGGCGCCACGCTGCTGCTGTCGATTCCGAGCTTCTGGCTCGGCCTGCTGCTGTTGCTCCTGTTCGGGCTCAAGCTGAAATGGCTGCCGGTGATCGGCTATGTGCCGTTCGCGGAAAACGTCTGGCAGGCGGCGACCTTCATCGTGCTGCCGATTGCGACGCTGACCATGGTGGAGATCGGCGTGCTCACGCGCATGGCGCGCGCAGCCTCCATCGAGGTGCTCAGGCTCGAATACGTCACCCATGCCCGCGCCAAGGGCGTGCCGGAATGGCGCGTGCTGGCCCGCCACGTCCTGCCGAATGCCTTCGCGCCGACCTGGACGCTGATCGGCCTCGTGCTCGGTCATCTCCTCGGCGGCATTGCCGTGATCGAAACCGTGTTCACGCTGCCCGGCCTCGGCCGCCTGCTGGTCGACTCCATCTTCGCCCGCGACTATCCGGTGGTGCAGGGCTGTCTGCTGTTCACCGCCGTGATCTATGTCGTGGTCAATCTCATCGTCGACCTCTGCTATCCCTTGTTCGATCCCCGGGTGACGGTGGCATGAGGATGCGCGCCAATACCGCGATCGGCGGCACGCTCATCGCGCTGCTGCTTGGCGCGGCCGTCACCGGCGCCTTCTGGACGCCGTTCGATCCGCTGCGGATCAATCTGCGCGCAAGGCTCCAGGCGCCGTCCCCTGTTCACTGGCTCGGCACGGACGAATTCGGCCGCGACGTGCTCAGCCGGATCATGGTCGGCGCGGGTGCCAGCGTGGTCATCGCCTTTGTCACGGTGCTGCTCGCCGTCGCCGCCGGCATGGTGATCGGCTGCGTCGCCGGCTACATCCGCGGCTGGGCCGATCGCATCATCATGGCCGTCAACGACGCGCTGCTTGCGTTCCCCGGCATCCTGCTGGCGCTGGCCGTGATGATCGTGGTCGGCGCCAACAAGGTCGGGCTGATCCTGGCGCTCGGCCTTGCCTACATCCCCTCGGTCGTCCGCGTGGTGCGCGGCACCGTGCTGTCGATCCGCGAGAAGGAATATGTCGAGGCCTCGCGCGTGATCGGCAACTCGGAAGTCTATTCGATGATCCGCCACGTGATGCCGAACGCGATTGCGCCGGTCGCGGTGCTCGCGACCAGCATGTTCGGCTGGGTGCTATTGGCCGAGAGCGCGCTGAGCTTCCTCGGCCTCGGCGTGCCGCCGCCGGCACCGACCTGGGGCAACATGCTGGCGGCGAGCCGTCCGTTCATGGAGACGGCGGCCTGGCTCTCGATCGCGCCGGGTCTCTGCATCGCGCTGACGCTGCTCGGCATCAACCTGCTCGGCGATTCCCTGCGCGATCGCCTCGACCCCAGGATGGCGCACGGATGACGCTGCTGTCGGTCGAGAACCTGCGCATCGAGGTCGCCGCCAGCAAGGCCGTTATTGTGGAGGACGTCTCCTTCGCGGTCGAGCGCGGCGAGTTCCTCGCCGTCGTCGGCGAATCCGGCAGCGGCAAGACCGCCGCGGCACGCGCCGTGCTCGGCCTGTTGCCGCCGGAGCTGCGCAAGGCCGGCGGCCGCATCGTGCTCGACGGCGTCGATCTTGCAGGCGTCTCCGCGCGCCAGATGCGGACGCTGCGCGGACCCACCGTCGGCATGGTGTTCCAGGAGCCGATGGTCTCGCTCAATCCGGCCATCAGCGTCGGCGCCCAGATGGCTGAAGGGCTCGGCCTGCACGAGCGGCTTGGCAAGCGCGAGATCAAGCGCCGCTGCCTCGACATGCTGGCGCGGGTGCAGATCCGCGATCCCCAAAGAACCTTCGACGCCTATCCGCACGAATTCTCCGGCGGCATGCGCCAGCGCATCATGCTGGCCTCGGTCATGCTCTTGAAGCCGAAGCTGTTGATCGCGGACGAGCCAACCACGGCGCTGGATACCCTGACCCAGCGCGAGGTGCTCGACCTCATGGTCGGGCTCGCCCGTGACCACGGCACCTCGGTGATGCTGATCACCCACAATCTCGGCCTGGTCTCGCGCTATGCGCAGCGGGCGCTGGTGCTGCGCCAGGGCAACATGGTTGAAACAGGCACGAGCCGGCAAATCCTGTTCGCGCCGCGCGAGGCCTATACCAAGCGGCTGGTCGAAGCCCTGCCGCGGCGCGGCGCCACGACCAAGCCGCGACAAGGCGGCGAACCTCTCGTCAGCGTGCGCGGCCTCAAGGTCGGCTTCGCCGGACGACAGCGGTTGTTCCGCCGCGATGCCGGCGTCTCCGCCGTCAACGGCGTCGATCTCGAGATCGCTGCCGGTGAAACGGTCGCCGTGGTCGGTGGCTCCGGCTCAGGCAAGACCACGCTCGGCCGCGCCATGTTGCGCCTGATCCCGATTTCGGGTGGCGAGATCAGATTCCGGGGCAGGGACGTCACGGCGACGATGGATCGCGACTTCCGGCTCGCCTCGCAGCTCGTGTTCCAGGATCCCTACTCCTCGCTCGACCCGCGCATGCGGGTCGGCGAGATCGTCGCCGAACCGCTGCGTCATGTTCCGCAACTGGCAGCAGCCGAGCGCGACAGGCGGGTCGAGGCGATGCTCGACGAAGTCGGGCTTGCCGGTCTGGCTGCGCGCTGGCCGCACGAATTGTCCGGTGGTCAGCGCCAACGGATCGCGATCGCGCGTGCCATCGTGCGCCAGCCGGCCTTCGTCGTCGCGGACGAGCCGGTCTCGGCGCTCGACATGACCATCCAGGCGCAAGTGCTGAAACTGTTCGAGCGGCTCCAGGCGCAATACGGCTTTGCCTGCCTGTTCATCAGCCATGATCTTGCCGCCGTCGAGCAGGTCGCCAACCGCGTCGTGGTGATGCAGGGCGGCCAGATCGTCGAGCAGGGCACGCGGGACGAGATCTTCGATCACCCGCAGCATGATTACACCAAGGCGCTGCTCGCCGCCGCGCCCGTCTTGGACTTCGCCGGTACGGCGGCGGAGCGTGCCTCGGGCTGAACAGGATTTTGCGTATGAAGCGCTTTGTCGTTGCGTTGTGTCTGATGCTCGTGTCGCTGTCCGCGGCCCGCGCCGAGAGCGTCCTGCGCAGCATGGTCACGACCGACATTCGCGGCCTGATGCCGGGCAACAGCCCCGACGACAACACCGGCCTCGTGCTCCAGCAGATCTATGAAGGCCTCGTCGCCTGGCGCGCCGATGGCACCGTCGCCCCGATGCTGGCCAAGGCCATCGAGACCTCCTCGGATGGCCGCACCTACACCTTTACGCTGCGCGAGGGTGTGACCTTTCATAACGGCGCGCCGTTGACCTCGCGCGAGGTGGCGTGGACCTGGGAGCGCTTCCTCGATCCGAAATCCGGCTGGTCGTGCCGGACCAACTTTGATGGCACGCGCAAGATCAAGATCGCCGAGATCACGGCGCCATCGCCCGAGCAGATCGTGTTCCGTCTCGCAGAGCCGAGCGGCGCCTTCCTCAGCACAATGGCGCGGGCCGATTGCGACGGCACCGGCATCGCGCATCCGGACTCGGTCGGTGCCGATGGCGCCTGGCAGAAGGCGATCGGCACCGGCCCGTTCAAGCTCGCCGAATGGCGGCGCGGCCAGTTCATCGAGCTTGCGCGCAACGAGGCCTATGCCGCGCGCGTCGAGCCGGCCGACGGTCTCGCTGGCGCCAAGCTGGCCAAGGTCGATCGTGTCAGGCTGTCCATCGTGCCCGATCCGGCGGCGGCGAAGGCGGCGATCCAATCCGGTAGTCTCGATCTCTGGCCCTCGGCCGATCCGAAATTCGCAGGCGAGCTGAAATCGGCGGGGCTCGTGATCAGCTCGGCCCCGGTCGCCTCGCTGAACGCGATTGTGATGCAGACCAACGATCCGCTGCTCAAGGACAAGCGCATCCGGGCGGCGATTGCCGCCTCGCTCGATTATCCCAGCATGAGCGACAGCCTGACCGACGGCTACGCCAAGCCGAGCACCTCTCTGGTGCCGCTCTCGAGCCGTTACTATGGTGCGGTGGAGCAGGCGGGTGTCGGTCTCGACATCGTGCGCGCAAAGAAGCTGTTGACGGAGGCGGGCTACAAGGGCGAGCCGATCAGGATCACGACCAATTCGCGCTTTCCCGTCATGAACGACGTTGCCGTGCTGGCGCAGGCGATGGCACAGCAGGCCGGCCTCAACCTCACCGTCGAGGTCGTCGAGTTCGCGACCCAGCTCAGCCGCTACAACAAGGGCGACTATCAGCTGATGGTATGGAACTACACGCCCTATCTCGATCCGGCCTTCGGCCTCGACCGTTTCATCGGCGACAAGGCCGCGCAGCCAGATCGCGTCTGGAGCAATCGTGACGCGATCGAGCTGCTCGGCAAGCTGATGGAGACGTCTGCGCCCGAGGCGCGTCAGCCTCTGTTCGACGCGCTCCACAAGCTGTTCGTCGATGATGCGCCGATGATCGTGTGGAGTTCCGGCGTCAATGTCTCGGCGGTCTCGCCCAAGGTGCGCGGTTATGCGCCATGGGCCGGCCGTAAGCCACGCTTCTGGAATGTCGAGGTTGTCAGATGATCTCCCTTGCCCAGCGCAGGCAGCATGCCTGGCCGGACGGCGCGCGTTGCGTGGTCGGCCTCACGCTCGATTTCGACGGCACCTCGCTGGAGCGTGGCCGCGGGCAATTGCCGCTCGGCGCGCGCTCGCACGGCCGCTACTCCGCCAAATGCGGCATCCCGCGCTTCGTCGACATGTTCACGCGGCACGACGTGCCCTGGACGTTCTATGTCTCCGGCTATGACGCCGAGGAGAGCCCCGATCTCGTCCGCGACATCTCGCGTTCCGGCATCGAGATCGGCTCCCACGGCTATTTCCACGAGGGCACCGACCCCGGCGATGCCGAGCCGGAGCTGCTGGAGCGGACGCACCGGCTGCTCACGGAGATCACCGGCATCGCGCCGCGCGGATGGCGCTCGCCGTCCGGGCACAAGACCGCGCGGACGCTGCGCAAGCTCCGCGAGCTCGGCTATGTCTACGATTCCAGCGACAAGGATTTCGACCTGCCGTATCTCGCCCGCTACGACGGCGAGGAGCGCAGTGACTATGTCTGCCTGCCCAACAACACTTCGAGCCTGGACGATTTCCCGTTCTACCGCGTCAGCTACACGCCGCCGTCGGAAGTGCTGACGCATTGGGAGCAGGAGTTCGACGCCATCTACGCCGAGGGCGGCTATTACAATCTGACCTTCCACCCGCGCGTCGGCTACGGCTCCGGCTCGCCCGCGCGTGTCGCGGCAGTCGAGGGGCTGATCAAATACGCCAAGCGCCACGACGGCGTGCGCTTCGTCGGAATGCTGGAGCTGGCGGAATGGTGCCTGAAGCAACCGTCCGACTGGCGGCGGGACTGGAGCGGACAATGAGCAAGCCGATCATTCCCGTCGTCGTCACCGTCAACCTCCAGGGCAAGACGGTCGAGCGGACCCAACTCGGCGAGGACGCGCTGTTCGGGCGCGCGTCCTACGGAAAATACGCCTATGCGGTCGGCTGCGAACGTCTGTTCGGCCTGCTCGATCGCCACGGCATCAGATCCACCGTGTTCGTTCCCGGCGCCGAGGCAGAGGCCAATCCCGCCTATGTCGCAGCACTCGCCGGCCGCGGCCACGAGATCGCCGCGCATGGCTGGGCAATGGAAGAGATGGACGCGGCAGGGATCGACGAGCGGGGGTTGCTGGAGCGCACGCATGCGACGCTGTCGCGGATCGCCGGACGAGCGCCGCGCGGCTTTCGCGCGCCGCATGGCCGCCTCACCGAGCGCACGCTCGGACACCTCGCCGACCTCGGCTATCGCTATGATTCCAGCTTCCAGGACGACGACCATCCGTACCGGCTCGACGCCGATGGCGGCCGCGGCATGGTCGAGGTGCCGCATGCGGAGATCCTGATCGACGCGACGCTCTACGGCCAGCGCCAGACCCATGATCGCGTCATGAAGATGTGGCGCGAGGAGATCGAGGCCATGCATCGCGAGCGCTGCCTGATCGCGCTGACCTTGCATCCGCGCAGCGACTACGGCAGCGCGCGGGCAAGCCGTGTGGCGGCGCTCGACGGTCTGCTGAGCTGGCTGCGCGGGCTCGACGGTGTTGCATTCCTGACCTGCGAAGACGTCGCCGCCCAATCGCTCTGCTGACCGCATCGCATCCCCGCGAGAAGTCGGTCGTCGATAGGGCCGCCCCAGCCCGCCGGTCGCGCCTGTGCCGTTCATCGGAATAAGCGGCAAATCGCCGCGCGATGCATCATTCCGGCCGATGGATGCCATCAGGAAAATGCCCAATCGGGCCGGAAAGCCTTGTGCTAACAAAACGCAATGGCGTCTCGGCAAGATCATTCTGCCGCGGCGCCAGGCCAGGGGCGGCACGTCCCGGTAATACAAAAGAATAACATCAACCTTAGGGATGGAAATGGCACGACGGCTTGCGGATTTCGCAGCAGCAACCCTGCTGGCGCTCTCCTTCCTGGCGACGCAGACGACCCCTGGTACGGCTGGCCAGACGTGGAATGCCTACACTTACAATTCGGTCGCAACGGTTACTGCCGCCAAGGGCCTCGCCGAACTGTTCGACGAGATCGGCAAGCGCACCAATGGCGAGCTGAAGATCAAGCTGCATCTGGGCGGCACGCTCCAGATCAAGGCGACCGACATCACCCAGGCCGTCGCCGACAACATTGTCCAATTGGGGGATGACGCGTTCTTCCTCGGCAGCGTGCCGGTCGGCGCGGTGGTGCGCCTGCCCATGCTGGTCCACAATCCCGCCGAATACGAGAAGGTGTCGGCCATCCTCGCGCCGGCCCTCAGCGAAGCCTATGCCAAGCGCGGCATCGTCGTGGTCGGCCAATACGTGTTTCCGGAGCAGGTGATCTGGTCGCGGAAGGAGCTCAAGTCACTTAAAGACATCCAGGGCCAGAAGATCAGGGTGATCTCGCCCGACCAGGGCGAGTTCATCAAGAAGATGGGCGGCTCGCCGGTGACGCTGGGAACGGCCGAGGTCCCCGCCGCGATCGATCGCGGCGTCGTTGACGGCGCGATCACCGCAAGCTCCGGCTACGGCTATGTCTGGCGCGATCTCTTCAAGTACAATTATCGGCTGAACCTCGGCTATGTCTCTTCGCTGCTGCTGGTGAACAAGAAAGCCTGGGACCGGTTGTCGCCGTCCGTCCAGACGGTGGTGCAGGACACGATCCGCGAGATCGCCGATAAGACCACCAAGGCGATGGCCTCCGAGGATCAGGACCTCACCCAGAAGCTTGCCGCGCAGATGACATCGACCACGCCGCCCGCCGCGGAGATCGAGGAGGCCGGTCAGAAGATCAAGCCCTACTACGCCGACTGGGCGAAGGGGCAGGGGCCCGAGGCGGCCGAGCTGCTGGACCAGGTGCGCAAGGCTCTGGGACGCTGAGGGCATGCTGACATCTCCCCAACCGCAGCGCCTCGACGCCGGACACGCCGTCGAGGCCGAGCCCTCGCAAGTCGCCGAGGGATGGATCGAGCGGCTGTGCCGCTGGCTCTGCGAGCTCGCCATCGTCTCCATGATGGTCATGGTCGCGGCCGAGGTCGTCCTGAGAAACCTGTTCGGCGTCTCGCTTCAGTCTGCCGACGAGCTCGGCGGCTATCTCCTCGTCGCCGTCTCGTTCCTGAGCCTGTCGACCTGTTTCGTCAGCGGTGCGTTCCACAAGGTGGAATTCATCGACAACAGGCTCGGCGAACGCGGTCACGCCCTGCGCAAGCTGATCTTCGATGCGATCGCGCTCGCCTTCAGCCTGCTGCTGCTCTGGCAGCTGCTTCGCCTGGTCTTGCGCAGCTTCGACGGCGGCGATTTCGCCGCGACCATTCTCGGCACGCCGCTGTGGATTCCGCAGGCCATCATGCCGCTTGGCACCGCAGCTCTCTGCACTTCGCTGATCAGGGCGATTCGAGCGGACATCCGCTGGCTCGGGGCCGCAAACCGTCGGAGCCATGGCCAATGAGCGCGGGTCTCCAACTCATCGTCGCGTTCGCGGTGTTCCTGTCGCTGCTCGGTCTCGGCATGCAAGTGCCGTTCGCCATCGCGATTCCCGCCGCGGTCTATCTGTTCATGCAGAACGGCTTCGATGCCTTCAACGGGCTCGGCCTCGTCAGCTGGGGCAGCATGGACAGCTTTACCCTGACCGCCATCCCGCTCTTCATCCTGCTCGCCGAAATCATGCAAAAGAGCGGACTGAGCTTTCGGATCTATCGCGGCCTGTCGGTTCTGGTCGCCCGCATTCCCGGCGGCCTGCTCCAGACCAACATCGCGGGCTGCGCGGTGTTCGCCGCGATCAGCGGCTCCAGCATCGCGACCGCGGCCTCGATCGGCAGCGTCGCGCTGCCGCAACTCGGCCAGCGCAAATATGATCGCCGGCTCTCCGCCGGATCGCTCGCGGCCGGCGGCACGCTCGGCATCCTGTTCCCGCCGAGCATCGCGATGATCGTCTACGGCACCTTCAGCGAGACCTCGGTCGCCAAGCTGTTCATGGCCGGCGTGATCCCGGGATTGATCCTGACCGCGATGTTCATGGCCTACATCGCCGTCTACACCACCATCAGGCCAAGCGCGGCGCCTGCGGAGGTGTTGACGCGCAGCATCGCCGGGATCACGGGCGCGCTGGTCGACGTCCTGCCCTTCGCGATCCTGATCGCGTTCATTCTCGGCAGCATCTATTCGGGGCTCGCGACGCCGACCGAGGCGGCGGCGATCGGTTGCCTGTTCGGCATCGCGATCTCTGCCATCTGGGGCGAGCTGACCTGGCCGAAATTCGTCGCCGCGATGCACCGGACGGTCGAGGTGGTCGGCAACATCCTGTTCATCGTCTATGCCGCCTTCCTGTTTTCCTATGCGATCAGCTATGCCGGCGTCGGCGATGACGTCACCGCCTTCGTCGTCGGCCTGCACCTGAGCAAGGTCGAGTTCTTCATCGCGGTCTTCGTCCTCTACACGGTGCTTGGCTGCCTGGTTGAAAGCCTCGGCATGATCGTGATCACGGTGCCGCTGCTGTATCCGGTGCTCGTCCAGTACGGCGTCGATCCGATCTGGTTCGGCGTCATGCTCGTGATGTTCATCGAGCTCGGGCAGATATCACCGCCGATCGGCATCAATCTTTTCGTCATCCAGAGCATCTGGGACGGCAAGCTCAGCGAAGTCGTGATGGGAACGATCCCGTTCCATCTGATCATGCTGGTGCTGTTGTTCATGCTCGCGGTCTGGCCGGAGATCGCCTTGTTCCTGCCGACACGCATGGGCTGAGACGAGTCGTCTTCGAAGAGTTGACGCGCGCGACGTTCGCCGCGCGCCGCTTTGCTGCGCCCGCAGAATTGCGTGCGACATCATCACGCCGACTGATGGTCAGTATCAAAATTTGGCCAATTCTCTGTCATGCGGCGATCGACGAATAATGGCCGGAAATCGATCAGTCGATTCCGCGCATCAAGGTGAGCCGACAAGAATTCATGCAACTCGAACACGCCATAAACTTCGACGACATCAGGACGCTCGCGCGCAAACGCCTGCCGCGGATCGCTTTCGACTTCATCGACGGCGGCGTGGACGGTGAAGCAGGGCTCGCGCGCAATCGCGTCGCGTTCGACCGCTACAAGCTGCTGCCGCGCTATCTGGTCGACGTCGAAAAGCGTCGGCAGTCCGTCAATCTGTTCGGCCAAGACTATGCCAGCCCGTTCGGAATCTCGCCGATGGGCATTGCCGGATTCTTCCGCCCCGGCGCCGATCTGATGCTCGCGCGTGCGGCGGCGCGCTTCGAGATTCCCTACATCATGTCGAGCGCGAGCTGCGATTCCATCGAGGCGGCGATGGCGCTCGCGCCCAAGACGACGTGGTTCCAGATCTACGGCACGCGTGATCCCCACATCACGCTCGACCTGGTGCGCCGCGCCAAGGCGCTCGGCGTGCGGGTGCTGCTGATGACGATCGATACGCCTGTCATGGGCAAGCGCGAGCGCAATGTGCGCAACGGTTTTCGCCGGCCGATGAAGATGACGCCGTCGGTGATCCTGCAGGGATTGAGCCGGCCGGGCTGGACCTGGCGCTATCTCACCAAGGGCGGAATCCCGATGATGGAGAACTGGCGGCCCTATGCGCCGGAGGGCGCGAACGCCAATGCGATCGCCGACCTCTACGGCGAACAGACGCCGGCGCCGGCGCAGACATGGTCGATCCTCGAGCAGGTCCGAAAGGCCTGGGACGGCCCGCTGGTCGTCAAGGGTGTGATGCATCCGGCCGACGCGCTGAAATGCCTCGAGTGCGGCGCGAATGGCGTGATGGTGTCGAACCATGGCGGACGGCAACTCGACAGCGCGCCGGGCTCGATCGACATGTTGCCTGCGATCGCCGATGCGGTCGGCGGCCGCATGGAGGTTCTGATCGACAGCGGCTTCCGCCGTGGCAGCGACGTTGCAAAGGCTTTGTGTCTCGGCGCCAGGGCCGCGTTCTTCGGTCGTCCCGCGATGTTCGGTGTCGCCGCGGCCGGCGAGACCGGCGCCTGCAAGGTCATCGACATCATGCGGCAGGAGATGAGCCTGCTGATGGGACAGCTCGGCTGGATCGACGTGGACAAGGCGGGGCCGGACAGCCTGCTCGACCTGCTGGATCCCCGCATGGGACGAAACTAAAGCATGATGAGATTGGGTTCAAATGCGGCAACGAGGCAGGTGCGCTCCCTCCCTCGCTTGCGGGGGAGGGTCGGGGAGAGGGTATCTCCGCAATCGAGAACCCCAAGAGGAGAGAGCCCTCACCCGGCGTGTTGCGCCGACCTCTCCCGCAAGCGGGAGAGGTGCACCGAGCTCGCGGGTGCTTGATTCAACTCCAACCTCATTCCGATTTAGCGAACGCGGCGAACACCGCTTCGAGAACGAGAGGAACGACGTGACCAAACGCATGCACCTGATCGGCTTCTACATGCACAGCCCGATCAACCATACGGCACTGAGCTGGGCCGATCCCGAGGACGATCGCGTGGAGGGCATGCAGACGTTCGAGCACTGGAAGCGCCTCGCACGGACGCTGGAACGCGGCCGGTTCGACGCGGCGTTCTTCGCCGACACGCCTGGAGGCATGGAGCGCTACAAGGACAGTTTTGAAGACTATGTCCGTTACGGCGTCACTTGGCCCTGCCACGACCCCATGGCCTTGCTCGGCGTGATGCTGGCGGAGACCCGGCATCTCGGGCTCGCCGTCACGCTGTCGACGGCGGGGACGCATCCCTACCACACGGTGCGCCGGCTCTCGACGCTGGACTATCTCAGCGGCGGGCGCGTCGGCTGGAACATCGTGTCGGGGCATCTGCGCGGCGAGCATCGCGCGCTCGGCCTCGATCAGATCGAGCACGACAAGCGCTACGACCAGGCCGACGAATACATGGAGATCTGTCACGCGCTGTGGAACGGGATTCAGTCCGGCGCCGTCCTTGCCGACCGGCAGAGCGGCAAGTTCGCCGATCCGGCCAAGGTCGCGGTGGTCGATTTCAAGGGCGCGCACTACCGCTGCCACACCGTGCCGCCGACGCTGCCGTCGGCGCAGGGCCGTCCCGTGCTGTTTCAGGCGGGCTCGTCGGGCCGCGGCCAGGAATTCGCGCTCAAGCACAGCGATGTCGTCTTCTCGATCCAGGCGCGGGTGGAGTCGATGAAGAATTTCGTCGACAAGCTCAAGGACTCCTCGACATCGCAGGGGCGGGCCGAGCCGCCAAAAGTGGTGTTCGGCATTCAATGCGTGCTCGGCGGCACCGAGGCCGAGGCGAAGCGCCGCCAGGCCGAGATCTTCGAGCGCATCCCGCTCGATGCCGCGCTCAGCCGGATGTCCGGCACGCTCGGCATCGATTTCAGCAGGATCGATCTCGACACGCCGCTTGCGGCCAACACCACCGACGCCTCGCGCGGCATGCTGATGGCGCTGGCGAACATGACCGGCGACGGCAATGCGACCGCGCGCGACGCGGCGCGCGTGTTCGGGGCGACGGCCGGCATGCCGCAACTGGTCGGCACGCCGGAGCAGGTCGCCGATCAGCTCGAGCATCTCTGGCGCACGAGCGGCTGTCATGGCTTCAACATCACGCCGACGACCAACATCCGAAGTATCGAGAACTTCGTCGACGAGGTCGTCCCGCTCCTGCAGGCAAGAGGCGTGTTCCGAACCGACTATGACGGCGACACCCTGCGCGACAATTTCATGAACTGAGGAGGGGATCGCGCGCTCTGCGCCGCGATCGGTGCTTTCGAGATGCCTGACAAATCAACACCACGAACTCCCAAGCTCCAGGCTCCCAATGGGGCCTGCGACACCCATATGCACATCTACAGCAGGGCGTATCCGGCCTCGTCAAAAGCCTGGCTGTTTCCACCCGATTTCAGCGTCGATGATTATCGCAAGGTGCAGGCACGGCTCGGCTTGCAGCGCACGATCATCGTCCAGCCCGTCACCTACGGCTTCGACAATCGCTGCACGCTGGATTCGGTCGCAGCGTTCGGTCCCGGCGCGCGGGCGGTCGTGACGGTGCCGACCGATGTCGCCGACAGCGAGCTCGACAGGCTCTGGCAAAGCGGTGCGCGGGGCCTGCGTTACCACCAGATGCGGGGCAGCCTCACCGAATGGTCTGACGTGCCCGTGATGGCCGAGCGCATCCGCGGCACCGGCTGGCACCTTCAGATTCAATTCGACGGGCTGGAATTTCTCGATCATGAGGCGCTGATCGCGCGCTTGCCCTGCACCGTGGTGATCGACCATATGGGCCGCTACGCCCGGCCGCTCGCGGTGGAGCACCCGGCCGTCCAGTCGCTGCTCCGTCTGGCTGTGCGCGACAATGTCTACGTCAAGCTGTCGGGGGCCTATCACATCGCGCACGCGAGCGGGCCCGAATACAGGGACGTCGCGCCGATCGCGCAGGCCCTGGTTCGGCAGGGGACGGGCCGCCTGCTATGGGGATCGGACTGGCCGCATCCGACCGAGACGGCGGAGACCATGCCTGACGACGCCGACCTGCTGGATCTGCTCCTGGCCTGGGCGCCTGATCCGGCGGTGCGTCAGGCCATCCTTTCCGACAATCCTGCCCGTCTCTACGGGTTCGGATAGCCGACATGCTCCATGCCGTCCCGCCATCTGCTCGACCAACGCCTGATCGACGCGATCAAGGCGGATGCATTACGCAATCATCAGATATAATGATGATGAGCCGGGCGGATCGTTTCATTGACCTGATGAGAGGGCCTGCGCGGCCCGATTCAACTCATTGGGCTAGGTGGAACATGCTCTCCAGGGTGACGCTGGACCAACTCCAGATGCTGATCGCGGTCGCGGACTGCGGCAATTTCTCTGCGGCCGCGCGCAAGGTCAATCGTGTCCAGTCGGCCGTCAGTCAATCGATCCAGTCGCTCGAGGACGCGCTCGAGCTCAAGCTGTTCGACCGCTCGAGCAAGCTGCCCCGGCTGACGGATGCGGGCGAGGCGATCGTCCAGGATGCGCGCCGGATCGTCATCAGCACGGATGCGCTGCGGGCGCGTGCGAAGAACATGGCGACCGTGGCCGAGCCGGAGATCAGTCTCTCGATCGAGCAGGTCTTTCCGAGCCCGGTGCTGATCGAGAGCCTGCGCGCGTTTCGGGAACGTTTTCCGCTCGTATCGGTGAACCTGCTCGCCGAAGGCCTCGGGGCGCCGGAGCAGTCGCTGTTCGAAGGTAACGCGCGGCTCGCGATCTACTCCACCGCGCTGGATGGCATGCCGGGTTTCCAGATGGAATTTCTCGGCGACGTGCCGATCTCGCTGGTGGCCTCGTCCCGGCACCCGCTGGCGGCGATCGAGGGATTGATTCCGCAAGCCGCGCTGGAAGAGCACATCCAGCTGACCATGGTCGACCGCACCAAGCGTTACCGCGGCGTGGTGATGGGAACGCATACCTGGAGCTTCATCGACCAGTTCAGCCGGCTCGATTTCGTCCGTAACGGCTTTGGCTGGTGCGCGATGCCAACCCATCTTGCGCAATCCTATCTGGATTCCGGCGAGCTCGTGGAATTGAAGCTCGCCGCGCACAATGGCGAGCCGCTGCGGTTTCCGCTCTATGCCGTACACAAGATCGAGCAGCCGCCCGGGCCGGCCGCGCAATGGCTGCTCAGCGAGCTGCGGCGTCGCTTTTCAGAATGGATCGCTGCAACCGTCGATCGCCAGTCGCTGCGGCGGGGAATCCAGATCCGCGTGACCACGGTGTGATGGCTGATCGGGCTGAACGGAGTTGCCAATGAGATTGCCGATCGAGAGTGGAGACCCCCGTGTCGAGATGGAAGGCTTTCGGCGCAGTCTCGCCGAATTCGCAACCGGCGTCACTGTCATCTCGACATCGACGGGCGGCGAGCGCTTCGGCCTGACATCGAACTCGTTCACCTCGGTCTCGCTCGATCCGCCGCTGGTGCTGTGGTCGATCCGCCGCGAGAGCAAGAGTTTTGCCGCCTTCGCGGCGTGCTCCCACTTTGCCGTGAACGTCCTTGCCGAAGATCAGATCGAGCTGTCGCAGCGTTTTGCGCGATCGGGACCGGACAAGTTTGGGGATCTCGACTGCGATGCAGGCGAGGGCGCTGCGCCGCTGCTCGCTGGCGTCGCCGCCTCATTCGAATGTGTCTGCCGCCAGACCCTCGATGGCGGCGATCATCTCATCCTGATCGGCGAGGTCGTGCGCTACCATCGTCACGATCGGCGGCCGCTGCTGTTCGTCAAGGGAGGCTATGCTGTCTCGGCCGAGCATCCCGATATGCGCGCTTTCGCCGGCGGAAGCGCGGACCGGTCCGACGGCAGCGAGGAGCGCGTGCTGTCCAACCTGATGATCCGCGCCTACAGCAGCATTGCCTCGCGGCTGGAGCAGGGACGGCAGACGGAAGGGCTCGGCCTCACGCTGATGCAGGCGCGGCTGCTGCGTGCCGCGGCGACATCACCTGATCGCACGCTCGATGCGTTGATGCCGGAGCTGTTCCTCGATTTCGGCGCCAGCCGCAGCCTTCTCGAATCGGTCGTGTCGCTGGGGCTCGTGGCCGTCGACGATCACGGCCGCATTCGTCTGACCGCGGCGGGCGAGGAGCGTCTTCGCGCAATCGTGGCCCATGCGCGCGCCAACGAAGCGATCCTGTTCCAGGGCATCCCGGACAGCGATCTCGCAACCGTCAGGCGCGTTCTCAGCACAATGGTTTCGACGCAGCTCGGCGCGCCGGCGGTTGCCCAATGACACGCTATCGCCGCTGACGAGACCATTCCCACCTTCGAAAGGACATCACAATGCAATCAGTCGTCTACACACGAATTCCCCGGCTCGATCCCGCGCTTGTCGCGCGCGCCAACCGCATCAATGTCGCCGATCTGCATGAGGGATTGGGCGCGGTGGTCGGGCGGCAATGCCTGATGCAGCCGCAGATGCGCGCGCTGTTCCCGACGGCCCGGATCTGCGGCCAGGCGATCACCTCGTTCAACTTTCCCGGCGACAATCTCATGCTGCATGCCGCCTTCCGGGTCGCAGCGCCCGGGGACATTCTCGTGCTGACCAATGGCGGCTCGCCGCAGGGCGCGCTGTGGGGCGAGATCGCAACCTACTACAGCCGGATCAGGAAACTCGGCGGCGCCGTGATCGACGGCGCGATGCGGGATTCCCTGCAAATCACCGAGATGGCGTTTCCGGTGTTCGCCTCCTGCATCTCGGTGTCCTATCCCGGCAAGCGCGGCCCCGGCGCGGTCAATGTGCCCGTGGTCGTATCGGGCGTGACCGTCAATCCCGGCGACCTGATCGTCGGCGATGCCGACGGCGTCATGGCGATCCCGCCTGCTCAGGTCGAGGCCGCCGTTCGCAATGCCGAGGCGCGGGTGGCGAAGGAGGCCGAGATCAAGCGGCGGCTCGATGAGGGGCAGACGCTTTA
Organism: Bradyrhizobium sp. YR681; assembly: GCF_000282615.1. GTDB lineage: Bacteria > Pseudomonadota > Alphaproteobacteria > Rhizobiales > Xanthobacteraceae > Bradyrhizobium. The sequence continues at coordinate 59,187 of NZ_AKIY01000259.1, read as the reverse complement.
CGACGTGGCGGGGATGAAGAGCCTGTTCGAAGCCGCCGGCATCGTCGAGATCGACGCGGTCTGGAGCGATCGGGCCTAGATTTGCTTCAGGGGCATGCGGGACTTCGCCAGCACGCAGTGAATGCCCTTGTTGCCATCGACCAGCTGTGTGACCCTGAGGTCCGCGGCGATCGAGCAGAGCGTATAGGCATCCTGCGCGCTGAGGCCGCTGTGCTCGCGGATCAGCGCGATCATGTCGCGCAGCGCGGCCTTGGCGGCATCGTCGAGATCCTCGTCAAAGCCCATGGTGATCCAGTCCGACGCCGTCTCGGCGCGCGGGGAGGAGAGCTTGAGATCGCGGCGGATGTGGAATTCGAAGGTGCCTGTCAGTGCGGCCTCGATCGCGGTCAGACAGACTTCGCCGTCGCCCTGCAGCGCGTGACCGTCGCCGGCGGAGAACAATGCGCCCGGCACGAACACCGGAAAATACAGCGTGCTGCCGGCGCCGAGCTCCTTGTTGTCCATGTTGCCTCCGAATGCGCGCGGCTCCTTCGAGGACAGCCGGCCCCAGGCGAGCGGCGGCGCGACACCGAAATTGCCGAAGAAGGGGGAGAGCGGCAGCTCCTGCCCCCAGGGCAGTTTTGCGATGTTGCGCGCGCGGTCGAGCGGAATGTGGATGCGGCGGAACTCCGGGAAATCCTCCGGCAGGGTGCCGAGCGTCGGCACCTGGATGTTCCAGCCCCAATTGCAGCGCAGCTGGATGTCGAGGACGCGCACTTCGAGCACGTCGCCGGGCTCGGCGCCCTCGATGGCGACGGGACCGGTGAGGAGATGCGGCCCCGGACCGCGGAAGGCGCTGGCGAGCACCTCCGCATGTCCGGGAACGCTATCATAGCCGAGCGACGGATCGGGCAGATCGTCCGGTTCGCCCGAGAGCGTCTCGATGGTCACCCGGTCTCCGGATACAATCCGGAGCACCGGTTTCAGCCGTCCATCCCAGAGTCCCCACTGGACGTTGCCGGGTGTGGATCGCAGAAAATGGTCCATCGATGTATCAGCCGCTACCTGCCTGCGCTGCTGGCAACGATCGAGGAGGGCGACGTCACGAGCTTGCCGAGCCCGAGATAGACGAGGCCCGCAACCCCGATGCCGAACAGCCAGCTCAGATCGGCGCCGCCGAGCAGGTTGGTCGAGATCGGCCCCTGGAGCGCGCCGACAAGGCCGTCTTCGACCAGCCATCCGGCGACGAGGCCCGCGAAGAAGGCGATCATGCCGGCCCAGTTGATGTCGCCATAGGCGCTGGTCTCGGGCGAACGATAGAGCTCGGCGACCTCGATCTTGCCTTTCCGCTTGATGAAGAAGTCCGCCAGCACCACACCGGCCCACGGGCTCATCCACAGCAGGAGGCTGATCATCCAGTTGTCGAACGCCTTCGCAAAGGACGGCGCGAAGATGAAGTACAGCGTGACCAGATAACCGGCGACGCCGACGATGACGGTGAGCCAGAAGCGCGAGAATTTCAGCCCCGCGCTCAGGGCAGCCAGCGTCGCCGAATAGACGTTGAGGATGTTGGTGGCGATCGGGCCGTGCAGCACCATCAAGAGCACGAGGATGCTGACCGGTCCGCCGAACACCGCGCTCACCATCTTGGCGGGATCGGTGTCCAGCGTCGTCGAGGCGATGGTCGCGCCGAGAATGCCGAGCCAGACCGTCGGCACGAACATGCCGATATAGCTGTACCAGAACACGGATTTCGACGACACGTTGCGCGGCACGAAGCGCGAATAGTCGGAGGCCCAGGTCACCCAGGAAATACCCCAGCCGACGCCGATCGCGGTCATCAGCAGGGTCAGCATCGCCAGATGCGCGCCCGGCGGCAGCGAGGTGGTGAGACCCCAGTTGACGACGCCGGGACGCGTCCACGCCAATACGCTCATCAGCACCATGATGGCGATGGTGGGCGGCACGGTGTATTTCTCGAAGGTGCGGATCGCATAGAAGCCGTAGATGCCGATCAGCACCTGGACGGCCATCACCAGCGTGATGACGACGATCTCGATGAACCAGGTGTCGGGCATGCCGAACTGGCCGAGGATGCCCATCGAGACCTTCACCGGGAAGTAGGTGTTCACGCCGATCCAGCCCAGCGTCATCACGAACATCAGGATGCTGGGCAAATAGGCGCCGCGGACGCCGAAGGCGGAGCGGCTCAAGACCATCTGGTTGACGCCGGTCTTGTGCCCCATCACCGTGAAGGTCGCGAAGATCGCGCAGCCCACGATGTTGCCGAGCACGATGACCGCGATCGTCTCCATCAGGCCGAGTTTCAGAATGATGCCGAGCGCACCGAGCGCCCAGTTGACCGGCGCGATGTTGGCGCCGGCCCAGATCCACATCTGCTGCGGGCCGGTCGAGTCCCGGTCCGCATCCGGAATTGGTTCAATGCTGTGAATATCAGCGCGAAGTTCGGAATCCGTCATGACATCCCCCAATACGAAGCACGCTTCGCATCATCGCAGCATAAATCGTGCCATTGGTCGTGAAGCCGCTGGAACAAGGGCGTGCGCCGATACCGGAGGGAACGCGCCTCGCGCCGGATTGCACTTGAAATTTCAAGCGCGCTCCGACCTCACGCGCCGGCTCGCCTCTGCAAGTTTGCGGCAGTGTTGGTCCGTTTGAGCTTGCCGGCAAAAGGCGGAGGAGGTCGCTCAGCCGGGCAGCGGTGCGATGATAAATTGAGCAGCCCCACTTAAAACTGCAGCAGCAGCCGCTAATCGAATAGGGCAGCGGCGCTGTCGCGAGTTGGGTTGCCGGCGACGATGCGCTGCATCATTTCGATGAAGAGCGCCTGTTCCCGCTCGCTCAAATCGCCAAGCGTCGCGCGATGCGCCTGCCGCGCCGCGCCCTCGATCTTGACCAATAGGGCGGCGCCCTCAGGCGTCAACCGGCACAGACGCGCGCGGCGATCGTCCTTGTTGACGGCGCGCTCGACCAGATGTCGCGCGGCGAGCCGCTTCAATGCGCCTGTTGTCGTGGTCCGGTCGAGGGCGATATCGGCCGCCAAAGTGGTCTGATCGGCGGTTTCGCGCACCGCCAGCGCCGAGAGCAGGCTGTATTGCAGCGGCGTGACCTCGAACGCGCCGCAGGCATCCTGAAACAGCGCGACGTGAATCTGATGCAGCCGCCGGATCAGATAGCCGGGACGTTGCGACAATGGCCAGGGGCGATGCCTAGCCCCCTTGGCCCCGCTGCGACGCTTCTGTGCTTGCCGCAATGCACGCTCTCCCAACCCAAAACTCCGACGCGCTTAGCTCGATTCGAACGCGCTCGCCACCGCCAGATCATGGCACGAAGCTTGCTTTTGTAAAATACGAAGCATGCTTCGTAATTCGGGCGGCGAGCCGCCTGGGCGAGAGATAGAGGAGAGCGCCATGTCCGTCACTGCCAGCTTCGATCTCTTGCTGCAAGGCGGCCGGGTGATCTGCCCGGCCTCGGGCGTGGACGGTCTCAGGGACGTCGCCATCCGCAATGGCAAGATCGCGGCCGTCGCGGCGGATATCCTGCCGACCAGCGCGAAGGAGGTCGTCGATGTCGGCGGCAAGCTGGTGCTGCCCGGGCTGATCGACACCCATGCGCATGTCTATCAATATGTCTCGGGACGTTTCGGCATGAACCCCGACATGGTCGGCGTGGAGTCGGGTGTGACGACGGTGATCGACCAGGGTGGCCCGTCCTGCATGACGCTGCCGGGCTTTCGTCATTTCATCGCCGAGCCGTCCCATACGCGCGTCTACGCCTTCCTGTCGGCCTATCTCGTTGGCGGGCTTGAGGGACACTTCTATCCGCAGCTCTACAGCCCCGACGGCGTCGACATCGACGCGACCGTCAAGGCGGCGACGGCCAATCTCGACATCGTGCGCGGCATCAAGGCCCACGCCGAGATCGGCGGCTTCGCGCGCTGGGGCATCCGCGTCATCGAGATGGCGGCGGAGATCGGCAAGCGTGCCGATCTGCCGGTCTATGTGCATTTCGGCCAGCTGTGGGGCCTGCCCGAGAGCGGCGCCAATGGCGAGGATGCCGACACCATCCTCACGCGCGTGATCCCGCTGCTGCGCGAAGGCGACGTGCTCGCTCATCCCTTCACGCGCCATCCCGGCGGCTTCGTCAACCGCGAGGGCGAGGTGCATCCGGTGATCCAGGCCGCGCTCGACCGTGGCCTGAAGGTCGATGTCGGCCACGGCAGCCATTTCTCCTACCGGCTCGCGAAGAAGGCGATCGCCGCCGGCATCATTCCGACCACGCTCGGCGCCGACATTCACGGCTACAACACCCATGTGCCCGCGCCGGCCGGGACGCCGGACCAGCACGAGGACGAGGAGAACCATCCGTTCGCCGGCCAGGCAAAATTCAGCCTGGTCCAGGCGATGAGCTCGATGATGGCGCTCGGCCTGTCGCTGGAGCAGGTGGTCCCCATGGTCACCTCCAATCCGGCCAAGATGCTCGGCCGCAGCGCCGAGATCGGCGCGCTCAGGGTCGGCATGGACGCCGACGTCTCCGTGCTCTCCGAGAAGAACGGCCGCTTCGTTCTGACCGACAACGAGAAGAACGAGGTGATCGCCGAGCGCCTGCTGCAGCCGGCCTTCTGTCTGCGCGCCGGCACGCGCTTCGACGCGGTCGCACCGATCCTGCCGCAGGCCGTCGCGGCGTAAGGCCGCGCGGTGAAGGAGGGCGCCGAGGTGCGCAACGAGCGAGAGTTTCCTCACGGCAAGTCCGGGCAGGGCGTGGGCGCGCGGCTGCCGCGGAAGGAGGACGACCGCCTGATGCGCGGCCGCGGCCAGTATGTCGCCGACATCAGGCTCGCGGGCCTCCAGGACGTCGCCTTCGTGCGCAGCCCGATGGCGCATGCGCGGATTCGCGGCATCCACGTGCCCGAACGCTATCGCGGCAGCGTGTTCACGGCAGCCGATCTCGTCGGCATCAAGCCGATCCGCGCGGTCTCGGGGCTTCCCGGCTTCAAGATCTCCGAGCAGCCGGTGCTCGCCACCGGCAAGGTGCGCCAGGTCGGTGAGCTCGTCGCCATGTGCCTCGCGCCGACGCGGGCCGAGGCCGAGGACATCGCGGCCTCCGTGACGCTCGATCTGGAAGAGCTGCCCGCCATCACCGACATGCTGAAGGCGCGCGAGCCCGGCTCGGCGCTGGTGCACGAGCATTGGGGCGACAACGTCTTCCTCGAGACCAATTACGAGGTCGATATCTCCGCCGCGCTCGACGCGCCGATCAAGCTGACGCGCGAGATTTCGACGGCGCGGCAATGCATGTCGCCGCTGGAGGGGCGCGGCGTGGTTGCGACCTTCGAGCGTCGGCTCGATCAGCTCACGCTGCATTCGGCGGCGCAGATGCCCCACATCACGCGCAGCGGGCTTGCCGAATGCCTCGGCATGGAAGAGGGCCAGATCCGCATCATCTCGCCGGATGTCGGCGGCGGCTTTGGCCACAAGGGAATTCTGCTGCCCGAAGAGGTCTGCCTGTCCTGGCTGACGATGCAGCGCGGCCATCCCGTGCGCTGGACCGAGGACCGCCGCGAGCATCTCGTCGCCAGCTCCAATTGCCGCGAGCATCATTACAAGATCACGGTCTATGCCGACCGCGACGGTACGCTGCGTGGCATCGATTGCGAAGCGACGGTGGATTCCGGCGCCTACTCGTCCTATCCGTTCTCGGCGTGTCTGGAAGCCGCGCAGGTCGCGAGCATTCTGCCCGGTCCGTACAAGATGCCGGCCTATCGCTGCCGCACCTTCTCGGTCGCCACCAACAAATGTCCGATCCTGCCGTATCGCGGCGTCGCGCGCACCGGCGTCTGCTTTGCGCTGGAGCTGATGCTCGATCTCGTGGCGGCCGAAGCCGGGCTTGAACCCGGCGAGGTGCGGCTGCGCAATCTGGTGCTGCCGGACGAAATGCCGTTTGACAACATCACCAGGAAGCACTTTGACAGCGGCGATTATCCGGAAGCGATGCGTCGCGCGCTGGCTGCCATCGATATCGCTTCCATTCGCGCCAAACAGAGCCAGGGCGAGACCGATGGCCGCCGCATCGGCGTCGGCGTCTCCATCTATTGCGAGCAAGCCGCGCACGGCACCTCCGTCTATTCCGGCTGGGGCATTCCGATGGTCCCGGGCCACGAGCAGGCCTCGGCGCGGTTGACGCCGGACGGTGGCCTCGAATTGCGCGTCGGCGTGCATTCGCACGGGCAGGGCATGGAGACGACGCTGGCCCAGGTCGCGCATGAGATGCTGGGCATCGACGTCGCAAAGATCCGCATCATCCTCGGCGACACCGCGATGACGCCCTATTCGACCGGCACCTGGGGTTCGCGCTCGATGGTGATGGCGGGCGGTGCGGTCGCCACCGCCTGCCGCGAACTCGGCGAGCGTGCGCTGCGCATCGGCGCCAAGTTGTTGCAACACGATCCGGCCTCGGTGGTGTTGCAGAACGGCGAGGTGCGCGGCGTCAATGGCAGCGTCAGCATTCAAACGATCGCGCACACCTGGTATCGCCGCCCGCAGGATCTCCCGGCCGATGTCGATCCCGGCGGGCTGGAAGTGACGCAGGGCTACAAGCCGGTGCGCGACAGCGGCACCTTCAGCTACGCCGCGCATGCGGCCGTGGTCGCGGTCGACCCCGATGTCGGCGAGGTCGAGATCCTCGACTACGTGATCGTCGAGGACGGCGGCGTTCTGGTCAATCCGCTCGTCGTTGACGGCCAGATCTATGGCGGCCTCGCGCAAGGCATCGGCACTGCCCTTTACGAGGAGATGCCGTTCGATGCCTCCGGCCAGCCGCTGGCGACGACGCTCGCCGATTATCTGCTGCCGGGCGCGACCGAGGTGCCCGCCGCGCGTCTTGATCACATGGAGACGCCGTCGCCCTATACGCAGTTCGGCGTCAAGGGAATCGGCGAGGGCGGTGCGATCGCGCCGCCGGCCGCGATTGCCAACGCCGTCAACGACGCGCTGCGCCCGCTCGGCGTCGAGCTGATGCAGTCGCCGATCACGCCGCACCGTGTCGTCGAAGCCGTGCTGGCGGCGCGCACAGCCGAAAGGAGCGCGGCATGAAGCCGGCTCCTTTCCGCTACGAGCGCCCGCGCGATCTCAATGCGGCTCTGTCGATGCTGGCCGCAAGCAGCGGTTTTGCAAAGATCATCGCCGGCGGCCAGTCGCTCGGGCCGATGCTCAATCTGCGGCTGGTGCAGCCGGAGCTGATCGTGGACATCTCCGGCCTTGCCGAGCTCAAGCGTGCCGAAATATCCGGTGGCGAACTGGTGCTCGGCGCCCTGGTCACCCATGCCGATATCGAGGATGGGCGTACGGCCGATGTGACCCGGGGCGCGATGCGCGCCGTCGCAGCCAACATCGCTTATCGCGCGGTGCGCAACCGCGGCACCATCGGCGGCTCGCTCAGCCACGCCGATCCCGCGGCGGACTGGATTTCTTCGCTCGCGGCCCTGGGCGCGCGGGTGACGCTGCGCAGTCTCGCCGGCGCACGCACGATGGCGATCGAGGCCTTTGTTGTCGGCGCCCTTGAATCCGCGCTGCAAGCGGGCGAGATTGTCGAGGCGATCCACGTGCCGGTGCGCGCGGCGTCAGCCCATTGGGGCTATGCCAAGAGCTGCCGCAAGACCGGCGAGTTCGCCCACGCCATCGGCGCGGTGCTGGTCGATCCTTCCGCCGCTTCGGCGCGAATCGTGATCGGCGCGATCGACACGACGCCGATCGTCGTCACCGATGCCGCGGAGTTGTTCGGCGGCAGGATCGCGGCCGACTACAAGCAGCGCTTCGATGCCCGCGTCGCCGACGCGCTGCTCACAAAGGCCGGCATCGACGACGCCACCCAGCGCCATATCCATGTCAGCGTGCTGAAGCGCGCCGTCCTGGAGGCCGCGGCATGAATACGATCGCACTTCAGGTCAATCGCCGTGCGGTGGAGCTACCGGCCGAGCCGCGCACCAGCCTTGCCGATTTCGTCCGCGACAAGCTCGATCTGACCGGCACTCATCTCGGCTGCGAGCACGGCGTCTGCGGCGCCTGCACCGTGCTGCTCGACGGCGTGCCGGCGCGCTCCTGCATCACCTATGCGGTGGCCTGCGAGGGCGCCGATATCACCACCATCGAAGGCCTCGACGAGGACGAGGTCACGACCGAGCTGCGCGCCGCCTTCACCCGCGAACACGCCCTGCAATGCGGCTATTGCACCCCGGGGATGCTGGTTTCCGCGCGCGACCTGGTGCTGCGTCTGCCGGATTCTGACGAGCGGCGCATTCGCGTCGGCCTCAGCGGCAATCTCTGCCGCTGCACCGGCTATGTCGGCATCGTCAGGGCGGTGCAGTCCGTGATCGAGGCGAGGCGCGCGCGCAACATCGCGCCGCAGACAGGTGGCGGCCGGACCAGCCTCGGGCCCGCCGGATCGGGGCGGGCGACGTCCAGCTCAAGCGAGTCGGGGCCTGCGCGGCAGGCGTTGGCGCCTGAAACAGAGAGTGCCGCACCGGTCAGAATTCCCGACTTCACGCCGGCAACCGTCCTCGACCAACGCTTCACGCTGCCGCACGCGCCGGCAAAGGTGTTTGCGATGTTCGACGATATCGCGGGCATCGCGGCCTGCCTTCCCGGCGTCTCGCTGACGGCGCCGCCAAGGCCGGAGCGCGTGGAAGGGATGATCAGCGTCAGGCTCGGTCCGATCGCCGCGTCCTTCGAGGGCGCAGCGCGGGTCGAACGCGATCCTGCAACGCTCTCGGGGCGCATCGTCGGCATCGGCACCGACCAGCGCAGCCATTCGGCGACGCAAGGTGAGATCCGTTATCGCCTGTTGCCGCTCGAAGGCGGCGCGGCGACCGCCGTTGAACTCGCGATCGGCTACACGCTGACGGGAATGCTGGCCCAGGTCGGCCGGCCCGGCCTGGTGCGCGATCTCGCCAAGCGCCTGGTTGCGGAGTTCGCGGGCAATCTCGATCGCCGCATGTCCGGTGCACCGTCTGAACCGACGGCTGCGGCGGAGCTCAGTGGCTGGTCGATTGTTTCAGGCGTTCTGCGCGCCCGGGTGGCGCGCATGTTTGGCCGCGTCGGAAAAGGTGGCGCGGAATGATCGGCGTGCCGGCGCCGGAGAGTGACGAAGTCTGAACTGCTAGACATCAACAGCGTGGGATTTGGAGAGACAACATGACACGAGCACTCGGACTGGTTGGGACAATCGCTCTGGCGACGGCCCTGGTCGGCGGCACGGCAGGGGCGCAGACCATCAAGATCGGCGTCAACGAGCCGCTCACCGGCGCGTTCGCGGCGTCCGGCACCTACGTCGTCAATGGCGCCAAGATCGCCGCCGACGAGATCAACGCCAAGGGCGGCATTCTCGGCAAGAAGATCGAGCTCGTCATCGAGGACAACAAGAGCAACCCGACGGAAGCCGCCGCCGTCGCCGAAAAGCTTATCACCAGTGACAAGGTGCCGGTGCTGATGGGCGCCTGGGGCTCGAGCCTGACGCTCGCGGTGATGCCGAAGCTGATGGAGTACGAGACCCCGATGGTGGTGGAGACCTCGTCCTCGGGCAAGATTACGACGACCGGCAATCCCTTCATCTTCCGCATCTCGCCGCCCTCGGCGGTCGAGGCCGCCGCGTTCAAGGGCATCGTCGACAAGCTCGCGCTGAAGAAGGTGGACTTCCTCGTCATCAACAACGACTGGGGCCGCGGCACCGCCGAGGACTTCAGCAAGATGATGAAGGACAAGGGCATCACCATCGGCCTGGTCGAAACCATGGACCAGGGCGCGCAGGACATGAGCGCCCAGCTCTCCAAGATCAAGAGCTCGGATTCCGAGACTGTGATCGTCACGACCGCTGTCGACCAGCTCACGCTGATCTTCAAGCAGGCCGCTGCGCTCGGCCTGAAGAAGCGCATCATCACCACCGGCGGCTCGCAGAACCCGGACCAGATCATCGCGCAGGCCGGTGCTGCCGCCAACGGTACCATGCATCTGACCACGTTCCTGCCGTGGTTCCCGGACAAGACGCCGAACCCGGAAGCCACCAACTACTTCATCACCGAATGGAAGAAGCGCGGCTTCGAGTTCGCCGGCTGCACCGAAAGCTTCCGCGGCTATGACGGCATCCGCACCGCCGCGGCCGCGATCGAGAAGGCCGGCAAGGCCGAGCCCGCTGCGATCAAGGCGGCGTTCTGGGACATCAACATCAAGGGCCTGAACGGCGACATCGTGTTCCGCAAGTCCGGCCCCGAAGGCAAGGAGAGCGGGCAGAGCCAGCCGAACGTCTATCTGATCGAGATCAACGACGGCAAGGTCGAGATGAAGACGCTCTAACGTACTTCGTCGGGGCGAGGGCGGCACACTGCCACTCTCGCCTGACTACGTAAGGGTATCGCATATGAAGAAAAGCGTGGCGGGCAGCTTGCCTGCGGCCCATCCTTCGAGACGCCCGCCTGCGGCGGGCCCTCAGGATGAGGTCGCGTTTTGCGGCGAGATCTCAGAGCTCATCCGGCAGCTTCGCGCTGTCATTTGCGAACGACTCATTCGGGAACAGCCTTGAGCGAGTTTCTCCAGCATCTGGTCAACATGCTCGTGCTCGGCGGCACCTATGCGCTGCTGGGCATCGGGCTGACCTTGATCTTCGGCATCATGAATGTCGTGAATTTCACGCACGGCATCCTGTACACGTTCGGCGCCTACATCATGTTCATCGTGGTGCAGCAGTTCGGGCTGAACTTCTTCCTGGCATTGCCCGTGGCGGTGCTGGCCGGATGGCTGCTGGGCGCCGCCATCGAGCTGACGTTGCTGCGGCCGCTGCGCGGCTCCGACATCGACACCACGATGCTGGTGATGATCGGCGCCTGGATTGCGATGCAGTCCGGCACGTTGTGGATCTGGGGCGGTGTCGCCAAATCGGTGACGACGCCGTTTCCCGAAGCGCCGCTGGTGCTCGGGCCGGTGTCGGTATCCTGGCTGCGCCTGTTCGTCCTTGCCGCCGCGGCGATGCTGATCCTGGTGACGTATCTGCTCATCAACAAGACCAGCCTGGGACGCGCGATGCGTGCGACGTTCCAGGACCACGACACGGCCTCGCTGATGGGCGTCAATGTCGACATGATCTACACCTCGACCTTCGCGATTGGCTCCAGCCTCGCCGCCGCCGCAGGCGCTCTGCTCGGGCCGGTTTACGTGATCTTCCCGCAGATGGGGGACCTCGCCGCCGTCAAGGCCTTCGCCATCGTCATCCTCGGCGGTCTCGGCAACATCACCGGCGCGGTGATCGGCGGCTTCATCCTGGCGCTCGCCGAGGAGCTCGGCGCCGGCTACGTCTCTTCAGGCTATCGCGACGCCATGGGCTTCGTGATCATCATCGCGGTCCTCATCTTCAAGCCGACCGGCCTGTTCGCGCGCGCGGAGCGCGTCGGATGAGGATCGTCGTCACCATTCTTGCCGTCGCAGCGCTTGCCTCGGTGCCGCTCTGGCTGCGCGATCCCTATCTGCTCAACGCGCTGATCACGACCGGCATCTTCGTCATCGGTGCGATGAGCCTCAACCTTCTGCTCGGCTTCACCGGCCAGCTCAGCCTCGGTCACATCGCCTTCTTTGGCATCGGCGCCTATGTCAGCGCGTTGACATCGCTTGGCTTCGACGCCGGTCTGCCCGGAGGCTTCCGTCTGGTCCACACGCCCTGGCCGCCCGTCGTCGGCTTCGTGCTCGCGATCCTGGCCGCCGGATTGTGCGGCTATTTCGTCGGGTTGCTCTCGTTCCGGGTTCGCGGAGCCTATTTCGTCATTGTCACGATCTCCTTTGCCGAAGTCGTTCGGCTGGTCGCGTTGAACTGGGTTGAGCTGACGCAGGGACCGCTGGCGCTGACCAATATTCCCTCTATCGCGCTGCCTTTGCCCGGATTCGGTGAGCTGACGCTGCGCACCAAGATGCATAACTACTATCTCGTGCTGGTCGTGGCGCTCATCGCCTATCTCCTGATCGCGCGCCTCGTTCGCTCCCATTTCGGCCGCGCCATGCGCGGGCTGATGGAGAACGAGACGCTCGCCGTCTCCGTCGGCATCGACGTCACCAGGACGCTGACGATCGCAGCCGTGATCTCGGCCGCGATCGCAGGTGCCGCCGGCAGCCTTTACGCGCATTACATCCGGATCATCGACCCCGAGGTCTTCGCCTTCATCAACACCGTCACGATGGTGATCATGGTGATCTCCGGCGGCAAGGGCTCGCTCGCCGGGCCCGTCGTCGGCGGCCTGATCTTCGGGCTGCTGCCGGTCGCGCTGCGTCCGGTCATGGCGCCGGAGGCGCAGTGGATCGCCTATGGCGGCGTGCTGATCGCCATCCTGTTCGTGCTGCCGCGCGGCATCGTGCCGTCGCTCGCGCAGCGGTTTGCCAGGCGGCGCGGGACGACCGCGCTGGCGCCGGTCGCGCTCACTGAAACCGGCGCCAAGGAGCCGGCGTGATGACGGCGCGCAGCGTTGCCATGACGATCGATCAGGTCGCCGTCCGGTTCGGCGGGCTGGTTGCGATCTCCGATATGAGCTTTACGGTCGGCGAGGGCGAGATCGTCAGCCTGATCGGGCCGAACGGCGCCGGCAAGACCACCGCCTTCAACGTCATGACCGGCTTCCTGACGCCGAGCGCAGGCCACGTCACCTATCAGGGCACAACGCTCACCGGGTTGAAGCCGCACGAGATCGCCGATCTCGGCCTGATCCGCACCTTCCAGCGCACTTCCGTGTTTCCCAACGACACCGTCTACGACAATTTGCTGATCGGGCTGCACCGACAGGGCCGGGTCCGGCTGCTCGATGCCATCCTTGGCCTGCCCGGCGCTCGTGCCTCGGAGCGCAAGCTGCGGCAGCGCGCGAGCGAGCTGATCGAATGGGTCGGGCTCGAACGCCGGGCTCACGACCTTGCCGGCTCGCTCTCCTACGGCGAGCAGCGCCTCGTCGGCGTCGCGCTGGCGCTTGCGGCCGAGCCCTCGATGCTGCTGCTCGACGAGCCGGTCTCGGGCATGAATGCGTCCGAAACCCACCGGTTTGTCGAGCTGATCCGCAGCATCCGCGATCGCGGCATCACGATCCTGCTGGTCGAGCACGACATGCCGATGGTGATGACCGTCTCGGACCGCATCGTGGTGCTCAACTATGGCCGCATCATCGCGGAAGGAACGCCCGACGTGATCCGCAACGATCCCGCCGTGATCGAGGCCTATCTCGGACACGGAGCGGCCCGTGCTTGAGATCCGCGACATGGTGTGCGGCTATGGCGGCGTCACCGCGCTGCGCGGCATCTCGCTCGATGTGAAGGCAGGCCAACTGGTTGCCCTGATCGGCGCCAACGGCGCCGGCAAGAGCACGACTTTGCGCGCGATTTCCGGCCTCGTGCCGCCGCGCGCAGGCCAAATGCGATTCGAAGGCATCGACATCACCGGCGCGAAGCCGCCGCGCGTGCTGGCGAGCGGCATTGCGCATTGTCCGGAGGGACGGCGGGTGTTTCCGCACATGAGCGTCGAGGAAAATCTCGACATGGGGGCCTACCTCCGTCGTGGTTTTGGCGAAATCGCGGCTGATCGCGACCGCATCTACACGGAATTTCCGCGGCTCGCCGAGCGGCGCCGGCAGGCTGCGGGCACGCTGTCCGGCGGCGAGCAGCAGATGCTCGCGATCGGGCGCGCGCTGATGTCGCGGCCGCGGCTGATCATGTTCGACGAGCCCTCGCTCGGGCTCGCGCCCAACATCGTCGAGCGCACCTTTGCCATCATCCGCGGCATTCGCGATGCCGGCACCACGGTGCTGCTGGTCGAGCAGAACGCGTTCGCGGCGCTGGAGATGTGCGACCATGCCTATCTGCTCGAGAACGGCCGCATCGTGCTGTCGGGCCCAGGCGCCGAGCTGATCGAGAACGAGCATGTGCGGAAAGCCTACCTCGGTGGATGACGGGGCAAGCGAGACCGGATGGATTCCGGTCTGCGATCTCGCCCGGCTGAAAGCAGAGACGATTGTTCGTGTCGCAGGCCGCGACATGCTCGTGATCTGGAACGACGGCAATGTCGTCGCCTGCGACCGCGCATGCCCGCATGAACAGGCCGATCTCGGTCGCGGGCAGGTGACGGCGGGGCGGCTGCTCTGCCCGCGCCATGCCGCATCATTCGATCTGCGTGACGGGGCGATCACTGCGGGATGGCCGAGCCCGCCGTTGCGGCTCTATCCGGTCAGGATCACGGGCGAGAAAATCTGGATTGAAACGTCCCAGCGACGGTCGGGGCGATGATGACATCATGCTCCTGTTTTGCCCGACGTGTCAAAGTCACGAGCACCGTGGATTTCCCGTTCAAAAACAAGGGCATCTCTACTGTGCATGGGGTTGTTTTCAAATTTTTAGCCCAACAGTTGGCGAGCAGCCTCCACCAGAACGCCATCCGGCCGCCGCAGCGCCTCGAGAATGGTGAAATGATCCGCGCCTTCGACCGGGATGAGTCGGCCCGGTGCCTTCGCGGCCATGCGCTTCTCGTGGAGATCGATTGAATCGCAGACGAGCGCCGGCAGCTCGTTGCTGCCATAGGCGATGTCGAGCCGCTTGTTCGTCACGGGCAAGCGAAGCGGCGAGAGGCGGGCGATTTCCTCCTCCGTCAGCTTCAGCGCGTTGTTGAGCCCGGTATCGCGGATCGGCGCGAGATCGTAGACGCCCGATAGCGCAAGCCCCGCATGGACGCGCGGATGGTCCAGCGCCATTGCGGCGAGATGGGCGCCGGCGGACCAGCCCGACAGCACGACCGGTCCGGCGATGCCATGGGAGGCACCGTGCGCGGCGAGCCAGTCGAGCGCGCGGGGGATCTCGGCGACGATGTCGGTGAGCGACACCTCCGGCGCCAGCGAATAGCCGGGAATGGCGACCGACCAGCCATGCGCGGCAACGCCTTCAACCAGCATGGCGAACAACTCGCGTGAGTTGCGCTGCCAATAGCCGCCATGCAGGAACACCAGGCAGGGCGCATCGGGCCGAGCGGCCGGATAGAGGTCGATCTTGTTGTTGGCCCGCTCGCCGTAAGGCAGGTCGAGATGGGATTTCAGCGTGCCTCGCAGCCGGCCCGACGTCTCGTTCCGCTCCGCGATCAGGGCCGCGCTGTTCTTGACGGCCCCGTTGTTGTCATAGGCGGCGTTGCGTTCTTCTTGGGACAGCGTAGCCCAATTGGTACGGGGATCGAGCGGCCGATGTGTCGAACTGTCTACCATGGAGTCTCCGGAGCGTAGGACGCCCTGGCATGGCTGGGATCGGCGTCGCTTTCTCCTGTCTGCCACGAATCCCGTTCGAATTGAACATCGATCGCGACCGCTCAACCCTGGCGGCGCAGAAAGCCCGTGATCGTGACTTTTTCCCAGATCCCGGCCGCGGCAAAGGGATCGGCGCGGTTGAAGGCCTCGACCTCGCTACGGCCCGGCGCCTCGATCAGGAACAGGCTGCCGATCATGGTCGCGCCATCGTCGGAGACGAGCGGTCCTGACATCACGATCTTGACGCCGAAGCGTGAGGTGTCGCCGAGGAAGGCCTTGTGGGCATCGTAATTGGCGAGCCGGGTCGGCAACGCGGCGGCGCGGTCGAGGGCATGAATGGCGAACAGCATGGTATCTCCGTTTTCTTCCTTGGACTCTTGGGACGGCCGCGGGAGCGGCCGTCCGGGTTTGCGGTGATGGATCCGCCTACTTGGCGCTGAGCTTGCCGGCCTCCTCGAAGGTCGGGCAGGTCCGCTGTTCCAGCGGCACGTCGAACGGCTGGTAATTGTCCTTGGTGATGACGGTCGGCTTCAGCACGATCTCGTTGATGACGGGCTGGTTGCGCAGGGAGCGGATCGCCATCATGGTGCCGAGGCAGCCCTGTGCAAATCCGTTGTAGTCGCCGCTTGCGAGCAGCTTGCCGGACTTGATCGCATCGATCGCCTCCTTGGTGCCGTTGATGCCGATCACCTGGGCCTTGCGGTTGGCACCGTCGAGCGCCTCGATGGCGCCGACCGCCATGGCGTCGTTGGCGGCGAGCACGCCGTCGATCTGCGGGTTCGACTGCATCAAATTCTCCATGACCTGAAGCGCCTGCAGCCGCTGGTAGTTGCCGGGCTGCGAGGCCAGCAGCTTGGCGCCCGCGTTCTCCTTCAGCGCGTCGTTGAAGCCGCGAACGCGGTCGACATTGGTCAGCGAGCCTTTGACGCCCTCGATGATGACGATGTTGCCCTTGCCGCCCAGCGTCTTGAGCAGGAAGCGCGCGGTCTCGAGGCCAAGGCTGTAATCGTCGGCGCCGATGAAGGAGAGGAACTTGCCGCCGGCGGAGCGATCGGTGATGTTGACGACCGGGATCTTGGCGTCGTTGATCTTCTCGACGCCGGGCACCATCGCCTTGTAGTCAACAGGCGTGAACACGATCGCACTCGGCTTCTTCACCACGACGTCCTCGATCTGGCTGAGCTGCTCGGGGATGGAGTCGGGCCTGGTCGGGATGTATTGCAGCGTCTTGGCGTTCAGCACCTTCGCCATGTTGTCGGCGCCGACCCGCACGGTCTGGAAGAACGGGTTGGTCTGGTTCTTGGTGAAGACCGCGATGGTCTCGCCGTCGGCATGCGCCTTCGTGGTGAATGCGGCCGCCAGCAGCAGCGGTAGTGCCAGATGTCTCAGGGTCCGTTTCATGTTGCCTCCATCCCTCATTTTGATTGTTGGTCGTCCAGGAACTCATTGCGCGCGGCGGCGCGTCTTCATGTCGAGCCAGACCGCGAGAATGACGATGATGCCGGTCACGAGCGGCTGCCAATTGGCGCTGACCGACAGCAAATTCATGCCGTTCAGCACAAGCGTCAGGATCAGCGCACCGATGAAGGTGCCGAACACGGTGCCGACGCCACCGAACAGCGAGGTGCCGCCGATCAGCACCGCAGCGATCGCCGGCAGCGTCAAGCTTTCGCCGATGTCGGCTTCGGCCGAATTGAGCCGCGACAGGAAGATGATCGAGGCGAGCCCCGCCATGGTGCCTGATACCGCGTAGACCAGCAGCAGGCGCCGCGCGACCGGAATGCCGGAAAGGCGGGCGGCGACCGGATTGGCGCCGATCGCATAGATCTCCTGGCCCCAGACCGTCCGCTGCGCAAACAGCGTTCCGATCCCGAGGAACACCAGCAGCAGATAGACCGGGATCGGCAGGCCGAACAGATAGCCGCTGCCGATCTGGCGAAAACCTGCCGGGAAGCCGTGCAGCGTTTCGCCCGCCATGTACCAATAGGTCAGGCCGTTCAGCACCCAGAGCATGCCGTAGGTAGCGATGAACGAGGGGATGCGCAGCGCGGTGACCATGATGCCGTTGAGGAGACCAACGATGCCGCCGCAGGCGAGCCCGGTGAGGATGCCGAGCGCCGGCGAGCCGGTCTTGTGGATCACGGTGCCGGCGATGCAGGCGGACAGCGCGACATTGGCGCCAACGGACAGGTCGAGCCCCGCGGTCAGCACCACCAGCGTCAGGCCGGAGGCGATGAAGAAGGTCAGGCTCGCCTGTCTCAGCACATTGAGGATGTTGCCGAGGCTCAGGAAGGACTCGCTGAGCACGGCGAGCACCGCGCAGATCAAGAGCGCCGCGAGCAGGCGATAGAACACCTGGATCGCGTCCTGCGAGATGAACGAGCGAGGCGGCATCACGGTCTCTTTGGCGATGTCGGTCATGCGCGGCTCCTGATACCGTCGAGGAACAGGGCAACGATGACGAGGACGCCGACGCTCGCGACCTGGACCGAAGAGGGCATCGAGATCAGGTTCAATCCGTTGCGCAGCACGCCTACCGCGATGACGCCGAGCAACGTGCCGAGCAGCCAGCCATTGCCGCGCTCGAACGAGGTGCCGCCGACTGCGACGGCCGCGATGGCATCGAATTCGAGGCCGAGGCCGGCGGTCGGATGACCGGAATTCATCCGCGCGGTCATCAAGAGGCCCGCGATGCCGGCCATGGCGCCGCCGATCGCGTAGACCGCGATCAAGAGCTTGTTCGGCGAGAGGCCGGCATAGCGCAGCGCCTCGCGGTTGCCGCCGAGCGCGAAGATGTAGGTGCCGAAGCGCGTGTGATAGAGCAGAGCGTGAAAGGCTGCGTAGGTCAAGAGTGCCATCACGATCGGCACGGGCACGCCGACAAGTGTCGCCGAATAAATGTCACGCACGCTGTGGGGGATGCCGACCACGCTCTGGCCGTCGCTGACGATCAGCGACAGGCCCTGCGCCATGCCGAGCGTGCCCAGCGTCGCGACGAAGGGCGGAATGCCCAGGATCGCAACCAGCCAGCCATTGGCGATGCCGAAGGCCGTGCCGACCAGCAGGCCCGCACCCAGGCCCAGCAGCATCGATTTGGTCGCGAGCGACACGATCGCGACGCACAGCGAGGTTAGCGTCAGCACCGCGCCCATCGACAGGTCCAGTCCCTCGGTCATGATGATCAGCGTCATCGGCAGCGCCAGCATGGTGAGAATGGTCGACTGCACCAGCACGTTGGAGAGGTTGGCGACCGACAGGAAGCCGGGCGCGACCGCGCTGAATAGCGCGATCAACAGCACCAGCACGATGGCAACGCCGGGAATGCGTTGCAGCGGATTGGGCTCCGAGACGACCGCGGCCTCACGCATGATGCATCCCCAGTCGCACGATGTTCTCCTCGGTCAGTTCGTTGCGGATCAGGTGTCCGGCAATGCGCCCCTCGCGCATCACATAGGCGCGGTCGCAGACATGGCAGATCTCGACCTGCTCGGACGAGATCATCAGAGCAGCGGCGCCCTCGGCGACCAGGCGGTCGATCAAGGCAAAAATCTCGGACTTGGCGCCGATATCGATGCCCCGCGTCGGTTCGTCGAAGATGAAGAGCTTTGACCCGGCCGCCAACCATTTGCCGATCACCACCTTCTGCTGGTTGCCGCCGGAGAGCAGGCCGACGGTCTGTCGTGCGCTCGGCGTTGCGATGCGCAGCTGCCGGATCAGGCCGTCGGCGGTCCGCCGCGCGCTGCGCTGATCGAACAGGCCGCTAGGGAACAGCTTTCGCAGCGCCGACACCACAAGGTTGTCGCTCACCGAGCGGAGCAGCGCGAGGCCCTCGCTCTTGCGGCTCTCCGGGATCAGCGCGATGCCGCGGCGCGCGGCGAGGTCAGGCTCGCCGGACATGGCCTTGCCGTCGAAGACGATCTCGCCTGACGTCACGGGATCGGCGCCGAAGATCGCGCGTGCGACCTCGCTGCGGCCGGAGCCGACCAGGCCGCACAGGCCGACGATCTCGCCGCGGCGCACCTCGATGTTGATGTCCGAGATGCCGGTCGATGAGCTCAGGCCCTTGACCTCGAGCAGCAGCTCGCCGGGCTTGCCGGCGAAATTGCGCGGATAGGTCATGTCGACGTTGCGGCCGACCATCATGCGCACCAGCTGGTCCGGCGTGACGTCGGCAGGTTTGACGCCGTCGATGCGGCGGCCGTCACGCAGCACGGTGATGCGGTCGCCGAGTGCGAACACTTCGGCCATGCGATGGGAGATGTAGACGATGGAGACGCCATCGGCCTTCAGCCGCGCGATCAGCGCGAACAGCAACTCGGTCTCGCGATCGGACAGTGCCGCGGTCGGCTCGTCCATGACGAGAATGCGGGCGTTCTGGCTGATCGCCTTGGCGATCTCGACCATCTGCTGCTGTGCGACGCCGAGCTTGTCGACGGTGGTGGAGGGATCAATGTCGAAACCGATCATGTCCAACACGCGCTTGGCATCGGCCAATATCCTGCGCCGGTCGATGGTTCCGGGGATGCGACCCTTCGGCTCGCGGCCGAGAAAGATGTTCTGGGCGATGTCGAGATGGGGGACCAGCGAGAACTCCTGGAAGATCACGGCAATGCCGAGCTTCTGCGCGTCCGCCGTCGAGTTGATCGCGACCTTGTCGCCCTTGTAATAGAACTCGCCGGCATCGGCGCGGTAGGCGCCGCACAGCACCTTCATCAGGCTCGACTTGCCGGCGCCGTTCTCACCCAGCAGCATGTGGACTTCGCCGGGGAAGACGGCAAAGGACACGTCGTCCAGCGCCTTGACGCCGGGAAATTCCTTGCTGATGCCGCGCAGCTCCAGCAGCGGGGTGGACGAGGTGGCTTCGATCGGGAGCGCGTCGCTCATGCCGTTTCACTCATGACTTGGCTCCGCTCGCAAAGATCTTGCCAGGGTTCATCAATCCGTTTGGATCGAGAGCAGTCTTGATCGACCGCATCACATCCACGGCCTCGCCGAGCTCGTTGGTAAGATAATCGATCTTGCCGAGCCCGATGCCGTGCTCACCGGTGCAGGTGCCGTCCATGGCGATCGCGCGGGCGACCATGCGGGCCTGGAGCGCCTTGGCGCCCTCGGCTTCTTCCGGCCTGGCGGGATCGATCAGGATCAGCATGTGGAAATTACCGTCGCCGACATGGCCGACGATCGGGGCCGTGAGCCCTTGCTCGTCCGCGTCGCGGCGGGTCTCGGTCAGGCATTCCGCCAGCCGCGAGATAGGCACGCAGACATCGGTGATCACGGCGCGCGCGCCGGGCCGCAAGCCCAGGCCCGCATAGAGCGTGTTGTCGCGGGCATGCCACAGCCGGCTGCGATCCTCCTGCGCCTTGGCCCAGGCGAAGCCGTGACCGCCATGGTCGGCGGCGATCGCCTCCGCGGCCTCGGCCTGCTCGGCGACAGAGGCCCCGGAGCCGTGGAATTCGAAGAACAAAGTGGGGGCCTCGCGATAGCCGAGCCTTGCGTAGGCGTTGATGCCGCGCATCATGACGTCGTCGACGAGCTCGATACGCGCCACGGGGATCGCGGACTGGATCACGGAGATCGCGGTATCGACGGCATTGTGCAGGGTGTCGAAGCTGCAGACCGCGGCCGAGATCGCCTGCGGCACCGGGTGTACCTTGAGCGTGATCTCGGTGATGAGTCCGAGCGTTCCCTCGGCGCCGACGAACATGCGCGTCAGGTCATAGCCGGCGGCCGATTTCCGCGCGCGCTGGGCGGTGCGGATGATGCGTCCATCGGCCAGCACCACCTCCAGCGCCATGACGTTGTCCTTCATGGTACCGTAACGCACCGCCATCGTGCCGGATGCACGCGTGGAGGTCATGCCGCCAATCGAGGCGTCGGCACCGGGATCGATCGGAAAGAAGAGTCCGGTGCCGCGCAGCTCGGCATTGAGCTGCTTTCGCGTGATGCCGGGCTGTACCACGACGTCCATGTCGCTGTCGTGCACGTTGAGCACCTTGTTCATGCGCGCGAAGTCGAAACAGACGCCGCCGGCAACCGCGGCGGCATTGCCTTCGAGCGAGGTGCCGGCGCCGAACGGGACGATCGGCATGCCCGCGGCAGCGCAGAGCTTGACGATCTCCGCGACCTCCTGCGTCGTCTCGGGGAACACGACGATGTCGGGCGGCAGGCTCTGGTAGTGCGACTCGCTCTGCCCGTGCTGATCGAGCACGCCGCGCGCGACGCTCGCGCGTGGGCCGATCATGCCGGTGAGGCGATCGGCCAATATGCTCGTGCTGACCCGCGGTCCCATCCTCAGCTCCGTCTGCTCCCCGTGGCCGGACTCTTGTGTGGTCCGCCGCCGTCCAGTCTAGGCCGCTCTTGCGTTGCTCGCGACCTGCTTCAGGCCGAAATCGTAGTTGAGGTGAAAATACTCGCGCTCCACCATGCGACCATCCGGCGCACGCCCGGCGGGATGACGAGCGAATTCGCGGATCAGGCTGTCCTTGACGCCGAACACCACGTCGCTGTCGAGATATTTGTCGCCGGCGACGAACACGTGAGTCACGAGCTGCTCGAAGCCGGGCGCCGAGATCATGAAGTGCACATGCGCGGGGCGCCAGGGATGGCGGCCCTGGACCTCCAGCATCTCGCCGACGGGGCCGTCATGCGGGATCGGATAGGCGGCGGGCTTGATCGACCAGAAATGGAAGCGGCCATGGGCATCGGTGTGGAAGCGTGCGCGCATCGCGAGATCGCCGATATCGTCGAGCTGCTGCACGTCGTAATAACCGTCGTCGTCGGAATGCCAGACATCGACGATGGCGCCGGCGAGCGGCTTTCCGTCGACGGTCGAGACCGAGCCGGTGACCAGCATGGGATCGCCTTCCATCGGGCCGGAGATATCCGCGCCGCTGTCCTTCTCCGGCGCGGCCTGGACGAAGAACGGGCCGAGCACGGTGGTCTCGGTCGCGCCTTCCGGCACCGGATGGTTGATCGCGTCGACCAGCATGGAGACGCCGAGCGTATCCGACAGCAGGATGAACTCCTGGCGCTTGTCGTCGCACATGTGGCCGGTGCGGGTCAGGAAGTCGATGCCGTATTCCCATTCCTTCTGGGTCGGCCGTATCTCGCGGACGAAGGCGTGCAGGTGACGCACCAGCGCTTCGCTGACCTGCTTGATGCGCGGATCGCTGGCGTCCTTGATCCGCTCCAGCACCGCGTCCGTGATCGTGTTTTCGTTGAAGTTGCGCATCTTGTGCCTCAGAGTTTCGGTTCGCCGAGCCCGGACAGACGTTCCAGGTGCTTGACGGTTGCGATGAAGTCGGCCTCGCCGTCGCCCTGTGCAACCAGCGAGCCATAGGTCTCCCGCACCTGGGCTGCGAGCTGAAGCGGCACGCCGACGGCGTGGCCGGCACCGAGAATGAGATCGAGGTCCTTGGCCATCTGCTTGCAGGAGAAGGTGGACTCGAAATCCCGCGTGCGCAGCGGTGCCGTCTTGTACTTCACCATCGGGGAAGCAACCGCGCTGTCGTCGAGCACCTTCAAAATATCCTGCCAGGCGATGCCGCCCTTGCGCGCCAGCGCCAGGCTCTCAGCCATCATCGCCGCCGACACCGCGATCATCAGATTGACCGAGAGTTTTGCGTAGCGCGCTTCCTCGGCAGGCCCGAGATAGGTCTGGGCGCGGGTGAAGGCGGCGAACAGCGGCTTTACGTTCTCGAAAGCGTCCTTCGGTCCGGAGACGAAGCAGGTCAGCGCGCCGGTGTGAACGATGCTGGCATTGCCGGAGACCGGCGAGCGCAGATAGGCGATGCCGCGGGCCTGCGCGGCGGCGGCAACTTCGCTGGAGGCATCGACGCTGACGGTGCTGGTCTCGATCAGGACAGCTCCGGGCGTCATTGCAGCAATGAGGCCGGTGGCGCCGAGCAACGCCCCGCGCAAGGCTGCGTCATCGGGCAAGGACGTCACGACGACCGCCTTGCCGCTCACCGCTTCCGCTGGCGAGGCGGCAATCGACATGCCTTGTGCACGCGCCTCATTGATTCGCGCGGCGCTCTGGTCGAACGCGGTCACGGAGTAGCCGGCCTTGGCGACGAGTGCCGACATCGGCAAGCCCATCTTGCCGATCCCGATGAAAGCGACATTCTTCAAAGTGTCTGTCATGTTTGTTGTCCGTAGCCGTTTCAGGCGGCGCGTCCCTGTCGTTCGATGTCCTGCACCAGTCGCCGGCCGGATTGGGCCAGCAACTCCTTCTTCGTCTCCAGCCCCTCGGCCAGCAGCCGGCCGTTCCGCTTCTTCCAGGCGCCGCCGATCATGACGGCCTCGATATTGGCCAGACTCGTCTGCATCACGACGGTCGCGACGGGATCGTGCACCGGGACGAGGTTGAGGTCGGAGACGTTGATGACGACGAGGTCGGCGAGTTTGCCGGGCGTCAGCGAGCCGATCTGATCCTCGCGGCCAAGCATGCGCGCGCCTTCAATCGTGATCCAGCGCAGCGCCTCGCGCACCGGGATCGTGGTGGTTGCCGGAATAGTGCCGCCGGTCTTGCGGGACTCCGCATTGTCGAGCGCGCGCTGCATCGACAGCGCGACGCGGGCGACGGAGAGGAGATCTCCGGCCAGTACGGATTCCAGATCGATGCCGATCGTCGGCCGGACGCCGCGCTTGAGCAACCGGCCGGTGATCGGAAAGCCGTGGCCCTGGATCATCTCGTTCTCCGGCGTCACCGAGAAGGAGACGCCGAGATCGACGAGACGATCGAGCAGATCATCGGGCAGATCGTTGCCGTGGACGATGTTGATGCCGCGGCCGACGAGCCCGGCCTCGATCAGCTTCTCCCAGCCGCCGGGCGTCTTGGCCGGGCCGCCGCCCTGATGCATCGAAGCGATCAGCTTGAGTTCTCGTGCCAGCCGGAAATCGCGCATGGCGACATCAAGCGTCGAATAATGCGGACCGAGGATGGCAAGCCCGAGCGTGACGAGGCCGTCGCGGTCGGCGAGGGGGCCGGCAAGCAGCCGTTCGACCTCGCCGCGCGGATGCGGGATCTCCGAGAAATGCGGCTCGCCCGGCTTCGGCTCCGGTTTTGGCGAGCCGTGAAAGAACGCGGCGCGGATGCCACTCTCGATCAGGCCGCGCACGGCGGCGTCGGTATGATCGGGCGTCGGATTGTTGTGGCACCAGTCGACCAGCGTCGTGGTGCCGCAATTGATCTGGTTCAGTGCGCCGACCAGCGTGGCGATGTAGATGTCCTCGGGCCGGAACACGGTCGCCAGCCCGGCATGCATGCGGCGGAAATATTCCAGCAGCGTCCAGTTGGCGGCATAGCCGCGCAAGCCCGTCTGCCAGGTGTGCATGTGGGCGTTGATCAGGCCGGGAATGACGATGCGGCCTTTGCCGTCAAGGATCTCGGTGTCGTCAGCGACGTCGATCGACGGGCGCACGCCGGCGATGCGGCCGCCCTCGACCAGCACGTCGCCGGTCGAAAGATCGCCGATCGCGTCATCCATGCTGATGACCGTGGCGGATTTGATCAGCGTGCGCCGCATCGCCTTAAGCCGCCGCTTTGATGGCAACAGGCCGCTCGCCGGCCCAGGCGCGCGCGATCAGGTCGCGGATGGCGCCCCGCTCGAGCGGGCGCGGATTCCAGTAGGCATTGGTGACGGCAAGATCGGCGGCCCTGTCGATGCCGCTCTCGGGCATGCCGATGTCGCGCAGCGCGACTTTCGCACCCAGCCGCTTGGCGAGGTCGAAAAGTCCCTGCGAGGCATCGGCGACGCTGATTGCGCGCGAAATCCGCGCCATGGCCTCGGGCACGGCTGGCGCGTTGTAGGCCAGCGCATGTGGCAGCACGATCGTATGAGTCTCCGCGTGCGGCAGGTCGAACGTGCCGCCGAGCGTGTGGCAGAGCTTGTGATGCAGCGCCATGCCGACGGTGCCGAGGCAGACCCCGCACAGCCAGGCGCCGTAGAGCGCTTCGGTGCGGGCGTCGCGATCATTGCTGTTGGCGGCAATGGCGGGCAGGGAGCGCGCCAATGCGCGGATGCCTTCTTCCGCCATCAGCGACGTCACAGGATTCGTGTCGCGCGCGTAAAGCGCCTCGACCGCATGAGCGATCGCGTTGATGCCGGATGTCGCAGCGAGACTCGCCGGCAGCGTCATGGTGAGATCGACGTCGTAGATCACGGTCTCCGGCAGCACGGCCGCATCGCGCACCGTTGTCTTCAGGCCGTTCTCGGTCTGGCCGACAATCGGCGTCATCTCCGAGCCGGCATAGGTGGTGGGAATGCAGAGCTGGTTGATTCCGGTGCGCAAGGCCAGCGCCTTGCCGAGACCGGTGGTCGAGCCGCCGCCGAGGGAGACGACGCAATCGGCCTCGCACGCCTTCATCGCGGCGAGCGCGCGCTCCGTCACCTCGACCGGCGTATGCATGGTCGCGCCCGGGAAGATGCCGGCATAGAGCGGGCCGAGCGCCGCCCCCAGGCTCTTGCCCTGCGTCTCCTGCTGCGGCGTCGTCAGCACCAGCGCGCGCTTGCCGCCGAGCTGCTCGATCTCGGCTTTGGCGGAGGCCAGCGTTCCGCTGCCGAACACGACGCGGCAGGGCAGGTTTTCAAAGGTGAACGAACCGATCATGCGCCGGTCTCTTTGATGGGATAATCGACCTGGAAGCGTCCGATCCGCAAGTCGCCCAGCGCCTCGCGGACGCGCAAATGTTCGGGGTGGGTGGCGTAGGCCGCGAGCGCCGCGTGGTCGGTGAATTCGGAAAATAGGACAACGTCGCAGGCGTAGTCGACCGCGCTGACATCGACGCCGACCTCGATATGGGTGAGGCCGTCGATCCGGCCGCGCAGGCCCTCGAACAGGGTTTTGACCTTCAGCCGGGCGGCGGAGCGCTCTTCCTGGGTCTCCCCGCGCAGCCGCCACATCACGATGTGCCTGATCGGGCCCGACATTTCCTGATTTCCTCGCCTGTCATCTTGCTTGTGTTGGGGCCATTTTGACTTGCGGGATACGGAAATAAAGGCCAATAATTGTAAGTCTCTTTTCCTAAAAGTGGAAAAATGGATCGCCTGCTGCAGTTGGAGGTGTTCGCCAAGACGGCCGAACTCGGCAGCCTGTCCAAGGCCGCCGAGGCCTTGCGCATGTCGAATGCGGCGGCGAGCCGCTATCTCAGTGCGCTTGAGGAGCGCCTCGCCGTCCGGCTGATCGAGCGCAACACGCGCCGGCTGTGGCTGACCGAGGCGGGCCAGGAATTGCTGGAGCGTTCCAGCCGGGTTCTGAGCGAGCTGGCGGAAGCCGAGGACATCGTCAGCGATCGCGCGCTGTCACCGCAGGGCATGCTGCGGGTCACGAGCTCGCTGTCCTTTGCGGTGATCTATCTGGCGCCGATGCTGCCGTCCTTCCGCGTGCGCTATCCGAAGCTCAACATGCAGATCACCACCGCCAACCGCTATCCCGACTTCATCGAGGCGGGCATCGACGTCGCGATCCGCACGCGCGAGCAGGAGCCGGATTCCAACATCATCGTCCGACGCATCGGCCAGATGCGGCGCGTGCTCGCGGCCGCACCGTCCTATCTCGCAGGCGCAGGCGAGCTGGAGCAGCCCGCCGATCTCGCGCGCCACAACATGCTGGTCTACAATCTCGCCAACGATCCCTATTCGCTGCGTCTGCGCAAAGGTCATGGCGCGCAGACGGTCCGCATCACGCCGACGCTCGACAGCAATGACGGTCAGGTCATCCGCGGCGCGGCGCTGGCGGGGCTCGGCATCCTGATCCAGCCGCTCTACATCGTGCAGAGCGACATCGCAGCCGGCCGTCTCGTCCCGGTGCTGCCGGACTGGGAGCTGCCTCTGCTCACCATGAACATCGCCTACCAGAACCGTGCCGGCCTGCCGGCCAAGATCAGGGCCTTTTCCGATTTTCTCGTCACCTACATCCGCGAGCATTCGGAGCCGGGGATCTGGATCGACGCGGCGAAGTGACCGGCACGCCGGTCGAAACGGATTACGACAGCGTCGTGCTTTCGGTCGCCATTGCGGCGTCCTGCCTCGTGCGACGCCCGGCCGACCTGCCAAAGCGCAGATAGAGCGCCAGCGCCAGCAGCGAGGCGGCGGTCATGATGGCGGCCATCGAAAGCGCCGTGCGTCCGTCAAAAAGCAATGCGACCGCGCCGCTGGCGATC
Source organism: Bradyrhizobium sp. YR681 (assembly GCF_000282615.1). Lineage (GTDB taxonomy): Bacteria > Pseudomonadota > Alphaproteobacteria > Rhizobiales > Xanthobacteraceae > Bradyrhizobium. The sequence continues at coordinate 31,732 of NZ_AKIY01000259.1, read as the reverse complement.
GCGCCGGCGGTCATCTGGACGGTGCCGGCCGCGGCGCTGACGGCGCCGGCGATATCAGGCAGCGGCTGCATCGTCGCATTCATGAGGTTCGGCATGCTGAGCCCGAAGGCGAGTGCCACCGCGATCAGCAGCGCCGCAACGAAAGCGGGCGGGCTCCAGCCGGCCAGGGTCGTCACGAGCATCGTGCTCGAGGCCGCAAACAGGAGCACCAGTCCGACCGTCAGCACGTCCGCGGGCGCGACGCCGCGCCGGCCCAGCTGGCCGTCGAGGAAGGCGCCGAACATCACTGCCGCCGAGCAGGCGCTGAAGATCATGCCATATTGCTTCGGCTGCAGGCCGGCGACGCTGATGAAATACAGCGAAGAGCCCGTGACATAGGCAAACACGGCGGAGCCGGCGGCGGCGCCGACCAGGATGAAGGCCATTGAAACCGGATGTGTGACGATGCGCAGATAGTCTTTGACGACTGCAGACGCGGCAATGCGGCCGCCGGTATCGAGCTTCGCACTCTCGGCCAGTCCCCACAGCACCGCCGGGATGAGCATGAGTCCGGCCACGGCCTGGCTTGAATAGATCATTCGCCATCCGCCGATCGCGAGCAGCGCGGCACCGGCGCTCGGTGCAATCACGGTCACGACATTGATGGCGATCATGACACTGCCGATCTTGGCGCGCCCGGATGCCTCGTCGAACAGGTCGCGGATGATTGCAAAGGTCGTCGCCGTGCTGGCCGCGCCAATGCCCTGGATCGCACGGCAGATCAGCAGCATCGTCAGCGACTGCGCCGCCGCGCAGGCGAGGCTTGCGACCACGAACAGCGCCAGGCCGAACAGGATCACGGGCTTGCGGCCAGCACGGTCGGAGATCGGCCCGTAGATGAGCGGCGCGATCGCAAGGCTCAGCATGAAGGCGCTCATGGTGAGGCCGACATGCGATGGGCTTGCCCCCAGCGCGGCACCGGTCGCGGCCAGCGCCGGCAGGTTGATGTCGATGCCGGAATACGGCACCGCCGCGAGGAAGCCGAGCAGAATCGTAAAGGCGACGGAAGCAGGCTGGATCTTCATGGCAGGATATTCACGATGGGGCGTTCGCATGCGACAGAGTGTGGGAAGGAGGGGAAGGGACGGTCCCCTCCTTCCCGAGGCGGGGTCGGATCGCGTCAGCTGATGTCAGATCGCCTGGCGACGCGCCGACCTCCGGCCTGCCTCCGTCGTGCCGGTTCGCTGCGGCTCGTCCGTATCAGCGACGAGCCGCTTGATGATCCGCAGCACCGCCGATCGGGTGCCGATGCTGGCAAACTCGTCGGCCAACCGCGAAGCGCGCATGCGGTGGGCCGGCCGATCCAGCACGGTGCGCACCGCCTCGCGCAACGCTTCAGGCGTCGGCTCGTTGGTGGCGAGATTGATGCCGACGCCGGACCACGCCACCCGCGCATTGACGTCGGCCTTGTCCTCCGTCATGCCCGCAGTCACCAGCGGAATGCCGAAGCTCATGGCCTGGTTGACGCTGCCGTAGCCGCCATTGGTGACGAGCACGTCGGCGCGCGGCAGCAGCCATTCGAACGGCAGAAAGCTGGCGATCCGCGCGTTGGATGGGACGGGGCCGGGCACCGCGTCAACCGGACGGCCGCCGGCCGTGGCGATCACCAGCACGTCCGGCTCGTCCGCGAGCGCTTTGAGCGTCGGGGCGACGAGCAGGCCGAAATTGTGGTTGGCGACGGTGCCCTGGGTCACCAGCACCACCTTGCGCGAACCGTCGAGCTCGTCCGCCCACGGCGGCAACGGGACCTGGTCCCGAATGATCGGCGGCGTGCCGACGAAATGCACCGTGGACGGAAACCTCCGCGGAAATTCGAAGCTCGGCACCGACAGCTGCATATAGGCGTCGGCAAGCTCGATGACGGAGTGGAACAGCGGAATCGTGACGGGCCGGACGCCGAACGACTTCAGTACCCTGTTCAGGCTGCGCAGCACGGGCTGATCGACATTCGCGTCGTGCTCGTCTGCGATGATGGCGTATTGCCGGCGTTGCTCTTCCGTCGTCGCGGGCGGCAGGCCGAGAAAGTTCGGTGCGCCGTCGTCGCGGGCCCAGTGCAGGAAGGATGTCCCGCACAGGACGACCGGCGGCCGTTCCTCTCTCGGGCCGAGCAGCATCGGCAGCACGCCGAAGAGCATGTCGTCGCCGACGATGATGTCGGCCTGAAAGTGTTCGAGCGATTCGTGCAGGCCCTGGTTCTGTGCCGGGATGGCGTCGACGAAGATGCGTTCGCAGGCGACGCGCAGCCATTCGGGTCCCGGTGCGATGGTCTTCAACTCGGGAACCACCGAGAGAATGTCGCGCAGATCAAAATCGGCGCCGGCGGGAAGGGGGAAGAATCTCGCGCCGCTGGCCTCGACGCGAGCGCGAAACACCGTCCCAGTCAGGAAGGCGATCTCGTGGCCATCGGCAACGAGGATGTCGGCGATCGCCAGCATCGGGTTGAGATGGCCTGTCGCCGGCGTCGAAGCGAAGAGAATTTTCATGGGATGGATCCTCTGTTGTCGACTGGCGGTCTGGTGCCGGTCGATGAGCAGAGGAGAAATGCCGGGATGGCCGTTACGGGAAGACTTCCGGTCCACTGCGAAATGGTTACGGCGGCAACGCACCGTGGCGATGGCGAGATGCGCAGGCACGTCGGAATTCGCACTACGTTACAATTGTAACCCTTGCCCCCAACCGCCGAAACAGTCCGGTAATTCCGGCCGCCGGTTGTCCGGTCATCGGCGAATACGGCGCGCGATGGGGAAAATTTCGTTCAAGTCCCGACAGTCGGGCCCTTCTCTAAAGTAGCAAAGGGTGTGGATCACAATTCTTCACGTCTAGGAGATTCCGCGGAATGCGATGGAAAAATGACCTACTTTGCGTTCATGATCGCGAACGTGTTTGTTCGTCGCTCGTACATATCAAGAGACGCTGTCGGCAAGCGATTGTTCATTTCGAGCGGTCGAAGCCGCCGTCGGCGGATACGGTGCCTATTTTCATGCTTCTTTTGGAGCAAGCGGTCCATTGCGTGTTCAGACCCCGACATTGCGCAGCAAGCGTGATTGGCTTGAGGCAAATTCCTGGGGCAAGTTTGAGAGATCAAATATGTTGGCAGACGTCGGCCATATCATCGTCGTCGATGACGACTCCACCCTACGGCAGATGGTGATCAAATATCTGGAAGAACACAACGTACCAAGCAGGGCCGCCTCCAACCGGGCCGAACTGCATCGACATCTGGAGGGAGCGCAGCCCAGTCTGATCATTCTCGATCTGCGCCTGGGCCAGGACGATGGTCTCGATATGCTCAGGGAAATTCGCGCCCAATCCGATGTACCCGTCATCATCACGACCGGGCACCGGCCCGACGAGATCGACCGCATCGTCGGTCTCGAGCTTGGCGCCGACGACTACATCATCAAGCCATTCAGCCTGAGGGAGCTGCTGGCACGCGTCCGCGCCGTGCTGCGGCGTCAGGAGATGGGGCGGGCGGCGCGGGCGCGTGAACCCGAGCGCGGCGGCTATCGCTTCAACGGTTGGAGACTCGAGCGCCGCGGCCGCCGGCTGCTGGACTCGGGAAATGCGCAGGTCCCCCTCAGCAAGGGCGAATATGCGCTGCTGCTGGCCTTTCTCGAAGCGCCGCAGCGCCCGCTGAGCCGCGAGTACCTGCTTCAGGCGACCCGCATCCATGAAGATATCTTCGACCGGAGCATCGATGTTCAGGTGCTGCGGCTGCGGCGCAAACTGGAGACCGACCCGAGCGCGCCGCGCATCATCCAGACCGAGCGGGGCGTCGGTTACGTCTTCACGCTCGCGGTAGAACCGTTCTAATCGCGGCGTGGAAACGTGGTGGCGCCAGACTGCAGCTGTAACCGTTTTCGGCTTGACGGTGATGGTCGCGTAACGGGGCAGCCCCAGGATCACTTCTGCAAACATCGCGCAGGAGAATTTCCCCATGCTGAAACAGCAGCTCCCATCAGTCACGAATCGGATGGTTCAGCCCCCCGATATACGGGCCGGCCGAGCCCCGCGCGGCTTCGATGTACCGGGCGGTCGTGGCCGCGGCAGGGGCGCCGGTGCCGCATCGGACAGACCGGAATACGCGGCGCCGCCGCCTGCGGTGCCGTTCGTGGAGATGGATAGCGCGACCAGCGGATGGTGGTGGACGGCAATGGCGTTTCTCATGGAGGGCTTTGCGCTCTACGGCGCGTCGCTGCATCCGAGCGCGACGTTTTCCATCGATGAGGCATCGGCCCGCGCAGATGCGCACCGGGCGCACGTCGCTGCAAGCCGTCAGCCGGCGATGATCTACGAGCGGCGCGCTTCACAAGCCTTGAGCGATTCTAACGTGATCGTGCCGGGGCTTGCCGCCTGGGCGGAGCAGCCTCCGCGTCGCAACGCGGACTGGATCGCCGGGCTCGGGGAGACTGTCGTGGCGTTTTGGACGCGCTGGCGCAACGAGCGCGAGGTCAGACGGGCGGTCAAGGCCCTCGCGGAATACGACGATAGGACCTTGCTGGATATCGGCATCCGCGGGCGGGCGGATATCGAGCGGATGGTGAGGTACTGCCGTGATTGCTGACGCGATCTATTGCACAATCGCCGGATTTGATTTTTACCACGCGCTTGCTCGTGTCCTCATCTCGCGCGGCCTCAGCGCCGGCTCGATAATGTACGGCCGGATGAGGCAGCTGATCGATGCGGCGGAGATGCGCCGCTGCATCGATCAAGAAGACTTGAAGGTTACGGGTGCAATCGGCCGCGGCCACACGTTGCTGAAATATATGACGACGCCTATGTGACGATCAGTGTCCGGATTTGCCCCGACCAGCATCGTGCTTGACTTCCTGCGTCGGCGCCACGTCGTCGCGATCTGTGTGCTGGTCCTCAGCGGGCTGCAGCCCTCTCAGGCGCCGCCACAACCAGCTCCCCCGGTGCGGCTTCACTGGCACGGTGGAGACGAGCCGATTACACCCATGCCGTCCGCTCCTGCGCTTGATCCACGCAAGGTCAAGCTGGGTGAGCGTCTGTTCAGCGATGCCCGCCTGTCGCGCGACAATTCGAGAAGCTGCTCGTCGTGCCACGATATCGGCACCAACGGTGCCAGCACGAAGCGGCGCGACATCGGTCTGGACGGCAAGGAGCTGCCGCTCAACACGCTAACTGTGTTCAACGCGACCCACAATTTTCGTTTCGGCTGGGACGGAAGATATCGCAGCGTAGAGGCCGACGTCACGGCGTCGCTTGTCAGCCCACGGATCATGGGCAGTAATCTGGCCGCGATCGCGGAGAAGCTCGACCTGGATCCGGCGATGCGCGTCGGCTTTCTGGCCGCCTATGGTCGCGGTCCGGACGCCGGCGATATCGTCGACGCCCTTGCGAGCTTTGAAAAGACGCTGGTGACGCCCGGCAGCAGGTTCGACCGCTGGCTCGCGGGCGACAAGACCGCGCTGAGCCCGGAGGAATTGAACGGTTACCGCGAGTTCAAATCCCTCGGCTGTGCCTCGTGCCATCAGGGTGTCAATATCGGTGGAAACCTGTTTCAGCGTCACGGCATATTTTATCCTCTGGCCTCTCCAGATCCCGTCATTCTGCGCGTGCCCAGCCTGCGCAATGTCGCGACGACCGCGCCTTACTTCCATGACGGCAGCGCGCCGACGCTCGACGACGCGGTTCGCAAGATGGGGAAGTCGCAATTGAACGCGACGCTGACCGATTCGCAGGTGAAGGCGATCGTCGCCTTTCTTCACAGTCTGACCGGACAATACCGTGGTGCTCAAGTCGGAGGTGAGCCATGAAGGTCGCTCCCGCCACGGTCGGCGTGACGTTTCTGCTCGCGCTGCTGACCTGGCTTCTGCTCAACGGCCTGAACTTGAACTCGGACCGCTACGACCGTCAAACGCAGGCGCTCGCCGACTTCACCCGGTTCGAGCGGGGCATGAGTCGGGAGGTACTGACGTCGCGCGCGGGTCTGTCACGGAACTATGATGGCCTCGTCGAGATGATGGACGCATACGACGCCGCGCTGGTACGGCTTCGCGAGGCCGCCGGTACGGACAGGGAGCAAATTGCGGCGATCGACGTATTGGCCGCACGCGCCGCCCGGCAGGAGGAATTGATCGAGCAGTTCAAGAGCAAGAACGCGCTGCTTCGGAATTCCTTCACCTATTTCAGTCTGTTCAGCGCCAGACTGTCATCGTCGAACGACAGGCCTCTGGTGGCGGACGTCTCCGCGCTCGCGGCTGCCATGTTGCAGTTGACGCTCGATACGTCCGAAGCCACTGCGCGTGAATTGCAGGCCCGGTTGGACAGTCTTGCACGTCTGCAGATTGCGTCCGAGGATAACGAGTTGCTCCATGCTGCCGTTGCGCATGGCCAATTGCTCCACGACCTGCTCCCTGATGTCGATGCCATTCTGAAAATGCTGGTCGCCGAGGCCAGTAACCGCGAACAGGATGTCGTCCATGCGCTGATCGTCAAGCGCCAGCTCGCCGCCCGGGTGGCGGCGCGCAAGAACCGCTTGTTGCAATATCTAACGTCGCTGCTGTTGCTCGGCGCTCTCGTGTATTTCGGTCTGCTGTTGCGCGCACGGGCCAAGGCCCTGCGCCGTCGCGCCGCCTTCGAGCACGTGATTGCAAGCATCTCGATGCGTTTCATCGAAACGCATCGTGATGGGCTCCGCGGCCATGTCGAGAGCGCACTCGAGGAACTTGCCGGCTTCATCGGCGCGGACAGGGCATACTTCGCTCCGTCGGCGGCAAAGAACGATAATTCCTACCGGTGGGCTCGCGAGGGCGTTCGCTTCGACGAGAGCTGGCCGGGCCGGGCGCTCGATCTGGCTCAGCGGTTTGACGGCGGCGAGGATGCGATCATCTACATTCCCAGGGTCCGGCCATCGCATCCCGAAGATCTCGCGCACCTCCTCGACGAGGCCGGTATTCGCGGCTGGTTGTGCATCAAGACTCTATCGGGAGAGGGACAGGCGGCCATTCTCGGCTTTGACGTGGTGGAGGCTGCCGCGCTGAGCCAATGGGCCGAATTTGCGCTCTTCCGTACGGCGTTTGATGCGATCGGAAACGCCGTGGGGCGTGTGGTTCTCGAGCAGGAGAAGGAGAGGTTGCAGGCGAGCCTGCAACAGGCGCGGAGAATGGAGACGATCGGCACCTTCGCCAGCGGCATTGCCCACAACTTCAACAATATCGTTGGTGCAATCCTCGGCTATGTCGAGATCGCCGACACCGGCATCAGATCGGGAAGCCGCTCAGCGGCGAGCCTGGCGGAGATCCGTCGCGCCGGCGAGCGGGCGCGTGAACTCGTCGGCCAGATCCTGACCTTCGGCCGTCGCAACCAGGGACCACAGGAGCGGATCTGCATCAGGACTCTGGTGGCGGAAACCAAGGCGCTGCTCGCCGCATCGCTGCCCCCGCATGTGCAGCTCATGGTCAGCCAGCTCGCCGAAAGCGTCACCGTATCGGGTGAGCCGGCGCAATTGCAGCAGGTCATCATCAATCTCTGCAACAATGCCGCGCAAGCGATGGCAGAGCCCGGCTTCATCGATCTGCAGATCGCCGAACGGGATGTCATCCGGCCAGTGCAGATCGGGCGGACCGAGCTCCGGTCGGGTCGCTTCGCCATCATCTCGGTCTCCGATCCGGGACCGGGAATGGATGAAGCGACGCTGGAGCAGGTGTTCGAGCCGTTCTTCACGACGCGCTCGGAGGGCAACGGTCTCGGGCTTGCGACGGTTCGGGAGATCGTCGAGCAACACGGCGGCGCCGTGACCGTGCGGAGCACGCCTGGTGCCGGGACACGCTTCGACATATGGCTGCCGTGCGGATCGTCGAGCGAGCCGATATCGGTGCCGCACGCTCCGTCGCTTGCGCTCCGCGGCGCAGGTGAAGCCGTTCTGGTGCTCGAAGCGGATCGCAAGCGGTTGTTGCGTTACGAGGAAATTCTCGCCGCGCTCGGCTACGAGCCGGTCGGGTTCTCGGTGCTGGCCGAGGCCGAAGCCGCCTGCCGCGCCGCGCCGATGCGTTTCGACGTGGCGCTGGTGTGCCACGTGCCGGGAGGCTCATCGCTCGATCTGGCTTATTTGCTGCATGACGCGGCGCCGCGTCTCCCTATCATTCTCGCGAGCCCCTCGGTGCATCATTTCGCTGCACGCTTGCTTGCGACCGCGGGCGTGACCGAGCTTGTCCATCATCCGCTGATGTCGGCCGAACTCGCCGTGGCGCTGTCGCGATGCCTCGCGACATCGGCGATCGGTGACAGAGCGAAACGGATCGTGGCGGCGGGGTAGGGATTTTCGTGCGGTTCGTCATGCCGGTTGCACCGGTAACGCAATATCGCGCGCGGGAAGCCGCCACGTAGCCGGAACATTCTACTCATCGCATCAGGTTGCCCGCCTCGGAGCGACCCAACCCGATCGCGATAGGAGAATGATGATGTCCAACCGATGTGGTCTCGCTGCCCTCGTCGCCCTGGTCCTGTTCGGCGTCCTGCCGGATGGCGCAAGTGCCGGAGCCATGGCGGGCACGGCCGTCCGCAGCATCGCTTCCGCCGGTGACGCGGCCGCACGATTCCAGGCTCCGATTGGTCACCGGCAGCCGCGCCCAAGCGATATCCCGCTGGCCGCCGGACCATCGTCGGCCGATTCCGAGCTGCGACGCCTGGACGAGGAGATCGACCGCAAGCTGGTCATCTGCCGTGGCTGCTGATCCGCGGAGGCAGGGGCCGGGAGGACCGCCGCGAATTTTGCGCCTGCGGGCCGATTAAGCCAGCTCCGCGCTCGACTTGCGCCGAACCGCCGCCGGCAAGGGGGCCGCGGCGGTTCTACTGTGCATAGGGTTGTTTTGCCGATTTTTGTTGGCCACGCGGTTCGCGTGTCAGCAGGCGGTATATGGACTGGTTCGCGCAGGCATGACGGCGGATGGAAATTTATTCATGAAGGCGCGGGTCTTGGGTTGAACGCGCGATCCGTCGATCACCTCGAGCCGGCCGCAGCGGTTCAGCGTGTGCAGCTTTCTGCCGGGCCATGCCGGTCCGGGTCTGAGGGAGTGGCGGACGACCTGCTTGAACGTCGTCGGCGACAGTTCGATCACTTCCGCAAGGCCGAGCGCGGCGCCATATCCGTCGGCGCAATCCTGTACCGGGCGCCACAGCCTGTCGTTGATGGTGACGAAATTCCCCGCCGGTCGCGTGCTCGCGCGATCGATCAGCACGGGGTTGCTGGCATGAGGCAGCCAGGGGCCGAGCAGGTGCTCGGCGTAGTAGATCGCAAGCGAATCCGAATAGCCGCCGGTTCCGTCGCGCCAGGCGCCAAACAGATAGTGCAGGCCGTTGTGCCGCGTGATCGTCGCATCGGCGAGCTCGAGGCCCGACAGCAGCGTCGCGTGCCGCTCCCATTTGTCCGGAAACCGAACGCATTTGTAGAGGGCGACGTCGCCGTGGAGCGAGCTCTCCGGGATCATCCACAACTCGCCGTCGTCCTCGATCAGGAACGGATAGGAGAGGTGCCAGGGCTCTTCCAGCACCGGCACGACCTTTCCGACCGGCCCGGCGTCGCCGAACTCGATTGCCGAGATGATGCCCTTGCCGACGCGGTGATCGAGATCCTCGAAGAAGACGAATGTCCGTCCTCGCCATGTGATGGGGAAGGGGTCGGCGTAGAAATGGTTGCCGGGATCGCCGAGGACGTTCCAGTCCGGCCCCGAGAGGTTTCCGGTCTGCCAGACGCCGGCATTGTCATTGAAGCGCCAGCCGATATGCCAGTGCGGCGCGTAGCAGCAGAGGCGATAGATCTCCTTGGCGATCGACAATGCAAGCCCGCGCGCGACAAAGCCGACCGGCCCACGGCCGCCGGCGTTGCCGGCAGAACGCGAAAGCTGCGGCACAATGCGCGGCTGTCCCGACAGAATGGCGGCCACCATGGTCAGGGTTCGTGCCGCCACCGTTTCGAGTGCGCCGCTGAGGCCCGCTGCAATCTCACTGGATGGATGGCCGCGGTCGAGGACGGCGCCGTCGATCTCGTTGACGATCTCGATCACCGGCAGGTCGCCGGCGAGAATGGTGGCGAGCGCGGCGTTCTCGCCTGCGGTTCCATTGAACAGCGGGCGGAGATACAGCGAAGCCGAACAGTTCGGGTCCCGCGCAGCGGCCGTGAAATCGACGATCACATCGGCCGTGCCGGAGCGCGCCTGCGTCTGTTCCGGAATGATCTTCAGCGTGTCGGCGCCGGCAGGTTTGCCCTTGCGCAACACCATGCGTTCAAGCTCGAACAGCGCGTCGAGGCCGGCGGGCCGCTCCTCTGCTGTTTCCACCCATGCTATTTGCACCGGAACGTCCCGGCCGCCAACCGGCAGCGTCTCGCGGCGCATCCACTGCCGCGCATGGTCACGTTCACAGCGAAACTCGATGATCATGTCGAGCCGATCTATCCCAAACGTATCAGGTCAAATGACTTGGCCGAGAATTCGAACGTATTCCTCCACCATGGCCTCTACCGAATAGCGCAGCTTGAGGCCTTTGGCGTTTTGTCGCAGCTCACCGCTCAGGGCTTGGTCGGTCAGTAATCTGGAGACCGCCGCAGACAGTTTTGCGTGATCGGCTGCATCGACGAACAGGGCCGTCGGCTTGCCTTCGAAGGACAACACCTCGCGCAGCACGGGAAGATCGGTGACGACGGAGGGCACGCCGGCATTCGCGGCCTCGACGGCGGCAAGACCAAAGGTCTCGGCCTGGGTCGGAAACACGAAGACGTCGAGACAGGCGAGAAATTCCGCCATCCGGCGCGGGGCAATGTCGCCGAGCAGATGCAGCCTGTCCGACACGTGCAACTCGTCCGCCAGCCGCCGCAGCCGGGCCTCGTCGGCGCCCTGGCCGGCGAGCGCGAGATGCCATGATGGCTGATCCGGCAACAGGCGTATCGCCGCATCGAGCCGCTTGTGCGGATGCAACCGCGCGGCGCAGCCGAGCAGGACGCGGTCCGGCGGCAGGTTGAATTTCTGCCGTGCGACGTCCTTCGACAGGGTGAGGGCCTTGTCGTCAAAACCGTGCGGGACATGCACCATGCGCGAGCGGTAAGCCGCGGGGTAGCGCGAATATTCGCGCTGCATGGCCTGCGAGTTGAGCGTGATGCAGTCGAAGAAGCCGAGGCTGCCCATGGCGATGTCGGCGGTGCGGACCGGCCAGCTCATCGACAGAGCGGATGACACCTGATTGGCGACGATAGGCGCGCGGCAGACGAGGCGCGATGTGCCGGCACCGATGACGTTGCCGAAATGCTGGAACGTCAGAACGGCGTCAGGCCGGGTGGCCCTGATATGACGGCCGAGCCTCCACAGCATGCGCAGCAGCGCAACCGGGTTTCCCGGCCGGCGCGATGCGCAATAGAGCGTATCCGGCGGCTCGTCGAACGACTCCGATTTGCGGAAGAAGAACAGGTTAGTGACCCGATAGCCGCGCGCGGTGAGGCCGGCGCCGAGCAGCCGCGATATCTCCTGCGCGCCTGCGTTCTCCGCCTGGGTTTGCACGAGAAGCACATGCGGCTTCAGCGTACCGCGGTCCGGTCCTGCGAGTGCGGTTGCCGTCGAAGGCAGCTTCGGTGCATCGCCCAGCTCTGCGCCTGGTTGGTAATGGAGCACGGCTTCCGACCCGCTAATGAAACGTTCACCTTCTTTAACCCGCTACCTATCATGCGGGCATCGCGCGAACACCGACTAGCAACAAACGGAGTTAATGCGCGGGCCTTCGGAACGGCATCACCACAGGCAAATGCCAGTGGTTCCCGGATCGTGTGACGCGGTCGTGTTAACCAATTGGTCATCATCGCGCGAAGAGCGGGTAACTGCCGATTAACCATAGATATTTACGGTGGAGCAGGCCACTGAACAGTGTTCGCCAGTTGAATCCGAGTAAAATCCATGACGTTCGGTCGCGGCGCAGAGCCGACAAGTTCCGGATCGACCGGTGTCGCCGCGTCGTGGCAGACTCGGAATGCATCGAAAGGTGAAGCTGGCGGAGCCTCAGCGCGTGCTGGCGGCGCGCTCACCGCCCAGGGGGCGCTCTCCTTCGTCAGGGACAACGCCCGTCGCATCCTGACGCTTGCGCTTGCGATCTTCGCCCTCGGCGTCGTCGTTCTCCTCGTCATTCCCGTTCGATTTGCCGCGACCGCGCTGGTCGTCGTCGATCCCCGCGAGCAGCGCGTGACCACGGAGCAGGACGTCCTGCCTGGTATCGGGCAGGACAGCGCCGCGTTGCAGAGCCTGGTCGAGGTGGCGAAGTCCGACGGCTTCCTCAAGCCGCTGATCGAGCAGCTCAAGATTCAGGATGACGAAGACATTTCCGGCGGACACACCGATCCCGCGCGACTGCTCGAGCGATTTCGCAATCGCCTCGACATCTCCCGGCGGGGATTGACGTATGTCATCGCCATCCGCTTCACCTCGAACCGTCCAGAGCGGGCGGCTTACTATGCGAACGCGATCGCGGAGGCGTTCGTCGCCGGCCAGAGTCGCAACCGCACCGAGGCGACCGACGATGCGGCCGACTGGCTGAGCAGCCGGCTCAAGACATTGAATGACCGGCTGAGGGCCTCGGAGGACGCGGTCGCCACGTTCAAGCTCGACCACAGGATCGTCAACGCCGGCAAGGACTCCACGACCCAGCAATTGCGCGTGACCGAGCTGTCGCAGCAGGTTGCCGCCGCGCGCGCCCGGACCGAAGAGGCGAAAGCGCGCTTTGAGCAGGCGCAGCGCGACGTGAAGGCGAATGTCGAGGCGCCTGCCAAGCAGGATCTGCTGAGCGCGCTGCGCGCGCAACGGTCGGCGCTCAACGATCAGATCGCGCAGAAGCGCGCGGTGTTCGGCGATCGCCATCCCGACCTCGTGATGTCGTACAGCCAGCTGAACGACCTCAACAGGCAGATCGAGGTCGAGCGGGCCAAGGGCATCGATACCGCCAAGTCGGAATACGAGGCCCAGCGCGATCAGCAGAAGGCGCTGGAGAACCAGATGAAGGCGGCTGAATCGCAGCTCCTCGTCGACGGTCAGGCGCTGGTGAAGCTCCAGGAATTGCAGCGCGACGCCGAAGCCAACAGGAACATCTACGAGCAGTTCCTGGCGCGCTCCAAGACGACGAATGAGCAGCGCCTGTTGCAGAGCTCGCAGACCAAGATTGCGTCCGCGGCCGTTCCGCCGCTGCGCTCGACCCTTCCGCCGCTGCCTTTGCTGCTCGCCGCGCTTGCAATCGGATCGCTGCTGACATCGACGGCGGTCGTTGTCGCCATGGGACGCGGATCGGACGACATCGTTGAAGAGGTTCGCGCTCCCGATCCGGCACCGCGCCAGCCTGCGGCGTGGCCGCGTCCGCCCGTGTGGGCCCGCATTCCCGATCTGGTGCCTGGCGCTGCGCCCAGAAACATCTGGCAAGGTCCGGCGTCCGGGACGACTGAACTCGATCTCGGCCCCCATCTGCGTCCGCTCCTCGACAGACTTGAGAAATTGCCGGCAGCGCGGGGCAAGGTTGTCCTCGTGATGTCGGTCGGCAAACGTGCGGGAGGCAACACCGTCGCGCGGTCGCTGAACCGATGGGCGGTGAACAAGGGGAAGCTGAGCGTCCTGATCCGGGTCGAGCCGGACCTTGGCGGTGCCGGGGCCGGAGAGGCCAGGGGGCACGCGGACGGTACGACCACGGCAAGCTTTCCCGGTGTCGACGCGCTCTTGAGCGCCGGCAGGAGGCCCGAATTGTCACCAGCCGAGGATATCCGTTCGGAGTTCGATCTCATCGTCGTCCACGCGACCTCGCTGGCCCTGCAGCCGGAGGCGACAGCGCTCGCCGCGCACGCCGATCTGGTTGTGCTGGTCGCGCGCGAGGACGCGATCGATTCAGCCGCGATGCGCAGGGTGACGGCCGCGCTCTCCCGCTTCGGCGGCGTGCCGACCGGAATCGTCGTCAACCGCGTGACCGCCGATCCATCGTCGGCGCAGCGTCGGGGCGAAGTGTTGGGCCTCGCCGGCTGATCGGCGGCTAATCGCCGGAGTCGGCACTGCGGACCGCAAGGCTGCCGCGTTTCGATGCCGAGAAACGCAGAAGCACCAGAATGGAAGGGTCGACCCCGGTTCGCCGGCGGCAGAGAATGTTGAGCGCGATGGTCGCCAGCGCCAGCGACACGGTCGCCGAGATCGCCGCGCCAAGCACGCCGAGCCAGGGGATCAGGACGAGAAATCCGGCCAGCCGCAGCGCCACGTTCGCCGCGACGACGGGCACATAGATGCGTTCATGGCCGGTGAGCTGCAATATCGCCGCGGATGGACCACCTGCCGCCTGGATCGCCGTTCCGATCGCGAGCACGATCAGGACCCAGTGCTGCGCGGCGAAGTGCGGCCCGAACAGGCTGAGAAGATAGGGACTGCCGATCCAGATCAGGAGGAGGCCGCCTATCACACAAAGTGCGGTCACTTCCGCCATCAGCTGCAACGTTCGCTCGAACTCCTGATGGTTCTTGCTGAAGTACAACGACGGAAGCCGGCGTGCGCCGAAGCTGTAGAGCGCGGCTGACAGCATGGCGAAGATGTTGGCCAGGCGCGACGCAGCGAAATAGATTCCGGCGGTTGCCGGGTCCAGCAGCCAGTAGACCAGAATGACGTCGAAATACTGGTTTGCCGCTTCCAGGATGGATGCGACCCAGAAATGCAGCGCGCTCGACCTCCAGCGCGAGGTCTCGGAACGCGCCGGCGTGCCGCGGAAATCCGGCAGCGCCCGCGCAATCGCAATGATCTGGGCGCCAAGGCCTACCGACATCGCGATCGTCATCACGGCGATCAATTCGGCTGGGTCGAGCCGTCGATGACCGAACAACATGACGAGCAGGAACAGCACAACGATCGCCCGCCAGAAGAATTCGCGGTTGCCTTCGCCCATGAGAATGCTGACCAGCGAGCGCGCGATCTGGCTGCCAAGCATCAACCCGGCATTCACGGCAGTGTAGGCCGACACCGCGAGGATCAGCAGCCACCAATCGCCTCTCAAGCTCGCGGCCAGTGCGACGGCGGCGATCGCGACGAGCATCGCGACGGAGGACATCTTCAGGCTCGATAGCAGCACGCCTTTGGTGAGGTCGGGCCTGTCCCCGACGTGATACTCGTTCAGGAATCGTACCAGCAGCGATTCCTGGCCGACCAGTCCCACCACGGCCGCGATCTGGGCAACCGAAAGCCAGGTTGCGAAGATGCCGAACCCGTCGGGCGACATCGTCCGTGCCGCGAGCGAGAACAATGCAAACGCAAGCGCGCCGCTACCAACCTTGAGCAGGATGGTTCCGGCAACACCGCGTGTCACGTCGCGCCGCATGAACTGGATGATGGTTTCGATCATGGAAGTCTAAGGGGCAACTCTCCCCTGAAGGGATACGTTCCGATATCGGGGACAACCTAGCATGCCGGAAAACCACGAGTGTTAATGGAGTGCCTCCGTGCGCCTGTCGGTCGCGGCTCCGCTTGACGATATGCTCGCTGCGTCATGGTGAAACACCTTCGTCCGAATTGTCCCGGATCGAGCAAGAGCCGACTTTGTCGAACCGCGAGGTGATGCCGCTCCGGTGAGAGGCGACCATGCATTCGACCGTAACGCTGCCAAGATCCGGTCTTTGTCGGGCAACTCCGGGCAAGACACATGCCGGTCGTCTCCTCGCCGGATTGGATCCCGGATTCATTAACCTCGATCGCCGGAAATGATCGCATTCGGCACCGGGATGCGACATCAGGCGGGAAAATTGCACAAGGAACCACCGTTAACCGTGGGAGCCTGAACCATGACGGCGGACAGCACCGTGACCGAGCCGATCGCCACGACGATTGTGGCTGATATCGCGATCGTCGGCGGCGGCCTGGCGGGCTCGCTTGCGGCTTCGGTCCTTGCGCGGGCAGGGCATCGTGTCGCACTGGTGGACAAGCGTGCGGTTCATCCGGAGGAATTTCGGGTCGAGAAGATCGGCGGCCGGCAGCTCGAGATGTTCCGCAAGCTCGGCTTCATCGATGGTCTTGCGAGCGCTGCCTGTCGATACGACCGCGTGCTTAATGTCAGGGAAGGCAGGGTGGTCGATGTCAGCGTCGGCCAGGCTTACGGGCTTCCCTATGCCGATCTCGTGGCGATGGCACGCCGCCAGTTGCCCGACCCGTCCAGCCTGATCGTCGACGAAGTCACCGCCATCGACTGTAGCGACGATATCCAGCATCTTGCGCTTGCGTCGGGACGACGCCTGGAGGCGCGGCTCGTCGTGCTGGCGACGGGCATGGCGGGAGCGCTCGGCTACAAGCTCGGCATCAAGCGGCACGTGCTGGCCGAGCGCCATTCGGTATCGTTCGGATTCACGATCGCCCGCCGGGATGGCGCGCCGTTCGATTTCGAGGCACTGACCTGCTATGGCGAGCGGACGGCGGATGGTGTCGACTATCTCAGCCTGTTCCCCGTGCGCGCCGGCATGCGGGCAAATCTCTTCATGTTTCGTGATCCGACCGATCCGGTCATGCGGGAGCTGCGCCGCGACACGGAGGCGACGCTGCTGCGATTGTTGCCGGGATTGCGGCCCTTCCTCGGCGATTTCCGCGTGACGGACCGGGTGCAGAATTGGGTGATGGACCTGTCCGTTGTCGAAGGGCACCTCCGGCCTGGCGTAGTCCTCATCGGCGATGCGTTCCAGACCAACTGTCCTGCCGCAGGAACCGGTGTTGCCCGTCTGCTGGTGGACGTCGAGCGTCTCTGCGCCGAACATGCGCCGCGCTGGCTCGCAACCGCGGGCATGGGCACGGAGAAGATATCGCAGTTCTACTCCGACCCCGACAAGATCGCGGCAGACCAGCAGTCGCTGAAGATGGCGCGGTTCCGTCAGGCGTTGACGTCCCGCAACGATATCGGCTGGGATGTGCGGCGACGGCTGCATTTCCTGCGGCGCAGTCTCACCCATCGTGTCGATCAGATGCGGCCGGGTTGGCTTGCGCAGGTCCGAAGCGCCCTGCGCGCCTGAAGGTAGTGCCGCTCAGCGCGTGGGCGTGGAGGTGCGGGTTGGCGAGAGCCGAAACTCCGACACTCGCTTGGCCGCCAGTTTGAGCCAGGGCGCCTGCTTCAGGGCGAACAGCGATATGGCGCCGGCGGTGCTGCCGGCCTGCGTGACTGCCCACATCGGCGAAGGCTGTCCGCCGAACAATTTCTTGTACGGCTCGTCGCCGATGGTGAAATCGAGCATCTGATCGCCGCGCTCGATGCAATCCCTTGCCACGTGTTCGAACATCAGCGCGCCCAGGGACTGGCTCTTGTAGCCGTCGATATCGAAGGCACTCATGATGACGAGGAAACTGTCGCGATGGTGCAATCCGAGCACGGCGGCGATCACCTGGCCATCCATCTTCATGGCATAGAGCCGCACAAAGGAGCCGAGGCCGCGCACCGCGACGTCGGAATAGAAGTCGAAATATTCGGGGCGCTGGAGCAGGTCTCCGTCGCCCTGCGACTGAAAGCGCGGACCGCGGAATTTCCTCATCACCTCCAGCGCATCGAAGACGGAGGCTCGATCATCGCAGCATGAGAAACCCAGCGCGCCCTTCTTCTGGAGCTGGCGATATTTCTTTGCGAGCTCCTTCTGGTAGGAGCGATCCAGCGCACTGGCCCGCCATTGCTCGAACGGCGCGACGAGCACTGTCGCATAGGCATTGGTCTCCATCGCCGCCCGGCGGGGCGCTGCCAGGAGATTTTCGATCGGAAGCCGTCCGTCCGGCAGCTTGGTCATCCGGAGCAGATCGAAGGGACGGACGAGATCGCGAATTTCGGCACATGCATCCGCGTCTCCGAGCAGCTCGGCAAACACGTCCGGGCTGCAGACCGGCGCAAGATAGTCGGAGACACGGAGGTCGGCGAATTCGACGGTCCGTATCGGACCGCGTCGGATCCGGAGCAAGGGCAGCACCATCGCCAGGGCGCCCGTCGCGCGGCGGCGGACCACGACAATCAGAGGGCTTGCGCCGGCATGAGAGGCCAGCCTGGTGTAGAGGCTGTGCAGCCAGAGCGGATGCTGGAACGCGGTGGCGGCCGAGCCGTCGAACAGCTCTGCATATTCCGGAGACATGAAATCGAATGCCTGCTCGGCGGCAACATCGAAATTATTGCTGGACGTGTTCATGCAGAACCAGGGAAATCACATCACTCGGGAATATCAATCGAGCCGGCGTTTTATAGCAGGGGAGTGAGGAACGAGATACCGACTGCGTCGGATTTGCATTAATATATGGAACCGGCTTCGTATCGTTAACGAACCCTTAATACCTCGCAGCCGCGTGCGGGGAGCCCACCCGCGCTAGCAAATAATTAACCGCGTTTAAGGAAGGTCAATTCATGGCCAGCCTAGAGACCGAGGTGGACTCCGGGGGACCCGGGAGCGCGATCTGGAAGACGCGGAGCGGCGGCGTCGAGAAGATTGCCAGGGTCGCCATCGGCTGCTCGATCACCATCAACGTCGTTGCGTCGATGGGCACCTTCAACACCGCATTGCTGCCGGCGGAGCTGACCTATCTGCAACAGGCCGTGGCGATCCTGATGTGGGGTGTCCTCATCTACGCAAGCGCATTCGTGCGCCCGCGTCTGCGTTTGCAGTTCAACCCCGATTTGATCACGCTGGTCGCATTCTACGCTTTCGCCGTCATCTCCGTGTTTTGGACCAGCCTGAGTGCCGCGGCGATCATGAAGAGCGCGGCGCTGGCGATGACGACCTTCGGCGCATTTTGCCTGATGACACGGATCGACCTGGACGAGGTCGTCGGGGCTACGGCCTTCGGGCTTTTCATCCTGGTCGCCGCATCGGCCTTCTGCGCGCTCGCCGTGCCCGATATCGGGATCGACCATAGCTGGATGCACAATGGTCAATGGCAAGGCGTCTATGAATCGAAGCAGACGCTGGGTTTCGTCGGCGCCTACCTGATGTTCTTCGCCTGCTATCTGAAGATGAGGGGACAGGGGTGGACGGTTTTCCTCGTGACATTTCTGCTCGCGTCAACCTGTGTCCTCGCGTCGGAATCGCGCGGCGCGGGTGCTGTTGCTCTGGCCGCCTGCGCGCTGCTGGTAACCGCGATGTGGTCGGTCATCTGCATGAGGCTCTACGCGATCCTCCCGTTCGTCATGTGCTTGCTGGCCGGCGGGTTGATCTTTTACTTCTATGCGACGGGATATGACGCCATCCATGTCGGCGACGCGACCATCGATCTGACGGAGCGGACCTTCATCTGGCACTACGCAATCAGCCATTTCGATGATGCACCGTTGCTGGGCTTCGGGATCAACGGCTTTTGGACCATCCCGTCGGTCTATGACTATTTCGAACAGAACCACGGCTGGGTGCTCGACAATTATCACAGTGGCTATATCGCGATCCTTATGGAAACGGGATTTTTGGGGTACGTGCTGTTTGCCGGAAGCGTCTTTCTGTTTTCGAACAAGGTTCTCCGTCTGATTTCTGCCCGCGCGATCGAACGATCGCATTGCGCCCTCATCATCGGGTTTGTCGTGCTGAGTTTTCAGACCAATTTTACGGAGACGACGTTTCTCCGCTCGACGATGTTCACGTCGGTGCTGCTGGTGGCGTTTTTCCTTGCGACATGCCGGCCGGTGCGGCAGGCCGATCGCTCGTTCTGAGAATGGAAGCAAGATGACCGCCATCTGTGCCCGCTGGCCGAGAAGCCTCAACCTTGCGGCAAGGGCACTTTTCTTTGTATTGCTTGGCGCCCTTGGCGCCGGGCAGGCCGCTTCCCGTGAACTGCCGAAATTGGGGCGCGGCATCAACATTCTCGGTTATGACGGCATCTGGGAAGGCGGCCAGAACGCACCCTTTCGCCTGGACAATCTGACGACGATCAAGAGAGCCGGTTTTTCACACGTCAGGATCAATTTCTTCGGCTTCAAGTTCATGGGGGCCGGGAACGTGCTGGACGAGACCGTCCTGAGGCAACTTGATGCCGTCATCGAGGAAGTTCTCGCGCGCAACCTCATCCCCGTCCTGGACGAGCATGATACTCACGTTTGCCAGAGCGACGTGTCCGGATGCGCCGACAAGCTCAAGGCCTTCTGGCGGCAGATCGCCGAGCGCTATGCCGGCAGATACCCCGCGCTGGTGTTCGAGGTCTTGAATGAGCCCGGTGGGCAAATGACGCTCGCCGACTGGAATGCGCTCCTCGACGCGTGCCTGGGCATCATCCGCCGCACCAACCCCGAACGGCCGGTCATTGCCGCGGTACTCAACTCGGATGACATCCCTGTCGACGCCTTGGTTTTGCCGGCCGACGACAGGAGCATTATCGTCACGTTCCATTACTACGCGCCGATACGATTCACGCATCAGGGCGCGCCGTGGTCCCGCACGTTTTCACGGATCGGCCCGCTGGATTGGGGCAGTCCGGATGACGAGGCGAGGGCAGCCGCCGACTTCAGGAAGATGAGTCTCTGGTCGGAGAAAGCGCAGCGCCCCATCTATCTCGGCGAGTTCGGGGTCTACGAGCGCGCGCCATCCGATAGTCGTGCGAGATATCTGTCGTTCGTGGCACGAAGCGCCGACAGGCTTGGCTGGTCGTGGGCCTATTGGCAGTTCGATCATGATTTCGCGGCCTTCGACAGCGCGCGTCAATCCTGGAAGCCGGACATCCTGCGTGCGCTGATCCCGCCGCGCTGATGTCGTGGCTATCGAGCGGATCCTCGGGCCATGACGATGCGGTCATGCAAGAGCTGCCCGGCCTGATCGACGTCAGCGCCGACCTCACCGACTTCGTCGAGACGGCGGCTCGCATTGGCGGCGTTGCCGGGCATCAGAAAGTCGTGGCCATTGCAGCGAGGCGTTGATAGGCCCTTTCGCGGGCAGCCTCGATCGGCTGCTGCGGTCCGGCGGTTGGCCCGACCGGCACGAAACGGACGTTGCTGATTCCGACAAAGCGCAGGATTTCTCGCAGGTAAGGCGTGGCCATGTCGACGCGGCCGCGGTTCATTCCGGTGGCGAAGTCACTGCCGCTGGCGAGGATGACCAGCGTCGGCCGGTCCTTCAGCAGAGGGAGATAGCCCCGCGACGGATCGAATCGAAAGGTGAGCCCGGGCTGGACGATGATGTCGAACCATTGCTTGAGCTTGTAGGGGATACCGAAGTTCCACATCGGCGTCGAGATCAGCACCCGATCGGCGAGTGACAAGCGCAGCGCCATCCGCTCGGCCTCGGCGAAGCTGTGACGTTGCGGCTCGCTGAAAGTCTGCGCCATCATGCGTGCATATTTGGCCTCGACGATGGGGCCTGCGAATTCCGGCATCCGCTCCCGCCAGATGTCCGAGATGTCGACGTCCCAATCCGGCCGCGCCTGATGAAACTTGTCGAGGAAGATGCGCGCGGCAGCACTCGACTCGGAGTCGACGCGTGGCGAGCAGGACAGGTGCAGGAGCTTTGCCACCGCTCATCCCAGCGCTCTGATGACGGCATCCGCCCGCGTGACGACGGCAACGTTCTGCATGGCAAAGTTGATCGAGGCGGAGTGCCAGTCGGCATTCATGGTCGAGCAGCAGTCTTCCGGCACGATCATGAAATAGCCCTTGTCGGCACCGGTGCGCGCAGTGTGCTCGACCGACATGTTTGTCCAGGCGCCGGTGTTGATGATCATGTCGCGGCCGGTGGCCTTGAGGATCGTCTCGAGTCGCGTGCCTTCCCAGGCGCTCATCCGCATCTTCTCGACCACGAAATCGCCGGGCCGCGGCTCGAGGCCCGAGACCGGTGCGGCGCCCCAGCTGCCGCGCACCATGGCCTTGCTGTCGACGAGGCCCTCGAACAGTGGTGCATTCAGCGTCACGCCGGGGGCGCCGGGCTCGACCACGAACCAGACATGGATGATCGCGACGCCCCGCGCGCGAGCGGACTCCGCCAGGCGCCGGACATTCTCGACCACATGCTGCTGTTTCGCGTGACCGGGGGCGCCGGACTCGGCAAACGCGCCGCCGTCCATGATAACGTCGTTCTGAAGGTCCTGGATGATCATGGCGCAGCGGTTTGGATCGAGCCGCATGTCGCCGTCCGCGAGGATCGGCGCCGCAGCCGCAGGGCCGGCGCTCGCGGCGCCGCCGCTGCTACGCCTGCCGCTCATATAGGGCTCGTGCCGCGGCCCGGCCTTGGTCGGGATAGCGTAGACCGAATGCGTCGAGGTCAGGTACAGCGTGCGGAAAACCGGCCCGCCCCAGGCGAGGTTGGCGACCATCTCGGGCACGCGAAGTTTCCCGAGCAGCTCGGCGCGGGGCGAATAGACCCACACGCCGCCCGGCGCGGTGACCCAGACATTGCCGTGCTGGTCGCACTTCATGCCGTCGGGCAGGCCCGGCTCGAGCTCGGAGCGGATGCCGCTTGCGAACACCCGCGCATTCGACAACGTGCCGTCGGCATTGACGTCGAACACGCGGATCAGTGCCTGCACGGTGTCGTTGACATAGAACAGCTTTTCGTCGGGCGAGAAGCACAACCCGTTCGGCTGTTCGAACAGGTTGCGGTCGACCACCAGCTTGGGTTCGCCGCTGGGCACGATTCGATAGACGCCCTGAAAGCCGAGCTGGCGCGGCCGCTCGACGCCATAGACCGGCATGCGGCCATACCATGGATCCGAGAAATAGATCGCGCCGGAAGAGTGCACGCAGACGTCGTTGGGGCTGTTGAGCTCCTGTTCGCCAAAGTGGGAGGCCAGCACCTCGCGCCGTCCGTCCGGCCGCTCGCGGACCAGCGACGAGGTCGCGTGCTCGCAGACGATCAAATTGAGCTCGGCATCGTAGGTCATGCCGTTGCACTTGTTCGACGGGCGCTTGACCTCGACGACGCCGCGCCGCGCGTCCCAGCGCCGCCGCACGTCGCCAGGCATGTCCGAGAACAGGAGATAATGATCGACCGGATGCCAGATCGGTCCTTCCGTGAAATCAAACCCTGTGCCCACCTGCGCGACCGGCGCATAGGGGTCGATCAGGGTCTCGAATTCGGAGCGCAAGGTGACATGCGTCATCGGTCGATATCCTCAGGTCACGTCAGGCCGGAAACCAGTTGCGTGCGGGCAGCGACTGCACGATGGGGCCGGGGACCTGGTCATGCAGCCGCCCCACGACCGTGCCGCCTTCGATCTTGGCGGGACGGTCGTGCACCGGCAGCAGATAGCGCGAATTGCTCAGCAGCTTCTTGATCGAGGCCTTCTCCGCGCGCTTGCTGGTGCCGTGGTTGCCGGTGGTGCGCGGCTCCCAGTCGTGGATCTCGTTGAATGGCGTCACGATCTGGTCGTTGAAGTCGTAGATGACATCGCCGCAGATGGTGGCGATGCCGTCTGCGGTCTCGACGATGACGTTCATCGAGCCCTCGGT
Organism: Bradyrhizobium sp. YR681; assembly: GCF_000282615.1. Lineage (GTDB taxonomy): Bacteria > Pseudomonadota > Alphaproteobacteria > Rhizobiales > Xanthobacteraceae > Bradyrhizobium. The sequence continues at coordinate 8,317 of NZ_AKIY01000259.1, read as the reverse complement.
ATGGGCGTTGGCGGCGTCGCAATAGACCCCGGGCATCAGCTCGATCGGGCCGGTGATCTCGAGGTCGAGGAAACGCAGCGCGCTCTTGGTGTGCAGGCGGTCGATCAGATGCTTGATGTCGGACGCCGGGTATTGCGGATGCATCAGGCCGGACACGGAATATTCGAGCTCCTTGCGGTTGACGACCACAGTGGTGTTCATCGGGAACAGATCGTCCTTGCCGGCGTGGTCGATGTGCAGGTGGGTGTGGCAGACGAAGCGGACGTCCCCCATGCGCACGCCGTGGCGCGCAAGCTGGTTCTCGATCATGTGCTCGTGGTACTGCAACCCGCGCATACCCAGCGTCTCCATGATCTGGTTGGAGCGATAACCGGTGTCGACCACGACCGGATATTTGCCGCCGAGGATCAAAAAGCCGAGCGTGAGGACGCGGCGGGTGCGGCCGCAATCGCGGCCGAGGACCAGAAAGCTCGATTCAAGCTCGATATCGCCGTAGTCCAGGATCTTGATCTCCAGCGCCATTCGTTGCCCTCCCTGTTTTGCTTTTATCTGTCAAAGCCGATAGACGTGCGTGGCCGTCGTCCTGAAGATCGCGTCTTGCTGCTCGCTGCTCAGTGGCGCAGCAGCCGTGCGAAACGCAGCGACCAGCTCGCGGTAGCTGGTCCACAATTTCTCGATCGGGAAATTGGAGCCGAACAGGCAGCGTTCGGCGCCGAAGATTGCGACGGTATCCATGACCACGGCAGCGATGTGGGTGGGCTCATTGCGGTGAATGAAGGTGCCGAGCCCCGAGAGCTTCGAGACGACGTTCGGGCAGGCCGCGAGCCTCGCCATACCGGCGCGCCAGGCCGCGCGCCCCGCCGGCGAAAGGTCTTCGAGCATGCCGGCATGCTGGAGGATGAAGGTGACCTTCGGGCAGGACTCCGCGAGCTGCGCCGCGTCCGTCATCTGCGGCGTGAACACCTGCAGATCGAAGCTCCAGCCGTAGTCGGCGAGGTACGCGACGTTGCGACGGATCACGGGATCGACGCAGAGATCGGGCTTGGCCGCGAAGCGATAGAGCGGATTCTCGTGCCAATGCAGCTGCATCCGTACGCCGCGCACCAGCGGATAGCGCTTGAGGCGGTCGAGCTGCGGGCGCACGTCGTCCACGGCAAAATTGGCGTAGGCGACGATCGCATGCGGCCAGCCATGTTCCTCGGCGGTCTGTTGTACCCAGGCCGTCTCGTCCTCGAAACGGTCGTTGGCCCAGTTGGTCTGGACGTAGACCGAGCGGGTGACGCCGGTGCCCTTGAGGTCGTCGAGATATTCCTCAATCGGATAGTCGCGCCGGATCGGCTCGTAGGGTCCGAAGATGCGGGGCTGCATGGGGCCGGTCAGCCAGGGCAGGTCGGCCTGCCGCCAGATGTGGTGATGCCCGTCGACAATCTCGGTCACGCAACTCTCCTTCGTCCCAGTGCCAGTACATGCGCGACGATCGACGCGCTCGATCCGCCGTCGACGAGGTCATCGACATAACGCGCGATCGCCATGAGGGCTTCGGTCTGCGGCTGGAATCCCGGTCCTGTCGCGAGCGGCGTCAGCCAGCTCACGCGCCAGGCCCGGCGCGACAGCTTTGCCACCGCGTCGCGCAGCGCATCGACATCGCCGCGCTCCAGCCCGTCCGAGACGACCACGACGGCCGCTCCGCGCGCATAGCCTCCGAAGCGGGGCACCGCGAGGAAGGCCTGCAGCGCATCGCCGATGCGGGTGCCGCCGTCCCAGTCGCTGACGAGATGCGCGGCTGCACTCAGCGCTTGCTCGCGGCGCTTCAGCCGCAGCGCGCGGGTGACGCGGGTCAGCCGCGTGCCGAAGGTGAAGACCTCGACATTGGGCGCGGCCTGCACGAGCGCATGGGCGAGCTTGATGTTCTCCTCGGTGCGGCTCTTCATCGAGCCGGAGACGTCGATCAGCAGCAGAAACTTTCGCGGGCGCTGGCGCCGTTTCATGTGGCCGAGCCGCAGGATCTCGCCGTCGCTGCGGACAGAGTCGCGCAAGGTGCGGCGGAGATCGGCGAAGGGCCCGCGGCGGGCGCGCATGCGCCGGTGTCCGCGCCGCCGCGGCAGGCGTCGCGGCGCCTCGCGCGCCATGCGGCGGAGGGCCTCGGTCGTGGAGAGCTGGGCGAAGCGACGTTCGACCAGCGCCTCGGTGCGTGTCGCGGTCAGGCCGGACTCGTTGGCCTCGTCGGAGAGCAGCGGCTCCTCGTCGCCGTGACCTTCTTCCTGAAGCCTGACGGTCTCGTCGTCCTCGCCGTCGTCGGCGTGCTCGATCGCCTCGCTGCCGCGGAAGTGCAGATCGAAAAGCCGGTCGAAGGTTGTGCGGCGTTCGGGCGGCGGGGCGAGGGTGGCCAGCGCCGCCTGCCTGATATCCCGGAGGTCGCGCGGCCCGAGCAGCTCGATCGCGGTGAGGAACGCGGTGGTCTGTTCGGGCGCGACGGCGAAGTTGTTGGCGCGCAGCAGCGCGACGAAGGAGACGAACACGCGCGCTGCTCGCGGCAGTTGCAGCTCAGTGCTCATGCCGTCGCCTCCGCGAGCATGGCGTCGAGGCGGGGCGAGATGAAGTGCAGGTCTTCCTCGTCCTTCAGCGCCACGCCGATCGAGCGCTTGAAGGCGTCGGGCCAGCGCGCGCCGCCCTTGTTGAGCAGCGTCGCGGCCTCGGCCCAATCGACGGCTTCGGCGATGCCGGGCGCCTTGCTGAGCGGCTCGCGGCGGAGCTTGCCGACGGCGGCGACGACGGCCCGCGCGGTCGCCTCGGCGACGCTGGAGGCCCGCAGCATCACGATCCGTGCTTCGCGCTCCTCGGTCGGATAGTCGATCCAGTGATAGACGCAGCGGCGGCGCAGCGCCTCGTGCAAATCGCGCGTCCGGTTCGAGGTCAGCACGACGACAGGCCGCTCGGCGGCGCGCACGGTGCCGCGCTCGGGAATCGAGATCTGGAAGTCGGAGAGGAATTCGAGCAGGAAGGCCTCGAACTCCTGGTCGGCACGGTCGATTTCGTCGATCAGCAGCACGGTGGAGTCGGGCGCGCGCAGCGTGGCGAGCATGGGACGTTCGATCAGGAACGTCTCGCCATAGATGTCGATGCTCTCGTCGCCGGCCTGGCGGATCGCGAGCATCTGGCGCGGATAGTTCCATTCGTAGAGCGCGGCGGAGGCGTCGATGCCCTCGTAGCATTGCAGCCGGATCAGCCTGCGGCCGAGCACGGCGGCGATGGCCTTTGCGGCCTCCGTCTTGCCGACACCCGGGGCGCCCTCGAGCAGCAGCGGCTTGCCCAGCGCAAGGCCGAGATAGGCGGCGGTCGCAAGGCCCTCGTCGGCGAGGTAATAGGCCGCGCGCAGCGCCTTCTCCAGCGCCTCCGGGCTATCGATGCCGACGATGTTGCTGCGGACCGCCATGGACGAAATCCCTTAGTGCCGGGCCTGCGGCCGCGCGCCGCCCTGGGCCTTGATCGCGCGCAGCACTTTTTCAGGCGTAATCGGCAGATCGTCGATGCGGACGCCGACGGCGTTGAAGATCGCATTGGCGACTGCAGGCAGGACCGGATTGGCGCACATCTCGCCGGGGCCCTTGGCGCCGAACGGACCGTCGGGGGCAGGACGCTCGAGCACGGCGATATCGTGCGGGCAGATGTCGCCGGGGCCGGGCATCAGATATTCGACGAAGTCGCGCGGGCCGTGAACAGGTTCGGGATAATAAGGCTCTGGCGTTTCGTAGAGCGCGTGACTGACGCCCATCCAGGCGCCGCCGACGAGCTGCTGCTCGACGAGGCGCGGATTGAGCGCGCGGCCGAGCTCATAGGCGGAGTCCATCCGCACCATCGCGACTTCGCCGGTCTCGTCATCGACATCGACCTCGGCGACGAGGCAGGCATGAGCGTAGCAGGTCGCTGGCGACATCTCGCCGGTTTCGGGGTCGACGGCGGAGAGCGGCACCAGGAAGATGCCGCGGCCGGAAATGGTCTTGCCCTGCTTGAATTGCGCAGCGATCGCGACATCCTTGGTCGAGATCGAGCGGTGCGGCGCGCCCTTGACGTGGATGTTGCCGCGCCCGTCAGTTTCGAGATCGGCGGCATTGACCTCCAGTTCCTCGGCGGCCGCCTCCATCATGACGCCGCGCGCCTCGCGGGCCGCGGCCATCACGGCGTTGCCGACGCGGTGGGTGCCGCGCGAGGCGAACGAGCCCATGCAATGCGGGCCGGTGTCGGAATCCGCCGTGTCGACATAGACGTCCTCGACCGGCACACCCAGCGTCTCCGCGCAGATCTGGCGCGTCACCGATTTCATGCCCTGACCGAGGTCGATCGACGACAGCGCCACGGTGAACTTGCCGCTCGGGTTGGAATGTACCAGCGCCTGGCTGGGATCGCCGCCGAGGTTCATGCCGATGGGATAGTTGATCGACGCGATGCCGCGTCCACGATGCCGGGTCATCTAACGCCTCCTGGTGCCGAAGACGGAGGAGAAGCGGGTCGCGCCATGCGAGGGCGCGGCCGGCCGTGGTGGGGGCGGCGGCGGTGCCGGTGGTGGCGGATCGCGCGGCGGCTCGCGGGTGACGGTGGGCGGAAGCCGGTCATAGCTGGTGCGCTGCTGGACCGGCGCTGTTGACCTGGCGCGCGAAGAGTCCGTAGGCGTCGGTGGAATCACGGCGCGGCTGCCGCCGCCGTCCTTGCGCGAGGCGGCCCGCTTGAACTCCTCGCGGAGCGGCCATTTTGCTTTTTCGGCCGCGACCTGAACGCATTCAATCAGTGCAGTGTTCTTGGCCTCGCGCCGGTGTGCCTTCATGTCGCCGTCGCGATAGGCGTTCAGAATCCGGAACTCCATCGGGTCCATGTTTACGAGGTGAGCCAGCTTGTCCATCTGGCACTCGATGGCGAAATCCATCGCGGTGACGCCGAAGCCGCGCATGGCGGTGGCGGGCGTGCGGTTGGTGAAGACGCAATAGACGTCGCCATAGACGTTGGGGATGGTGTAGGGCCCGGGCAGATGCGCGGCGCATTTCACGGCGGCGTAGCTGGAGAGCCGCGTATAGGCGCCGCTGTCGAAATAGGCGCGGATCTTGCGCGCGACGACACGGCCGTCGCGCATCACGCCGTCCTTGATGTAGATGCGCTCGGCGCCGCGCGGCGGGCCGTATTGCATCTCCTCCTCGCGTCCGAACACGTAGCGCACGGGCCGCCCGGTCAGCATCGCGCCGAGAATGGCAAGCGGCTCGGTCAGCGTGTCGACCTTGCCGCCAAAGCCGCCGCCGACCGTGCCGCCGATGAAGTGGAAGGTGTTGGACGGAACGTCCAGAATCTTGGCGCAGGTGTCGACCGAGAAGAACAGCGCCTGCGTGGAGGTATAGACGACATAGCGGCCGTTGGTGTCGGGAGCGGCAATCGCACCGTTGGTCTCGGTCGGCGCGTGCTCGATCGGCGACATCTGGTAGCGCTGCTCCAGCACGTGGTCTGCCGTTGCGAGCGCCGCGTCGGCATCGCCGAAGCGCAGCTTCTGGTGGTCGTAGACATCGTGATAGGTGAACGTGTTTTTCGGATAGGTCTCGTTGACGACGGGTGCGCCGGGCTTCAGCGCATCCTCGACGTCGAACACGGCCGGCAACGGCTCGTAGTCGACCTTGACCTTTGCGATCGCCTCAAAGGCCTCGCGCTCGCTATCGGCGACGATGGCGACGATCGGCTCGCCCTTGTAGCGCACCTTGTCGACCGCCAGCGACGGCTCGTCGTCCTTGCCGAAATTGATCAGGCTCAGAAGGGTGTTGAGATTGACCGGCACGTCAGCGCCGCGAATGATCCGGCGCACGCCGGCCGATCGCTCGGCCTCGGTGGTGTCGATGCGGCGTAGCCTGGCATGGGCTTGGGTCGAGCGGACCACCTTCAGATGCAGCATGCCTTGCAGCTTGTGGTCATTGAAGTAGCTGGACGTGCCCGTGACATGGCCGAGCATGTCCTGCCGCTGGGTGCCCTTGCCGATTTCCTTGAGGTTATCGTCGCGCTCGTCGGCGAAAATGTCCTTGCGCAGTTCCAGCATGATCGCGTTCCCTTACGCGCTGACCCGGCCGCCGGCGGCGGCGAGGATGGCGTTGATGATCGGCTCGTAGCCGGTGCAGCGGCAGATGTTGCCGGAAATGGCCTCGATCACCTCGTCGCGGCTCGGCGAAGGATTGCGGTCGAGCAGCGCCTTTGCGGCCATCAGCATGCCCGGCGTGCAATAGCCGCACTGGGCGGCAAAATTGTCGGCGAAGGCACGCTGGAGCGGATGCAGGTTCGGACCCTGCTTCATGCCGTCGAGCGTCTCGATCGAACGGCCCGCGACGGTTTCCGCCAGCGTCAGGCAGGACAGATGAAGCTCGCCATCGATCAGCACGCTGCAGGTGCCGCAGCCGCCCTGGCCACAGCCGAATTTCGGCGTCATGTCGCCGATCAGCTCGCGCAGCGCGGCCAGCAGATTGGTGCCGCCATCGACGAAGATCGCGACGTCGCGGCCGTTGTGACGAAATTGCAGGGGGATTTTGGACATGGGGCTCTATTCCTGTCCCGACAGCAAACGGCGCAGATGCACGCCGACGATCTCGCGGCGGTACCAGGCGCTGCCGAGCGCGTTGTCGGATGGCGATGTTCCTTCGGTCGCGGCGGATGCCGCGGCCGCGATGGTCGCGGCATCGAGTGAGCGGCCTTCCAGCGCGCGCTCCGCGGCGCGGGCGCGGATTTGCGTCGGGGCCATCGAGCCCAGTGCGATGCGGGCACCCGCGATCCGGCCACCGCTGATCGGCAGATGCGCAGCCAGCGTGATCACCGAGCCGCCCTTCGGCTTGATGCGCGCGATCTTGCGATAGCGGAAGGCCTCGGTGCTCACCGGCCGGGTGCAGGACACCGACAGCACCAGCGTCCCGGCCTGACGCTCGCGCGCCTGCAAGAACTCTTCAATCGGGATGTCGCGCGAACCGAAGCCGCCTTGCACGGCGATGGTGGCATCGAGCGCCAGCAGCGCGACGGTGAAGTCGCCGTAGGGGTTTGTTGCAAAGAGATTGCCGCCCACAGTTCCCATGTTGCGCACGGCGGGGCCGCCGATCGAGCGGGCCGGGGCATGGAGGAATCCAAGGTCGCGCTCGGCGAGCACGCGCGCGAAGGTCACGCCCGCGCCCAGCGTCACGCGCGGGCCGGCTGCTTCGATCCGGGTCAGCGCCTGGTCCTGGGCGCGGACGACGGTCGAGATCGCAACATCACCCTCGTTCAGCGCGCGCATCACCAGCGTGCCGCCGCCGAGATAGCGCGCGCTGCGGTCCGAGGACAGCGCCCCGGCCGCCTCGCTGGCGCTGGCAAAGGTCTTCACTGTCACGGCCATCTATGCGGCCTCCTTCAAATGCCGGCGGATCGCCTCGAAGCCGGCCTGGTAAATGTCTTCGGCGACCATGTGGGTGATGCGGTCCCTGTCCTCAGGCCTGGTCGTGAAACGCGACTCCCAGTGCCAGAAGGTGCGGTCGCCGTCGGTGACCGGCAGCAGGCGGACATGGGCGATGTAGTTGAACATCGGGATCGGCGTATCGAGCAGGCAGTAGCTGAAACTCTGTTCAAGATCGGACAGCGCCAGCAATTGCTCGCGCAGCTCGGCGCCGTCCTTCAGCTTGAACCGCCTGATGCAGCCGATCTTGTCCGAGGAATGCGCGCGCTCGATCGAGGAGGTCGCGACCGCCGGGTACCAGCGGTCGTGCCCGTTGAAATCGCGCAGCACCGACCACGCCGCATCGGTCGGCGCGTCGAGGATGGTGCTCTTGACGATATGCGGCACCGCCATCAGCCTCCGAACACGCGCTTCAGGGCATCGAAGCCGCCCTGGAACACGCCACCGCCGATATTGCCGACGAGCTCCGTCTCCCGCTCGGGTGCGCAGTCGAACTCGGCGGTCCATTCCATAAACGTCTGGTCGCCGTCGGTGACGGGCGTGAGCCGCAGGGTCGCGACGTAGTTCTCGACGCCCATCGGCGATTCCAGGATCGAATAGGTGCAGAACATGTCGTAGTCGGAGAGGCCCAAAAGCTTCTCGCGGATGCGGTCGCCGTTGCGCAGGCGAAAATCCCTGACGCAGCCGATCTTGTCGGAGGGCTCGCCGCCCTCGATGCGGCTCTCGGCGATCGCCGGATGCCAGTTCGGCAGGCCGTTGAAGTCGCGCACCCGCGCCCAGACGCGGTCGTTGCGCGCATTGACGACGGTGGAGACGTAGACCCGGGGCATGGCTCAAACCTCAGCTCTTCTTCCGCGGGCCGCGCTCGGCCGGCGGCTCGCC
>NZ_AKIY01000258.1 GCF_000282615.1 Bradyrhizobium sp. YR681 | reverse complement strand
CGCGGCTCGCCGCTCGGCGGCTACGACCAGCAGCTGTTCGCCGCCCGAAAGCATCTCGAGCAGTACAACATCAAGTTCCAGCCCGGCGTGAACGAGGACCTCGCGGCCACCGCCGTCTGGGGCTCGCAGCAGCTCAACCTCTCGCCCGGCGCCAAGTACGACGGCGTCGTCGGCATCTGGTACGGCAAAGGCCCCGGCGTCGACCGCTGCGGCGACGTGTTCCGCCACGGCAATGCCGCAGGCTCCGCCAAGAACGGCGGCGTGCTGTGCCTTGCCGGCGACGATCATGGCGCAAAGTCCTCGACCGTCCCGCATCAGTCAGACCATGCCTTCATGTCGGCGCTGATGCCGTATCTCTACCCCTCGAGTATCCACGAGATGATCGAGATGGGCCTGCTCGGCATCGCGATGTCGCGCTATTCGGGCTGCTGGGTCGGCATGAAGGTGATCACGGAGACCGTGGAGACCACCGCCGAGATCGACCTTACCGACGAGATGAAGCCCTTCATCATTCCCGCCGATTTCGAGCTGCCGCCCGGCGGCCTCAATCTGCGCTGGCCCGACGACCGCTTCGAGCAGGACCGCCGTCTCCAGGACTACAAGGGCTTTGCCGCGATCGCCTTTGCGCGCGCCAACAAGGTCAACCGGATCACCATGGATTCGCCGAACGCCCGCTTCGGCATCATGGCCTCGGGCAAGAGCTACGAGGACGTCCGCCAGGCGCTGCGCGAGCTCGGCATTACCGAGGAAGTCGCCGCCAAGATCGGTCTTCGCCTCTACAAGATCGGCATGCCCTGGCCGCTGGAGCCGGAAGGCGTGCGCCAGTTCGCGGTCGGTCTCGAAGAGATCTTCATCATCGAAGAGCGCCGCGAGATCGTCGAGAACCAGGTCAAGCAGGAGCTGTTCAACTGGCGCGACGACGTCCGCCCGCGCATCGTCGGCAAGATGGACGAGCACGACAAGCGTTTTCTCACGTTCTCCGCCGAGCTCAGCGTTGCCTCGCTGGCAACTTCGCTCACCGAGCGCCTGCTTCGCCTCAATCTCAATCCTGAAATCGCGGAGATGCTCCGCGCCAAGGCCGACTGGTTCAACGGCCGCCAGGCCACGCAAATGCAGGCCGTCGCGCCTGTCTCCCGCACCCCGTATTTCTGCTCCGGCTGCCCCCACAACACCTCGACCAAGGTCCCCGAAGGCAGCCGCGCGCTGGCCGGCATCGGCTGCCACTTCATGGCGCTGTGGATGGACCGCTCGACCGAGACGTTTACGCATATGGGCGGCGAGGGCGTGCCATGGGTCGGCATCGCGCCCTTCACCAACGAGAACCACATTTTCGCGAACCTCGGCGACGGCACCTACTTCCACTCCGGCCTTCTCGCCATCCGCCAGGCGGTGGCGTCCAAGACCAACATCACCTACAAGATCCTCTACAACGACGCCGTCGCCATGACCGGCGGCCAGCGCCATGACGGCGATCTCTCGCCGCAGCAGATCACCTTCCAGCTTCACGCCGAAGGCATCCGCGAGATCTACTTGGTCTCCGAAACGCCCGATGCCTATCCGGCCGACAGCATCGCGCCCGGCGTAAAACTGTATCATCGCGACGAGTTGCAAAACGTCATGAAGATGTGCCGCGAACAGAAGGGCACATCGGCGATCGTCTTCGTGCAGACCTGCGCCGCCGAGAAGCGCCGTCGCCGCAAGCGCGGGCTGATGGAAGATCCGGCGCGCCGCGTCATGATCAATCCGGCCGTCTGCGAAGGCTGCGGCGACTGCTCGGTGCAGTCGAACTGCATCTCGGTCGAGCCGCTGGAGACCGAGTTCGGCCGCAAGCGCGCCATCAACCAGTCGTCCTGCAACAAGGACTATTCCTGCGTGAAGGGTTTTTGCCCGTCCTTCGTCACCGTCGACGGCGGCAAGCCGCGCCATCGTGCACCGGCCGATCTCGGTGACATCGGCGCGATTCCCGAGCCGGCCTCGCGCCCGACGCTCGACAAGCCCTACAACATCGCCGTGGGCGGTGTCGGGGGCACCGGCGTGCTCACCATCGGCGCGCTGCTCGGCATGGCCGCGCATATCGAGGGCAAGGCCTCGATGATCCTCGACATGTCCGGCCTCGCGCAGAAGGGCGGGGCGGTGCTCAGCCATGTCCGCCTGTCGGATCATCCGGCCGAAGTGACGTGCTCGCGCATCGTTACCGGCACGGCCGATCTCGTGCTCGCCGCCGACGAGGTGGTCGCGGTCGCGAAGGATACGATCTCGCTCTGCGACACTAGCCGCACCCGCGGCATCATCAACAGCCACGTCATTCCCACCGCCGACTTCGTCCTCAACCGCGACTTCAACTTCCAGACCCGCAAGCTGAACGGTCTGCTGGAGACGGCACTGCACAAGGACTCCGTGTTCTTCGATTTCACCAAGCCGGCCGAGCAGCTGCTGGGCGACAGCATCGCGACCAACATGATGATGATGGGCTACGCCTATCAGAAGGGGCTGTTCCCGTTGTCGGCTGAATCGATCGAGCAGGCCATTGAGGTCAACGGCGTCTCGATCAAGATGAACAAGGAAGCCTTCCGCCTCGGCCGCCTCGCGGTCGCCGATCCCCAGCGTCTTGCCGGGATGCTGAAGGGGACGGACGAGGTCGTTGCGCCCAAGACCCTGGACGCCATGACGCTCGACGAGGTCATCGAGCATCGCGCCAAACATCTCACGGCTTACCAAAACGGCCGACTGGCAAAACGCTACCGCAAGCTGGTCGATCAGGTGCGCGATGCCGCGAAGCAGGGCGGTTACGACGATGCGCTGCCGCGCGCTGTCGCGGTGAACTACGCCAAGCTGCTTGCCTACAAGGACGAATACGAAGTCGCGCGCCTGTTCTCCGACGGCGCATTCGAGAAACAGCTGCGCGAGCAGTTCGAAGGCGACTTCAAGTTCAACTTCAATCTCGCCCCGCCAATCCTCAGCAGTGGTGTCGATGCCTTGGGCCGCCCGAAGAAGCGCGCCTTCGGCCCCTGGATGCTCCCCGTGTTCGGCACGCTGGCAAAGTTCAAGTTCCTGCGCGGCACCCCGCTCGATATTTTCGGCCGCAGCGCCGACCGCAAGCTCGAGCGCGATTTGATCGCCGGCTACGAGAAGGACGTCTCAACCGTGCTCGGCCTGTTGTCGCCGGTCACGGTCGACACGGCGGTCGAATTGCTGTCACTGCCCGACCGCATCCGCGGCTACGGCCCGGTGAAGGAGAAAGCGGTGGCCGACGCCAAGGCTCGCTACGCCCAGCTCGCCGCGGATTTGGCGAGCCCGCCGCCGGCGCCGAGGCAGATCGCGGCGGAGTAGGGCGGTCTCGTAGCCCGGATGGAGCGAAGCGCAATCCGGGCTACACCCGTTCATGGGGTGGGTTAGCTGCGGCGTAACTCGCCACTCCTGCGGAGTCTGACGGCGCACAAATTGGAGCTACTCAACCGCGGCACCAATTTCAGCGATGAGGTGATCGAGCTCGCTTACGATGGCGGCAGCGTCAGCTTCCAGAGTAGTCGTCATTTGCGTCAGCCATTCCGCGCCGCGATCCGGATCTGCAAGCAACCGGTAATTCGTCGAATCGGATTCGAAAACAAAGTTCATGAGGCTTCGCCTCAATCCATTAACCCGCCTGGCAATCGGCGCAGGGAATAGATGAAGGTTTTGCCACGTCTCGTTCATGTCGGACGTCAGGCGCCACTTTTTCAATGTAGATTCGATAGTCGGGTCATCTGCGGAGCGCTGGTCCGGTCTGAGAAGATAGGCATGCAATGTCTTAGCTTGCGGCTTGAGGGTACGTGCAATCATTTCGACCAGTTCGGCGTCGGATTGCGTGCGCATGTAAACGCCAAGGCGACGAAGCGCTAACTCTCTGTCCGCGACTTTCTTGTCGTGGCGGATCTTCTGGGTCGCCGCGTAGTAGGCCAGAGCTGCTGCCCCAAGCGCGATGATTGCCGCCAATGTCGGCTGGAAATCCCTGAGGATACAGTACAGGCAATGGTCGGCAGGCTGAGGCATCTTGCTAGAGTCTCACTTCTAGCTCTGGTTGTCGAGAGCGTGCGGTGAACGTTATGAACCATCCAGCCGCAACGAGCGGCGTCCGTCACGACATCGAAGCGGAGCAGGAACCGTAGGGCGCGCAAAGGCGCAAAGCGCCGTGCCCGCCATCTCTCCAAGATTGCACCGGAAGACGTGGGCACGCTTCCGCCTCCGCTCTTCGAGCTACGGCGGACAAGTCGTTTCGCCTACCCTGTGATTTCCTCTTTGAAATCAGCCGCCGTCCTACTGTGCATGGGGTTGTTTTCGCGAAAAAAGAAAAGCCCCTTGTGCCGTCGGGCAAAACACCTTTAGGATTTTGCCTGTCGCGCCCGTCATTGCGAGCGCAGCGAAGCAATCCAGAAATGCATCCGCGGAAAGACTCCTGGATTGCTTCGCTACGCTCGCAATGACGGTGAGGAGGCAGACGGGCGTTCCATGACCGTCGCCACTTGCGCCAACCCGCTGCCCTCTCGCAAGGCGGAATATTTCCGCGCTTGCCAATCAGCCCACTGCGGTTCAGAAAAAAGAGCCAAGAAGAAACGCGAGCGGAGACCTCTGTTTTGACCATCAAGGGCAAGGCCTACATTGCCGGGATCTACGAACACCCGACCCGGCATGCGCCGGACAAATCCACCGCCCAGCTCCACGCCGAGGTCGCCAAGGGCGCGATCGAGGATGCCGGGATCAGCAAGGACGATGTCGACGGCTATTTCTGCGCGGGCGACGCGCCCGGCGGCGCCTGGCCGATGGTCGACTATCTCGGGCTGAACACCAAAAAGCTCCGCCACGTCGATTCCACCGAGACCGGCGGCTGCTCCTACATCATCCATCTCGGCCATGCCGCTGAAGCGATCGCCGCGGGCAAATGCTCGATCGCGCTGATCACGCTGGCCGGCAAGCCGCGCACCGGCGTGATGCCGCCGCGCGCGGCTGGCGCGGAAGCCGATTTCGAGTCCGCCTACGGTGCGACCACGCACAATGCCTATGGCATGTGTGCCATGCGCCATATGCACGACTATGGCACCACCTCCGAGCAGCTCGCCTGGATCAAGGTCGCAGCCTCGCATCACGCGCAATACAATCCGCATGCGATGCTCAAGGACGTCGTCACCGTCGAGGACGTCTTGAACTCGCCGATGATCTCCGATCCCCTGCATCGGATGGATTGCTGCGTCGTCTCCGACGGCGGCGGCGCACTGATCGTAACCACGCCCGAGATCGCCAGGAGCCTGAAGAAGCCGCTGGTCAAGCTGATCGGCCATGGCGAGGCGATGAAGGGCCCGCGCGGCGGCAAGGATCTCGATCTCACATACTCCGCCGGCATCTGGTCCGGCCCGCGCGCGTTCGAGGAAGCCGGCATCACGCCGCAGGACATCAAATACGCCTCGATCTATGACAGCTTCACCATCACGGTGCTGATGCAACTCGAGGATCTCGGCTTCTGCAAGAAGGGCGAGGGCGGAAAATTCGTCGCCGACGGCAATCTGATCTCAGGCGTCGGCAAGCTGCCGTTCAACACCGATGGCGGCGGCCTCTGCAGCAACCATCCCGTCAACCGCGGCGGCATGACCAAGATCATCGAGGCCGTCAGGCAGCTGCGCGGCGAGGCGCATCCGAAGGTGCAGGTCAAGAATTGCGATCTCGCCATCGCCCACGGTACCGGCGGCCTTTTGGGCGTTCGCCACGCCGCCTCGACCGCCATTCTGGAGCGCGTGTGATGAGTGAAGCCAAGAAATATCCCGCCCCGGTCACGAACCCCGAGACCGCTGCATTCTGGGACGCGGCCAAGCAGGGCAAGTTCATGATCAAGCGCTGCACGGCGTGCGGCGAAGCCCATTACTTCCCGCGTGCGATCTGTCCGTTCTGCTATTCGGACAAGACGGTGTGGGAGGAGAGCTCGGGCGAAGCCACGATCTATACCTGGAGCCTGATGCGCAAATCGCCGACCGGCCCCTATGCGATCGCGTATGTTACACTGAAAGAAGGTCCGTCGGTGCAGACCAACATCGTCGACTGCGATCTCGAGAAGCTGAAGATCGGCCAGAAGGTGAAAGTGGTGTTCAAGCCGACCGACGGTGCGCCATTGCCGTTCTTCACGGTGGCCTGACGCAAAGCGAGATGTAACCCTCTCCCCTTGTGGGAGAGGGTGGCAGCCGAAGGCTGCCGGGTGAGGGGTCTCTCTCCACACGCAAAGTGTCACTGCGGAGCCAACCCCTCACCTGAGTGAGTTTGTTGCAAGAGCGGTGCTGCCCTCTCCCACAAGGAGAGAGGGCACATCAACGGGCATCGCCGCCTGCGGATCAGAAACTCGGGAGGAAACAAACAAGATGTCCGCCAGATACGAAGAACTCAAAGGCCTGAAAAACCTCGGCCAGAAATATGCCTACGGCGATCGCGAAGTCATGCTCTACGCCTATGGCATCGGCCTCGGCGCCGATCCCATGGACGAGAACGAGCTCGCCTTCGTCAACGAGGGCACGTTCACGCCGCGGCCGCTCAAGGCGGTGCCGACGTTTGCCTCCGTCGCCGCTTGGGGCTCGGGGCCGGGCGAGATGAACCTCAACCGCGTGATGGTGGTCGATGGCGAGCGCGACATCACCTTCCACCAGCCGCTGCCCGTGGCCGCGAACATCACGGCCGACTCCTCCGTCGTCGAGGTCTATGACAAAGGCAAGGACAAGGGCGTCGTCATCGCGCACCAGACCGTGCTGAAGAACGAGAAGGGCGAGAAGCTCGCAACGCTGGTCGCCTCGCGCTTTGCCCGCGGCGATGGCGGCTTCGGCGGGCCGAACCTGACCCAGCCCGATCCGCACAAGATCCCGTCGCGCAGCCCCGACAGGACCATCGACATCGTCACGCGCCCCGACCAGGCGCTGGTCTACCGCCTGTGCGGCGACCGCAATCCGCTGCACAGCGATCCCGAGTTTGCCAGGAAGGCCGGCTTCCCGCGTCCGATCCTGCACGGCATGTGCACCTACGGCATCACCTGCCGCGGCGTGCTCCAGACCTATGCCGACTACGACGCCTCCGCCTTCCGCCAGCACGTCGCGCGGTTCTCATCCCCCGTCTACCCCGGCGAGACCGTGACCATGGACCTCTGGAAGGACGGCAACACGATCTCGTTCGAAGCCAAGGTGAAATCGCGCGGCGTCACGGTGATCAAGAACGGCAAGACGGTGCTGGGTTAGGCGGGCACGGTGTTTCACTCCCTCGCCCCGCTTGCGGGGAGAGGGTGGGGTGAGGGGGAGTCTCCGCAGGGACGGTGACAGTCGAGTTCGCGGAGGCTCCCCCTCACC
>NZ_AKIY01000257.1 GCF_000282615.1 Bradyrhizobium sp. YR681 | reverse complement strand
CTGGATTGCTTCGCTGCGCTCGCAATGACGGAGCAAGAACTCACCAGCGTCGCCCAGACGCACACACATACGAATTAAACCGGAGGATCCCATGAACATCCGCTCCAACCCTGAAAAAACCGTCCCCGCCGTCACCACCGGCCCGCTGCCCTCGTCGCGCAAGATCTTTGCATCGCCCGATGCCGCCCCTGATATCCGCGTGCCCCTGCGCGAGATCATCCTGTCCGAAGGCGCCGGCGAGCCGAACCTGCCGGTGTACGACACCTCCGGCCCCTACACCGATCCGTCCGTCACCATCGACGTCAACGCCGGTCTCGCCCGCGGCCGCAAAGCCTGGGTGCTGGAGCGCGGCGGCGTCGAGGAATATCAGGGCCGGCAGATCAAGCCGGAGGACAACGGCAGCGTCTCCACCGACAAGGCCGCACGCGCCTTCTCGGCCTATCACCAGCCGCTGCGCGGCCTCGACGGCCACAAGATCACCCAGCTCGAATTCGCCCGCGCCGGCATCATCACCAAGGAGATGATCTACGTCGCCGCGCGCGAAAATCTCGGCCGCAAGGAGCAGCTCGAACGCGCCGAAGCAGCGCTTGCCGACGGCGAAAGCTTTGGCGCCTCCGTCCCCGCCTTCATCACTCCGGAGTTCGTCCGAGCTGAGATCGCGCGCGGCCGCGCCATCATCCCCTGCAACATCAACCACAGCGAACTCGAGCCGATGATCATCGGCCGCAACTTCCTGACCAAGATCAACGCCAATATCGGCAACTCGGCGGTGACCTCGTCGGTCGAGGAAGAGGTCGAGAAGATGGTGTGGGCGATCCGCTGGGGCGCCGACACCGTGATGGACCTCTCGACGGGGCGCAACATCCACACCACCCGCGAATGGATTTTGCGCAATTCGCCGGTGCCGATCGGCACGGTGCCGATCTACCAGGCGCTGGAGAAGTGCAACGGCGACCCGGTCAAGCTGACCTGGGAGCTCTACAAGGACACGCTGATCGAGCAGTGCGAGCAGGGCGTCGACTATTTCACCATCCACGCCGGCGTGCGCCTGTCCTACATCCACCTCACCGCCAGCCGCGTCACCGGCATCGTCTCCAGAGGCGGCTCGATCATGGCGAAGTGGTGCCTGGCGCATCACAAGGAAAGCTTCCTCTACACCCATTTCGACGAGATCTGCGACCTCATGCGCAAGTATGACGTCTCGTTCTCGCTCGGCGACGGCCTCCGTCCCGGCTCGATCGCCGACGCCAACGACCGCGCGCAGTTCGCGGAGCTGGAGACGCTCGGCGAGCTGACGAAGATCGCGTGGGACAAGGGCTGTCAGGTCATGATCGAAGGCCCCGGCCACGTGCCGATGCACAAGATCAAGATCAACATGGACAAGCAGCTTAGGGAGTGCGGCGAGGCGCCGTTCTACACCCTCGGGCCCCTGACCACCGACATCGCGCCGGGCTATGACCACATCACCTCGGGCATTGGAGCGGCCATGATCGGCTGGTTCGGCTGCGCCATGCTCTGCTATGTCACGCCGAAGGAGCATCTCGGCCTGCCCGATCGCAACGACGTCAAGGTCGGCGTCATCACCTACAAGATCGCCGCCCACGCCAGCGATCTCGCCAAGGGCCACCCGGCCGCGCAGCTGCGCGACGACGCGCTCTCCCGCGCCCGTTTCGACTTCCGCTGGAGCGACCAGTTCAACCTCGGCCTCGATCCCGAGACCGCGAAAAACTTCCACGACGAGACCCTGCCGAAGGAAGCCCACAAGGTCGCCCATTTCTGCTCGATGTGTGGCCCAAAGTTCTGCTCGATGAAGATCACGCAGGACGTGCGGGATTACGCGGCGACGCTGAATGATCCGCACTCGATCGGGATGTCGATGAGCGGGACGGCCGAGGACGGCATGAAGCAGATGAGCGCCAAGTTCAAGGAGATGGGCGAGAGCTTGTATCTGGATGCGGAGAAGGTGAAGGAGAGTAATCGGGTGTTGTGAGCTCTCCACTCGTTATGCCCGGGCTTGCTCGGGCATCCACGAAGAAAGCCGGGTGAAACACCCGGCTTTCTTTTTGAGAGAACAACTGATAGGTGCACTACTATTGCGCCTCAATCGGCAGCGCTATAGAAATTCAGCGTATATTCCCAAAGGCGCTTCATGAAATCGTTCGCTGAACTTCTAACCAGCCTTGCTTCCCTGGTGGGCGTCGTTGCACGATGCGTTCACTGACAGCGGCCATCTTCGAAAAGGGCGCGGGATGGTTCGTTTCGCTCGCGTGGCTTCTCGTGATCCTAGCTATTCTCGCCGATATCTTCGGGAGGATCGCTGCGGGGATTAGCCTCACCTATCATCCACTACACGAGACAGCACCTTACGATCGCGAACTGATTAACGTGCTCGACATCTCATTCGCGGTCGCTGTGCTTGTCGCCATCTCGTCGTCCGTGGCGCTCGCGCGACGGCGACGATCCATGGCATCGCTATTGGTGATCGGATGCTGGCCGGCTTTGATCGCTTACTCGAAAGTCGACCTTGCATTCGTCGAAAAGGGACCACAATTTTTCGAGCGATATGCCGGAGACGCGCACTTCCGAATCCCGTGGCAGTATGGACCAAGAGGCGAGGATCAACCGACGCCGAACGGGATTGGCATGCATCTTTGCCTGGATACACTCGCTGGCCAGTATGCCGGCGCATGCAAGAACGGCAAACATGAACAGCTCTCGATCTATCCGGCGAACGGCCTATTCATGGGTGGCCCAGATGAGCCGTCTTGGCGAAGGCATCCTGCCCAATTCGCCGAAGCAGGTGTTAGGAGCGGACATATTGCCTATGTGAGATCATTCCCCGCGGAACGCGGTCGAGCCGGGTTGAAGAACTACTATTTTCGCCGAACCGATCCTGACGGGAGATTGCTTCGCGCGGTGAAATGTTACGAGTCTGGTGGCTGCGAGCACTACACGATGCTCGATCGCTACATGCTCTATTACACCGCTCCCGAGGCCGACTTCGTTAAGTGGGAAGAGATGGACCGCAGACTTAAATCGCTCGTAGACACGTGGATCGTCCCCTAGGAAGCAAGCTTGGATGGCGAAGCGAGTCCGGGGCTAACAAGCAACCGCGCATCGCTTCGCTCATGTGAGCTACAGTCGGGAACAATTGACTTGCCTGAGCTTCCCCCCCACCGCCTCCCCGACCAACTCCTCCCCAACCTCCGCCTCATCTTCGTCGGCACCGCCGCCTCGACGCGTTCGGCCGAGCTCGGGCACTATTACGCCCATCCCGGCAACCGCTTCTGGCGCGCAATCCATGAGGCCGGCATCACGTCGCGACGCTATCAGCCGGGCGAGTTCGCCGCGCTGATCGAGCTCGGGATCGGCTTCACCGATCTCTCCAAGTCGGGGGCCGGGATGGATCACCAGATCGCGGCTGAGACGATCGACGTGCCGGCGTTCAGAGCCAAGATCGAAAAATACCGGCCGAAGACGATTGCGTTCACGAGCAAGAAGGCGGCGAGCTTGTTTTACGGCAGGCCGTCGAGCGGAATTGCGCTGGGGCGGCAGCCGCGCGATGAGAGTTTGCCGGAGATTTTCGTGCTGCCGTCGCCGTCGGGTGCCGCGTCCGGGCACTGGACGATCGAGCCGTGGCGAGAGCTTGCGGCGTGGATCGCTTCGTAGGGTGGGCAAAGGCGCGTCAGCGCCGTGCCCACGATTTCTCCGTGAGTCGCGGGAGTGCGTGGGCACGGCGCGCGAAGGGCGCGCCTTTGCCCACCCTACGAACCGCACCCGCCCTAGAGATCGAAATTGGTCGGCAGCATCACCACGTCGCGGATGGTCATGCCGCGCGGCCGGGTCAACATGAACATCACGACCTCGGCCACGTCGCTGGCTTCCAGCAGGCTGCCGGAGTTCCTGGCCTCCTTCAGCTTCTCGGGCGGCCAGTCCGCGAGCAGGGCGCTGACGACCGGGCCGGGCGAGATCGAGCCGACGCGAATGCCGTGCTTGAAGACCTGGCGCCGCACCGTCTGGACAAAGCAGTTGATCGCCCATTTGGACGACGCATAGACCGGCTCCCATGGCGTCGGAAAATGCGCCGCCAGCGAACTCGTGACGATGATGTCGCCGGTCCGGCGCGCGATCATGTGCGGCAGCACGTCGTGCACGTTCTTCATCACGACGTTGACGTTCAGGTTCAGCATCCGGTCGATCGCCATGGTGTCGGCATCGACCAGATCGCCGCCGACATAGGTGCCTGCGTTGGCATGCAGGATGTCGAGTTGCCCCGTCTTCTCCAGGACGCGCGGCAGCAGCGATGCACAGTCTTTCGCATCCAGCAGGTCCACGACCAGCGGAATCACCGCGTCGCCGTGCTTGTTGCCGAGCGCCTCGAGCGCGGCGGCGTCGCGGTCGACCATCACCACGCGCGCGCCCGCGGCCAGCATCGCCTCGGTGCTCGCCAATCCGATGCCGGACGCGGCCCCGGTCACGGCGGCAACCTTGCCTTCCAATTCGTTTGCCATGGGCTCACCATCCTGCTGGAATTGGCAGTATAGCGATCCGAAGCGACCTGGCGAAGCGGATCACGTCGCCAAACGGACAACCCGCGGACAAACCTCATCCTGTCGGAATCCGCCTCGCTCGTTCGTCCTTGGACAAATCGCATTCACTTTGGAGTTCCCGGATGCCGCCCACCATCACCGCCTTCGAAAATTCTCCCGACCGCGGCCGGGGACAGGCCCGCGACATGCGGGTGCGCTGGGCGCTGGAAGAGATCGGCGCGACTTACGATGTGCGCCTGGTATCCTTCAAGGCGATGAAGGAACCAGCGCACCTTGCGCTGCATCCGTTCGGACAGATTCCGACCTATGAGGACGGCGACCTTGCCCTGTTCGAGACCGGCGCGATCGTGCTGCACATTGCCGAGCGCCATGCCGGATTGCTGCCGCAGGACGCGAACGCCCGGGCCCGCGCGATTGCGTGGATGTTTGCCGCGCTGAGCACGCTGGAGCCGCCGATCGTCGAGCTTGGGATGGCCATGCTCTTTGAGCGCGACAAGAGCTGGTACGCGGAGCGCCTGCCGATGCTGCAGGAGCGCGTCCGTATCCGGCTCGGCGAACTGTCCCGCCGCCTCGGCGATGCCGACTGGCTCGACGGCGCGTTCAGCGCCGGCGACCTCATGATGGTGACGGTGCTGCGCCGGCTCAACACATCGGGCCTGCTGGACGAATATCCAGATATCGCCGCCTATGTCGCCCGCGGCGAAGCGCGGCCGGCGTTCCAGCGGGCATTCGAGGCGCAATTGGCGGTGTTTCGGTCTGCACCCGGCTCGTAGGGTGGATCAGCCGAAGGCGTAATCCACCACTGTTGGTCTCCGCGAATGCAGAAGCGGTGGGTTACGCCTTGCACCCTCGCGAGTCGATAGACCGCGCTTGTGAACGGCTAACCCACCCTGCGCACCTCCCTCGCCTCACTGAAACCTGTACGTCACCCCGATCGTCGCCAGATGCGAACGCATCGTCACGTCCCATGTCGCGCTGGCCGGATTGAGCGTCGGATCGGTGCTGGCACGCGCGGCGGTGAAGCTGGTCTTGCCGTAATCGGCATAGCGGTATTCCGCGCGCGCCAGCCAGTTGCCCCACAGCGCGGTCTCGACGCCGCCGCCCAGCGTCCAGCCGGTCATGGTGGTGGATTTCCTGATGATCCCCGGCGAGAGACCAAAGATGTCGGTGCAGACGAAGCTGACGCAAGTCGAGGTCAGCTCGACATTCTGCCAGGCGACGCCGCCGGTCGCATACAGCATGGTCTGCGGCGTGACGAGGTAACCGAGCCGCGCCCGAAGAGAGGCGTCCCAGCGGCTGCGGATCGACAGGCTCTCGCCCGGCTCCTGCGAGTCGGCGAGGAAGATCGTCGTAAAGCCTTCGCGCGTGGTGGTGCGGTCGGCGAAGCCGATATCGCCCTCGATGCCGGCGGTCCATTGCTGCGCGACCTGCCAGAGATAGCCGGCATGGGGATTGACGCGGAACGCGATGTTGTCGAACGGTTTTGTTCTGGCGCGGTTCGCAAGGACATCGTCCGTGAAGCCGCCGACGGATTCCGAAGTTGCGGTGAAGCTGCTCTGTGTGGCGCGCGCCCCGAGGCCAAGGCCGGCATAGGCGCCGGTCCAGGACATCGGCATCGCCGCCTGCGCGGACAGCGGCGACGAACGACCGGTGACAGGCGCGCCGAACTTCCAGGCAAGCCCGACGCTCGCATTGTGCGTGGCGAGCCTTGCGTCGAAATTGTCGACGATGATGGTCGCCCCCGCGGTCGGGTTGCGCGTGATGGTGAAGGGCGCGGTGCCGAAATCGGCATAGCGATACTCGGCGCGGAGCAGCCAGTTGCCCCACAGCGCGGTCTCGAGGCCGCCGCCGACCGTCCAGCCGGTTTTGGTCGTGGCGTTCGACACCGTCACCGGCGTCGCGCCGTTGCAGACGAGGCTGACGCAGCTGGAGGTGATGTCATAGTGCTGGAACGCAACGCCGGCGGTGGCGTAAACCAGCGTCGTCGGGGTCAACAGATAGCCGGCGCGGCCACGCAGGCTCGCATCCCAGGTGGTTTTCACCGAAAGGCTGTCGATGTCGTAGGTCGACGAGCCGAACACCGGTGAGTAGCGAAAGCCGCCGAGCCGCGCGCGCTGGTCGGCGAAGCCGACATCGCCCTCGACACCCACGACCCAGTTCGGCGCGACCTGCCAATTGGTGCCGGCATAGGGATTGACGCGCAGGCCGATGCCGTTGAAGGGCTGGGTGACAACGCTCTGGCTGATGTCGCGCGGGATGCCGTCAAACGACACCGACGTCGTGGTGAGGTCGGCCTGCGTCGACCGGAAGCCGAGGCCGAGACCGGCATAGAAGCCGGTCCATGACGACGCCACCAGCGGCGGCGCCTTGGTGAACGGCGCGAGGTCCGCAGCCTGCGCCGGTGCAGCGAGCGCAAGCGCGGCCAGCAGCGCGCTGCCGCAAAGCCATCGCGACATGTTTCGGCAGGTCGATGAACGTCGCATGTCGGGCCCTGGTGCAAGAACTTCGGGCCGAAGCCATAGTCCAAACGGGCGACGCCACGCGTCCTCCGATCGAACGACATCGCGCAGATGGCGCCGCACTGTTGCAAGCGCGTCACGGCGGCGATACGACTTGAGGTCGAACAGACGGGCGCCAGCCGGCCCGCATCAAATGCAGAAAGCCGCCGCAATGAGCGAGGATCTCTCCGGTGTCTGGGACGGCACCTACCTCCAACCGGGCACGGGGATGGTCACATTCACCGCGACGCTGGTCGATGCCAATGGCACGCTCAGCGGCGGCATCACCGAGCCCTGCTCGAACCCGCGCTGCCCGGTGCGAACCCACAATGCCTCGATCACGGGTCATCGCTCCGGCAGCGCGGTCGCGTTCGTCAAACGTTACGAGCCGCCCGGCTTCGGCTTCGATACGGTTCATTACGAAGGTGCCGTGAACGCGGAGGCGACCGAGATCGACGGGCGCTGGCGGCTGCCGGGAGAATCGGGATCGTTCCTGATGATCCGCGCCGGCAGGACAGCGCAGACAGCGACAACCGAACGACGGGCCAAGGCGCCGGCGCGCTGAAGGGAGCAACCCATGCTGACCCTCTACTCGTATCCAGAGCTGTTCGGCGTCGCCGACAACAACGGCTACGGCCTCAAGGTCTACGCCTTCCTGAAGCTCGCGGGTGTGCCGTTCGTGCACGAGCACGTCTTCGATGCCTCCGCCGCGCCACGCGGGCAGCTTCCCTATGTCGTCGACGACGGCGAGACCATCGGCGACAGCGAGACGATCATCGCGCATGCGATCGCCAAATATCACCTGGGCATCGATGCCGCGCTATCGACCGAGCAGCACCGGACCAATCATTTGGTCACCCGCATGCTGGATGATCTCTACTGGGTGATGTCCTATTCGCGCTGGAAGGACGAGCGCTTCTATCCCGCGTTCCGCGACGGCTTCATCGCGCAGCATCCGCAGATCGACGCGGCCGGCTTCGAGAAAGCCATGGCCTACAATTCGCAGCGCTATCATTACCAGGGCATCGGCCGCTACACGCCCGACCAGGCCTACGCGCGGGGCCTCGCCGATCTCCAGGTGCTGGCCGAGATCGTGCCTGCGGCAGGCTTCGTGCACGGCGCGGCGCCCACCAGCGCCGACGCCGGCATCTACGGTTTTGTCGCCAACATCCATTACTTCCCGATCCCCACGCCGCTGAAGGCGTTCGTCGATGCGCACGACAACCTCGTCGCGCATTGCGAGCGGGTTCATGCGATGGTGAGGTCGTCGTCCGCGGTCTCGTAGGGTGGGCAAAGCGAAGCGTGCCCACGATCTGCATCCATCACGGGGAATGGTGGGCACGGCGCTTGCGCGCCTTTGCCCACCCTACGGCACCGTCTTCTACCGCATCGTGATCGCGAGCCCGCTGAGATCGGCGTTTGCCATCAGGCCGACCTGCGTGCCGGACAGTTCCAGCACCGCACCCTTCTGGTTGGTCAGCACGATGGCGCGGGCGCCGCGGCCGACCGCAATGCCGGCACCGGCGGCGCCATAGACCCCGGCGACGTCCGAGGGCCGGTTGATGTTGGAGACGCGGCCGCGCAGCACGGTCTTGGAGCCGCCGAAGACGAGGCCGTAATCGAGCCCGCCGGTGGAGAGCGAATAGGCGCGGCCGCGGAAGTTCAGCACGCCCGAGCCGCCGGAACCGCCGATGATCCAGCCCGCCTTGTAGATCGTCAGCACCACGGTGCCGCCATCGGCCAGCGCCGAGGTCGTGAGCCCGGCAAGGGCGGCAATGCCGACCAGCGCGGCGCGAAGGGTGGATGCGATCTTCATGGAGTATCTCCGGGGGCTATTTTTCAAGGGGAGGAATCGAATCAGACGGCGTCAATCTATCCGATGGATCGGGGCGGCAACATGATGGGGGCAGTGAGGCGCGAGGCGCAGCAGCGCATTCAACTGTCATCGCCCGGCTTGAC
>NZ_AKIY01000256.1 GCF_000282615.1 Bradyrhizobium sp. YR681 | reverse complement strand
CGGCCGGCCTGCCGCTGATTGTCGCAACCCCCGTGCTCGGCCTGCTGCTCAACCTCGACATGGTCGCGACCGGCGCCGTGGCGCTGACCCTTTTGGCCGGAACGCCTGCCCTCACCTTCACCGGCATGATCGGCGCGGCGCTGGCGGTGACGCTGCATCGCGGCGGGCTGCTGATGGCGGTGCTGGTGCTGCCGCTGTCGATTCCGGTGCTGATTTTCGGCGTCGCGGCCTCGCAGGCCGTGATCGTCGGCCCCATGAACTTCGGCGCGCCATTCTCGATCCTGTGCGCACTCTCGCTGGTCAGCCTCGTGATCGGCCCGTTCGCGGCGGCGGCGAGCCTGAAGCATGGTCTCGACTGAGATGGCCTCGCCTGACCTTGACCCCGATCAACTTTCGCTGCCCGCTTTTATGCTGATTGCGTGAGCAGTCCCCTGTGATTATCAGGATACCATGTCGCTGATCGACCTCGCCAACCCCACAAGGTTCCTCGCGCTGACGGCGCGGGTGTTGCCGTGGCTTGCGGGTGCGACCGTCATCCTGCTCGCCATCGGCCTCTATCAATCCGCGCTTGCGCCCGACGACTACCAGCAGGGCGCGACCGTGAAGATCATGTTCATCCACGTGCCCAATGCCTGGCTGTCGATGTTCGTGTGGGGCGTGATGAGCATCGCCTCGCTGGGCACGCTGGTGTGGCGGCATCCGCTTGCCGACGTCGCCGCCAAGGCGGCGGCTCCCATCGGCGCCGCCTTCACCTTCCTCGCGCTGCTGACGGGCTCGCTGTGGGGCCGGCCGATGTGGGGCACCTATTGGGAATGGGATGCGCGGCTGACCTCGGTGCTGATCCTGTTCCTGATGTATCTCGGCCTGATGGCGCTGTGGCGCGCGGTCGACGATCCCTCGCGCGCGGCGCGCGCCGCGGCGGTGCTGACGCTGGTCGGCGCGATCAATCTGCCGATCATCAAGTTTTCGGTCGACTGGTGGAACACGCTGCACCAGCCGGCCTCGGTGATGCGCATGGGCGGCTCGTCGCTCGACAAATCGTTCCTGATTCCGCTGCTGGTGATGGCGATCGCATTCACGCTGCTGTTCGTCACCTTGCATCTGGCCGCGATGCGCAACGAGATCCTGCGCCGCCGCGTCCGCTCGCTGCAGATGATGCAGGCGAGCCGCGTCGCGTTTTCGAGCGAGTTGGGCACCGGTTCGCGTGAAGAAAACGCGTCAAAGGGCGCCGCATGATGATGTCGCTTGGTCCCTACGCGTCCTTCATCGTGACGTCCTATGCGGCGGCCGCCCTCGTGGTCGTGATCCTGATCGGCTGGATCGTGCTCGACTATCGCAGCCAGACCGAGCGCCTGCGCGAGCTCGACCGCAGCGGCGTCACCCGCCGCTCCGGCCGCAGCGCTGTGGACACACCACGTCAACTCACATGAGCGATCAATCCACATCCGCGACCCCGCAGCGCCGCACCTTTTTGATGGTGCTGCCGCTGATCGCCTTCCTCGCCCTGGCGCTGCTGTTCTGGTTCCGGCTCGGCAGCGGCGATCCATCGCGGATTCCCTCCGCGCTGATCGGACGCCCTGCGCCACAGACCATGCTGCCGCAGCTCGAGGGATTGCAGATCGACAACGCGCAGGTGCCGGGCCTCGATCCCGCCGCGTTCAAGGGCAAGGTCAGCCTCGTCAACGTCTGGGCGTCCTGGTGCGTGCCTTGTCATGACGAAGCACCGCTCCTGACCGAACTGGCAAAAGACAAGCGCTTCCAGCTCGTCGGCATCAACTACAAGGACGGCGCCGACAACGCCCGCCGCTTCCTCGGCCGCTACGGCAACCCGTTCGGCCGCGTCGGCGTCGACGCCAACGGCCGCGCCTCGATCGAATGGGGCGTCTATGGCGTGCCGGAGACTTTTGTCGTCGGGCGCGAGGGCACGATCGTCTACAAGCTGGTGGGACCGATCACGCCGGACAATCTGCGCAACGTTTTGTTGCCGCAGATGGAGAAGGCGCTGGGGGCGGGATCCTAACCAAGACCGTCATTGCGAGGAGCTCTTGCGACGAAGCAATCCAGAGTCTTTCCGCGGCGGCACTCTGGATTGCTTCGCTTCGCTCGCAATGACGAGCTGAGAGAGCTCTACCCCTTCCGCACGTCCCCCGCGTCCGCCTCGCTCGTTTCCAGCGATGCCGGCTCGACGCCATAGCGCTTGGTCAGCGGCATCTGTGCAATCGCGAAGATCATCGTGATCGGCGTCACGCCGAACACCTTGAAGTTCACCCAGAAATCCGTGCTCTGGGTGCGCCAGACGATCTCGTTCAGCACGGCCATGCCGGCGAAGAACAGCGCCCAGCGCAGCGTCAGGATGCGCCAGCCCTGCGGCGTCAGATTGAACATCTGGTCGAACATCACTGCGATGAAGGAGCGGCCAAACAGCAGGCCGCCGCCGAGAATCGCGGCGAACAGGCCGTAGATGATGGTCGGCTTGACCTTGATGAAGGTCTCGTCGTGCAGCACCAGCGTCAGCGTGCCGAACACCAGCACGATCACGCCCGTGACGATCGCCATGATCGGGATGTGGCGCGTCACCACATAGGACGCGATCATCGCCGCGACGATCGCGACCATGAAGGCACCGGTCGCGGCGAACAGATTGAACTTCGCATTGACGAAGAAGAACACGAGCAGCGGACCGAGCTCGGTCGCGAGCTTGAACAGCGGATGCGGCTGGGTCTTGTCCATTACCTGACCTTTGTTGCCGTCATCCCCCGCGAAGGCGGAGGATCCAGTATTCCGAGGCGCCTGTGGTCTACAACCAACGGCGCGGCGTACTGGATACCCCGCCTGCGCGGGGCATGACGAAAGAAACCTACGACTCGATTCCGGCGATGGCGCGGGCGAAATCGCGCGCGGTGAACGGCGCGAGATCGTCGACGCCTTCGCCGACGCCGATGAAATGCACCGGCAGTTTGAATTTTTCGGCGAGCGCCACCAGGATGCCGCCGCGCGCGGTGCCGTCGAGCTTGGTCATCACGAGACCGGTGACCCCGGCGGTGCGATGGAAGGCCTCGACCTGCGAGAGCGCGTTCTGGCCGACCGTAGCATCCAGCACAAGCAGCACGGCATGCGGCGCAGTGTCATCCACCTTGCGGATCACGCGCACGACCTTTTCGAGCTCGTTCATCAGCTCGGCCTTGTTCTGGAGGCGGCCGGCGGTGTCGATCAGCAGCACGTCGACGCCCTGCTCCTTCGCAGCCGTCAGCGCGTTGAAGGCAAGGCTCGCCGAATCCGAGCCCTGCGCGCCTGATATGACCGGCGTCTTGGTGCGTTCGCCCCAGACCTTGAGCTGCTCGATGGCTGCGGCGCGAAACGTGTCGCCGGCGGCGAGCATGACCTTGCGGCCTTCGGAGGCGAATTTCTGCGAGAGTTTTCCGATCGTGGTGGTCTTGCCGGAGCCGTTGACGCCGACCACGAGGATCACGAACGGCTTCTTGCCCGCATCGATCACGAGGGGTTTTGCGACCGGCGCCAGCACCTTCTCGACCTCGGTCGCGACGACGTCCTTGACCTCGTCCGCCGAGATCGCCTTGTCGTAGCGCCCGGTGCCGACGGCGTCGGCGATCCGCACTGCGACGTTGGTGCCGAGGTCGGCGCGCAGCAGCACGTCCTCGATGTCGTCGAGCATGCCGCGGTCGAGCTTGCGCTTGGTGACGAGGTCGGCGACCGCGGTCCCGAGCGAGGACGAGGTGCGCTTCAGCCCGTCGGACAGGCGGCGCCACCAGCTCAGCTTGGGGGGATCTGACGTGGTATCGTTCATGGCGGGGGTGTGTTAGCCGTTCCCGCCCCCAAACGAAAGTCTTGACCGAAAGTCTCGCCGATAACGAAAGTGTTGCAATTGCTCGATGTTCCCCAATTGACGGCCGACGAGATCCTCGCCCGCGTGCTCCATCGCGACGGGCTGATGCTGATCATCGACAAGCCGGCCGGCCTGCCGGTGCATCGCGGCCCCAAGGGCGGCGCCAATCTGGAGGATTCCTTCGGCGCGCTGTGTTTCGGCCTGCCGCGGCCTCCGGTGCTGGCCCACCGGCTGGACAAGGACACCTCCGGTTGCCTCGTCCTCGGCCGCCACCGCAAGGCGACCGCCTCGCTCGGCCTGCTGTTCAAGCACGGCAAGATCGGCAAGACCTATTGGACCGTGGTCGAGGGTGGCCCGGCCGAGGACGAAGGCACCATCGATATGCCGCTCGGCCGGCTCAACGCCGAACGCGGCTGGTGGCAGAAGCCCGACCCGGAAGGGCAGAAGGCCGTCACCAACTGGAAGGTGATGGGCCGGGGCGACGGCTTCACCTGGCTCGCCATGGAACCGGTGACCGGCCGGACCCATCAATTGCGGGTGCATTCGTCGGCGACGGGATGGCCGATCTTCGGCGATAACATCTACGGCAACGGCCCGCGCTTCGGCGAGCCGAAGCTGCATTTGCATTCCCGCGAGATCGTGGTGCCGATCTCGCGGAATAAGGAGCCGGTCCGCGTCGTGGCGCCGGCCCCGCCCCACATGCACGAGAAGCTCCGCGCCTGCGGCTGGAACGGGGAATAGGGCTGCGGTCGTTCACCTCTCCCGCTTGCGGGAGAGGTCGCGCCGAAGGCGCGGGTGAGGGCTCTATCCTCTGGGGAGCTCTCGATCGCGGAGACACCCTCTCCCCAACCCTCCCCCGCAAGCGGGGAGGGAGCGCACCGACGGCGCGGCGACATCTCGCTGAGGCTACCGTCATGGCCCATGGTTTACGAAACGTTCAGTGCTCGTCTCTAATGATAGCGGTTGCTTAGAACAAGCTTCCGTCAATTCGCTCAGGACGAGCAACGCGTCATGTCCCAGGCCGAGCTATCGATCATCGACGAAGTCGAATCCGCGATTCGGCTCGGCTCGGCGGAAAAGGGCCTCGAAACCGCCCGGCGCGTCACCGACCTGTTCCTGTCCTCCGCCGGCAGCTTTGACGACGAGCAGATCGCGCTGTTCGACGACGTGCTCGAGCGCCTGATCGGCACCATCGAGCTGCGCGCCATCGCCGACATGGGGGCGCGTATTGCGCTGGCCGAGATCAGCGCGCAGCTCGCGCCGATCGCCCAGGCGCCGCCCTCCGTGATCCGCCGCCTCGCCAACAATGACGAGATCCGCATCGCCGGCCCCGTGCTGCAGGAATCCGCCCGCCTCGACGACGGCGAGCTGGTGAAGATCGCATCATCCAAGGGCGAGCCGCATCTGCTCGCGGTCGCCGGCCGCTGGTGGTTGAAGGAGATCGTCACCGACGCGCTGCTGGCGCGCCGCTATCCCAGCGTCAGCCGGCGCATCGCCGCCAATCCCGGCGCACGCGTCTCGGGCAATGGCTTTGCCGTCATCGTCGGCCAGGCCGAAGGCGATCCGGAGCTCGCCGTGAGCGTCGGCGTGCGCGTGGATCTGCCGTCGGATCTGCGCCGCCAGTTGCTGCGTTCGGCGACCGATGCAGTTCGCACGCGGCTGCTGTCACGCGCGCCGCCGCATCTGTTCGAGGAAATCCAGACCGCGATCGCCGCCGTCACCGTCGGCGTCGAGCGCGAAATGTCGGGCGTCCGCGATTTCGAAGGCGCCAAGCGCGCCATCGCCAATCTCAAGGCGTCCGGCCAGCTCACCGAGGCGACGCTGCTCGGCTTCGCCAGGCAGCGGCGCTACGAGGAAGCCGTCGCCGCGCTGGCGGCACTGTCCGGATCGACCGTCGAAGTGATTCGCCCGCTGATGCAAAGCCTGCGCGAAGACGGCCTGCTGGTGCCGTGCAAGGCGGCGCAGCTGAGCTGGGAAACGACAGCGGCCGTGCTCGAAAGCCGTTTTGCGACAGGTGCGATGAAGCCGGCGGACATCGCGAGGGCGCAAGGCAATTATGCCCGCATGACGCCGGAGAATGCACGGCGGACGCTGCGGTTCTGGCAGGTGCGGGCGTCGTAGCCTTCTTCCCCTCTCCCCTTGCGGGAGAGGGTGGCTCGCCGCGTAGCGGCGAGACGGGTGAGGGGTCTCTCTCCGCGCACACCTTCACGCAGTTGAATTCGCAGAAGCAACCCCTCATCCGGCGCTTCGCACCACCTTCTCCCGCAAGGGGAGAAGGAAGGAAGCAGCGGATTATGTCGTAAGCCGCTCGCCATCACTACCGGCAATCCTGCGCGGCACGACACTTCCCACTCGCGCGCCAGCAACCGCCACCGGCAGATAGTGCTCCGTGCGGCCCTGCCCGTCGCTCTCGATCAGCACATCGCGCGTCATACCCACTTCGGCTTGCAGCCGCTGCCGTAGCGCCGCCTCACCCGCCGCCCGCAGCCGCTTCGCGCGCTCCTTGATCGCACCGCCCGCCACCTGCGGCATCTTTGCAGCCGGCGTGCCGGGGCGTGGCGAGTACGGGAAGACGTGCAGGAACGTCAGGCCGCATTCCTCGACCAGATCGAGCGAGCGCGAGAACATCTCCTCGGTCTCGGTCGGGAAGCCCGCGATGATATCGGCGCCGAAGGCGATGTCCGGGCGCAGGCGGCGGACCTGGTCGCAGAACGCGATCGCATCGCTGCGCGAATGCCGGCGCTTCATGCGCTTCAGAATCATGTCGTCGCCCGCCTGCAGCGACAGGTGCAGATGCGGCATCAGCCGGGCATCGTCGGCGATGGCGTCGAGCAGATCGCTATCCGCCTCGATCGAATCGATCGAGGAAATGCGCAGCCGCTTCAGCTCCGGCACGTGCCGCAAAATCTGCTTCGTCAGCATGCCGAGTTTCGGTGCCCCCGGCAGATCGGCGCCATAGCTGGTGAGATCGACGCCGGTCAGCACGATCTCGGCATGGCCGCGCTCGGCCAATGCCCGCACCTGATCGACCACCGCACCCATCGGCACCGAGCGCGAATTGCCGCGGCCATAGGGGATGATGCAGAAGGTGCAACGATGATCGCAGCCGTTCTGCACCTGCACGAACACGCGCGGCAGGCCGCCGGCAAAACCGTCGATCAGATGCGGCGCCATCTCCCTGACCGCCATGATGTCGCTGACGGCGATTTTTTCGCTGGCGCCAAGGTCGAAAGCATCGCGTGTCTGCCGCCAGGCTTCGCCGCGCATCTTGTCGTCATTGCCGACGACGCGATCCACCTCGGCCATCTCGGCGAACATCGCGCTCTGCGTCTGCGCGGCGCAGCCGGTGACGACGATGCGCGCACCGGGCCGCTCGCGCTTCAATTTGCGGATCGACTGGCGCGCCTGTGCCACCGCCTCGTTGGTGACGGCGCAGCTGTTGATGACGATGGTGTCGGAAAGGCCCGCGCCTTCGGCCTTGCTGCGGATCACCTCGGCCTCGAAGGCGTTGAGGCGGCAGCCGAAGGTGACGATATCGACAGGCATTACCCGACCGGCGCGAACAGCGCCGGATCGAATGCGCCTTCATATTCGAAGGTCGCCGTGCCCGTCATCAGCACGTGGTCGTCGCGCTCGCGCCATTCGATGCCGAGCTTGCCGCCGGGCAGCGTGATCTCGACATTGCGCTCGGCCCGCTTCAGGCGCGCAGCCGCAACCGCGGTCGCGCAGGCCGCCGAACCGCAGGCCCTGGTCAGGCCGGCGCCGCGCTCCCAGGTGCGGATCGTGATGTGCTTGTCATCGACGATATGGGCGAGCGTGATGTTGGCGCGCTCGGGGAAGATCGGGTGGTTTTCCAGCAGCGGACCAAAACGTTCGAGATCGTAGGCGTCGACGTCGTCGACCCAGAAGATCGCATGCGGATTGCCCATGCTCACCACCGAGGGCGAATGCAGGATCGGATTGTCGATCGGCCCGATCTGCAATTCGATGTAGCGGGTGTCGCGAAACTCTTCCGCCAGCGGAATGTCCTGCCAGCCGAATTTTGGCGCACCCATGTCCACGGTGTAGAGATCGGGCGCAGGCCCCTGCCAGGCATTGAGCAGGCCCGCGGCCGTCTCGAACGTGGCCGTGGTCTGGCCGGTCTTCTCGAAGATGCGGCGCACGACGCAACGCATGCCATTGCCGCAGGCGCCGGCCTCGGAGCCGTCACTATTGTAGATGCTGATGAAGGCTTCGGTGCCGTCGAACCGCGGCTTCTGAAGCACCATGAGTTGGTCGTAGGGAACGCCGCCCTGCGCGGAGGCCACCGCGCGGGCGTCGTCCGGTGTGACCTTTGCTGCGGAATCGCGCATGTCGACAACGACGATCTCGTTGCCGATGCCGTTCATCTTGGCAAATGCGTGGTTGGCCAGCGCGCTCATGAAAATTCCTGAATTTCGCCTGCCTTATATGGCGATCCTCGGCCGCTTGGCCAGTGATTTGGTGCCGGTTGCCGCGATCTGCCGGGGCCCGCCATGACGCATCTGTCATGGGACGAATTCGGCGCCCGCGTGTTAGAACGGCGCGGTTCGCGCGAACCGGGATGCGCGGTCGGGTTAAGGCCTTGGTGGGCAAGGTCTGGGGAGAATAAAATGAATGGTTTTCGTCGTCTTGTTCTGGCTGCGCTGATCCCGGCGGCGGCCATCTCGCTTGGGCTATCGGGCGCTCTGGCGCAGACGCCGAGCCCGGCGCCCGCGGCCAGCCCCTCTTCGACAAGTCCTGCCCCGTCGGCGTCGCCCGCCCCGGCTGCAAGTGCCTCGCCCGCCCCCGCGGCAACGCCGTCACCGGCGGCCAGCGCCTCACCGGCTCCTGCGGCATCGCCGTCACCCGCAGCCAGCGCCTCGCCCAACCCGCAGGCCCCGCCGCCGGCCGTGGCCGCCACCCCGGCCCCGGTGCAGACCGCCGATCCCTTTGGCCTCGAGACCACGCTCGAGCCGAAGAAGGTCGTGATGGTCAAGGGCACCGCCAATTGGGACTCGGCCTTCGACACGCTGGTCGACGCCTTCAAGGCGCTGAACACGCTGCTGGACAAGCAGGGCATCAAGCATGCCGGCAATTCGATGATCGTCTACACCTCGACCGACGACACCGGCTTCACCTTCCTTGCCGAGATCCCGGTCGAGCAGGATCCGAAAAACCTGCCCAAGGACATGAGCATCGGCAAATCGCCGGAGGGCAAGGCGCTGAAGTTCGTCCATCGCGGCTCCTACGACAACATGGACAATACCTATGAGGCGATCACCAATCACCTCGACGACAAGAGACTGGAAGCCAAGGACACCTTCATCGAGGAGTACCTCACCGATCCCCTGAAGACGGCGGAGGACAAGCTCGTGATCAACGTGTTCGTGCCATTGAAGTGAGAATGATGAAGAAGCCTGTTGCCCTTGCTACGTCTCTTGCCGCCGTCCTTGCCATCGCGTCGCTGACCGCGCCCGCGCGCGCCGACGATTTTCCCTCCGCAATCTCGGTGAGCGGCGAAGCCACGGTTTCCGTGGCGCCTGATCTTGCGCAGATCGATGCCGGCGTCGCCAACGACGCCAAGACGGCGAAGGAAGCCTCCGACGCCAACAACGCCGCGATGGGCAAGGTGCTGCTGGCGCTGAAGGGTGCCGGCATCGCCGAGAAGGACTACCAGACCTCGCGGCTATCGCTGCAGCCGCAATACGGCCAGAACAAATCCACCGGCGCCACGCCCGTGGTCGGCTTCCGCGCCTCCAACCGCGTCACCGTGAAGATCCGCGACGTGACCAAGGTGGCCGGCATCATCGACACGCTGGTCGGCGCCGGCGCCAACGACATCGGCAACATCTCGTTCGAGGTGACGCAGGCCTCGAAGCTGCTTGACGATGCGCGCGAACAGGCAGTCGCCGATGCCCGCCGCAAGGCCGAGGTCTACGCCAAGGCCACGGGCGTCACGCTCGGCGCGCCGCTCAGCGTCTCCGAAGGCGGCGCTCCAGTGCCGCTGTTCAAATCGCGGATGGCAACGCCGCAAATGGCGCCGGCCGCCGTCGCGCCGGGCGAGGAAACGCTGTCGGTGACGGTGAATGTGAGCTGGGCGATCAAGGCGGGGCAGTAAGCGCCGGAAGAGGCACATTGTTCGCCACATAAAGGTGTCGTCCCCGCGAAAGCGGGGACCCATAACCCCAGGGAGTAGTTATCGCGCGACGCTGGCAACTCCAGTCTTCGCCAAACGTCTCCCTGTGGTTATGGGTCCCGGGCTCGCGACTTCGTCGCGCCCGGGACGACGAGCCGTGTGTGCGGGAACAGCGGAACTAAATCACCACCACCTGCCCGGGCTTCATCGCCACGAACCGCTCCTGGGGAATCTTCGCCGCATCCAACGCTTCGACCAGCGCTTTCGCCGGCGCATCGATCGCCTCATCGGTCAGCTGGAACGTGCCGTGATGATGCCCAAGCGCTTGCTGCGCGCCGCAATCGGCCAGCGCCTTCACCGCATCTTCCGGATTCATGTGCTGGTCGCGCATGAACCAGCGCGGCTCGTAGGCACCGATGGGAAGGATCGCCAGGCGCAGCGGTCCATGCTTTTCGGCAACGCGGCGGAAATGCCGGCCGTCGCCATAGCCGGAATCGCAGACCACGTAGATCTTGCCCGCAGGCGTCTCCAGCACAAAGCTCGCCCACAGCGCTTTGTTGCGATCGAACATGCCGCGCGCCGACCAGTGCCGGGTCGGGACCAGCGTCACGGCGATGGCGCTGCCGAGCTCGACGCGGTCGTGCCAGTCGAACGCTTCTGCCCGGATCGACGAATCGGTGCTCCGCATCGTCACGTCGTTGCCGAGCGGCGTCACCACGCGCGGGGCGAAATTCTTGGCGAGCCGCGACAGCGTCGCGATGTCGAGATGATCGTAGTGCCCGTGCGAGACCAGCACGACGTCGATCTTCGGCAGCTTCTCGAAGGCGATGCCGGGATCGTTGTGCCGCTTCGGGCCGGCAAAGCTGACGGGCGACACCCGCGAGGACCAGACGGGATCGACGAGGATGTTGAGGCCGCCGGCCTGGATCAGCCAGCTGGCGTGGCCGACGAAGGAAAGCCGCACCTTGTCGCCGTCGACGCGCTCCGGCGGGGTGTCGGCATGGGGGCTGGGCGCCCAGTCCGGCCAGTCCGCGCGCTGCCGCTTGCCACCGAACTGCCAGCGCAGGACCTCGCGAAGCGATTTTGGCGGCACGCCGTCCGGATCGAAGAAGGTCAGGCCGTCGAAATGGTCGGAGACGGGGCCGTCATAGGTTTTCATGCGGGACATCCAGAGGGAGGGCACGCCGACCAGCGCGCCTGCGCCGGCAAGCAGTCCGAACAGGCGGCGGCGGGTGATCAGCACGGGGCGGGCTTTTAGGGATGATCGGGTCGGTAAGGCATCACCGCTATATGGGCGGGCCACCGGAAAAAGGAACCCGCAGCGGGAAATGACGTATTTTCAAGGCCTTGCCCTGGCAAACGCGCCCCGGCACCCTAACTTTCCTTGACTTTTGGGCGGGAGCGGCGTTTAACCCCGCCACTTTCTCGGAAAGGCTTTCTTTTCGACCCGCCGACTGGCCCTGGAGGCCAGAGGTTAACGCCCGACAGCGCTGTGCGCCCTCGGGCGTAAAGGTGTTTGGAAGATCGTTTGCCAAGGAAGTGGTCATCGCCCGACTTGATCGGGCGATCCAGTATCCCAGAGGCGCTCGGCTTGAACCGAGGTGCCGCGGCGTACTGGATGCCCCGGTCAAGCCGGGGCATGACAGTGGTGAACGCGGCAACCCTGCGCGAGCAGGACAAGGGACAAGTGCATTGTTCGACAATCTGTCGGAACGGCTTGGTGGCATTCTCGATCGTCTGACGGGGCGCGGTGCGCTGACCGAAAAGGACGTCGATGCCGCGATGCGCGAAGTGCGCCGCGCGCTGCTGGAAGCCGACGTCGCGCTCGAAGTGGTGCGCAGCTTCACCGAGCGCGTCCGCGAGCAGGCGATCGGCGCCACCGTCGTCAAGTCGGTTACGCCGGGCCAGATGGTGGTCAAGATCGTCCATGACGAGCTGATCAACACGCTCGGCGCCGAAAGCCAGACCATCGACATCAACTCCGTGCCGCCGGTGCCGATCATGATGGTCGGCCTGCAAGGCTCCGGTAAAACCACCACCACCGCAAAGCTCGCCCGCCGCCTGGTCCAGCGCGACAAGCGCAAGGTGCTGATGGCCTCGCTCGACGTCTATCGTCCGGCGGCGATGGAGCAGCTGGCCGTGCTCGGCCGCGACCTCGACATTCCGACCCTGCCGATCGTGGCGGGG
>NZ_AKIY01000255.1 GCF_000282615.1 Bradyrhizobium sp. YR681 | reverse complement strand
GTCGTCTACCGGCGGGCCCGCCACTGGCGGGCCCGAGATCGGTTCGCGTGGTCGTCTAAACCACCAGATCATGCCAGACCGTCAGGTTCAGCGCGGCGGACACCGCGCTGTGATTGCCGGCGACGTCCACTGCATCCCCGGTAATCACGTGATTGCCGTCGGCGAGGGCGGCGGTCGTAAAAGACCAGGCGCCGCTGCTGTTGGCCGTCGTGGTGCCGATCCGGGTCGAGCCATCGAATATCTCGATCGTCATATTGGCGGCAGCACCGCCCTTCAGGATGAACTGATCGACGCTGGTCGACGCATTATTGCTCATCGCGTGACCGCTTGTGTCATAGGCCGTGAAATTGGGCGCATTTGGCGCGACCGTGTCGACGGTCACCTTCAGTGCCGAGGAGGCCGCACTGACATTGCCGGCCGTGTCGATCGCTTTGCTGGTGAAGCTGTGGTTGCCGTCGGACAGTGCTGCCGTGGCAAAGGACCATGTGCCATCGCTTCCCGCGGTCGTGCTGCCGATCTGCGTGGTGCCGTCATAGATCTTGACGGTAAGGCCGGCCGTAGCCGCGCCCGCCAGCGAGATCTTGCTGGCATTCGTGATGCCGTCGCCGACGACATTGCTGTCAGGAGAGAATGACAACACGGCCGGTGCATCGGGCGCCACGGTATCGACCGCGACGTTCAACGCCGTCGAGGCCGCGCTGAGGTTTCCGGCTGCATCCATGGCCTTGGCGGTGAGCGTGTGACTGCCGTCGGTCAATGCTGCGGTCGTGAAAGACCATACACCGTTGCCGTCGACCGATGCGGTGCCGATCTGCGTGGTGCCGTCGTAGATCTTGACAGTGCTGTTGGCCGCAGCACCGCCATCGAGAGTGATGTGGTTGGCATTGGTATCCCCGCTGGTGATCAGGTGGCCGTCGGGGGCAAAGGCGGAGAAACCCGGCTTGTTGGGAGCCGCCGTGTCAACCATGACCTTTAAGGCCGAGGACGCGGCGCTGTAATTGCCAGCTGTATCGACTGCCTTGCTGGTGAACGTGTGCGTACCGTCCGACAGCGCAGCCGTCGCGTATGACCACAGCCCGCTGCTGTTCGCCACGGCGGTGCCGATCAGAATGCTGCCGTCGTAGATCTTGATGGTCGCGCCGGCCGCTGCCGCGCCATTCAGCGTAATCTGGTTTGCACTTGTGATGCCGTCGCCGACGACATTGCTGTCGGGAGAGAACGACTGCAGGGCGGGTGCATCGGGCGCAACGGTATCCACCGTGATGCTCAGAGCAGTCGATGCCGCGCTGAGATTGCCGGCCGCATCCATGGTTTTGGCGGTGAGCGTGTGACTGCCGTCGGCCAGCGCGGCGGTCGTGAAGGACCACACGCCGTTACTATCGACCGATGCAGTTCCGACCTGCGTGGTTCCGTCGAAAATCTTGACGGTGGTGTTGGCGGCAGCACCGCCGTTCATGGTGATGTGGTTGGCGTTGACCGCGCCGCCGGTGACGAGATGACCATCGGGAGCGAATGCGGAGAATCCTGGCTTGTTCGGCGCTACCGTATCGATTGTCACTTTCATGGCGGAGGACGCCGTGCTGAGATTGCCGGCCGTATCGATCACCTTGCTGGTGAACGAATGAGTGCCGTCCGACAGCGCGCTGGTTGCATATGACCAGAGCCCGCTGCTGTTGGCGACGGCGGTACCGATCAAGGTGCCCCCATCGTAGATCTTGACGGTGCTGCCGATCGCTGCGGCGCCGTTCAGCGTGATCTTGTTGGCGCTGGTGATGCCGTCGCCAGCGATATTGCTGTCAGGCGAGAATGACAGCAGGACCGGCGCATCTGGCGCGACGGAATCCACCGTGATGGCCAGAGCCGTCGAGGCGGCGCTGAGATTGCCCGCAGCGTCCATGGTCTTGGCGGTGAGCGTATGATTGCCGTCAGCCAGGGCTGCAGTCACGAAGGTCCAGACACCGTTGCCGTCGACGGTTGCGGTTCCGATCTGGGTGCTTCCGTCGAAAATCTTGATCGTGCTGTTCGGCAGCGCGGCTCCGTTCAGCGTGATGTGATTGGCGTTGGTGGCTCCATTGGTGACCACGTGCCCATCGGACGCGGTCCCGTAGAACGCGGGCTTGTTCGGCGCGACCGTATCGATCGTCACGCCGTATGAGGCGGACGTCGCGCTGACATTGCCCGCCGCGTCGATCGCCTTGCTGCTGAAACTGTACTTGCCGTCTGCGAGAGTCGCGGTAGCGAAGGACCAGAGACCGTCGCTGCCGGCAACGGCGCTGCCGATCAGGTTGCCGCTCTCGTATATCTGCACGGTAATGCCGGCCGCTGCTGCGCCATGCAGGGTGATCTGATTGGCGCTGGTGACACCGTCGCCCACGATGTTGCTGTCCGGCGTAATCGAAAGCAAGGTCGGCGCGTTTGGCGCAGTCGTGTCGACGGTCACGTTCAGCGCCGCCGAGGATGCGCTGACGTTGCCGGCGGAGTCGATCATCTTGCTCGTGAAAACGTGGGTACCATCCGACAGTGTCGATGTCGTGAA
The DNA here is from genome assembly GCF_000282615.1 of Bradyrhizobium sp. YR681. Taxonomy (GTDB): domain Bacteria; phylum Pseudomonadota; class Alphaproteobacteria; order Rhizobiales; family Xanthobacteraceae; genus Bradyrhizobium. The sequence continues at coordinate 35,183 of NZ_AKIY01000255.1, read as the reverse complement.
TGACCACGAATTATCGGCCCCCGTGATCGCCGTTCCGATCTTGGTGCCGTTATCATAGATCACGATGGTGCTGCCGACGACCGCCGCGCCTCCGCTCAGGGTGATCTTGTTGGCGCTGGTGAGGCCATCCCCGACGACATTGGTGTCGGGTGAGAACGAGCCGATCACCGGTACCGAGGTCGTGCCGGGTGTCGTTACGGTACTTGATACGTCAGTGCCGGTCACCGTGGTCGACGTTACGGCACCAAGCGCGTCCTTGGTTTTGACGGCGAAATTGAGATCGTTGATGGTCAGCGAGCCCGCACCGGAAACGACTTCGGCACCAAGTTCGATCGAGGCCAGATATTCGCTGGAAGATACGATGCCGAGGCTCTGGAGCTTGTTCAATATCCCGCTAAAGTCGATGCTGCCCGCGGGCAGGTCGGTATCGAGAACGACGGCGGTGTACGGGCGGCCATTGTTGTCGCCATGATAGATCTTGGCGGAGATGGTCCCGTCCTGGTAAGTCCCGATCAGGTCGCCGTACGGCTTGACGTCGCCCTTGTGCAGCCAGACCATCACTTCGTTTGTGATGGTCGATGCTCCACCATTCGGCACGCTGGTCAGCCAGATGTCAAAGGAGACGTCGAAGCCATCCATGTTTCCCTGATAGGAAAGGTCGAAACTGGCGGTGAGTCCGGACAGGGAGCTCAGTTGGATCGGGAAGACGGCGCCGGGGGCAGGCGTCTGAACGTCGCTGAGAGGGTTCGGTCCGAAACTTATTTCGGGATAGGCGCGAACGGTCGAGACGGCTTCAGTCACGAGCGGAAACGACCAGGTGAACGTTGTGTGGTCCGTGAGGTCGGCAGCCTTGTACGAGCCGGTGATCGAATAGTCCTTGGATCCAAGGCTCCCCGGATTCCAGACATTGTTGAAGATCACCCAGCCGTTCGCGACGGCGATCTCGCCAGATCCAACCAACTGGCTGTAGCCGGGCTGTAATGCCGAGACCGGAGCGGGCAGGCCGAAGTCGTAGGCGCTCAGATCGGAAAGGTTGACGTCGCGCAGGACGAGCTTCTCGCCATTGGCAAAGGAAAGCTGCACGTCGGAACCGTTCTGCGTTGCGAGCGACATCAATTGATCGAAGCTCGATATGCCGTAGCCGCTCAGTTTGACGACGTCGCTGCTCGGTTTGAAATTCACGATCGCATCCGAGCCGTTGCCCGCTGTGACCTTGAAGATATCGGCTCCCGCGCCGCCGACCAGAACGTCATCGCCTGCGCCGCCATCGAGCGTCGCGCCAATCGCGCCCGCCACAATGATGTTGTTCAACGCGTTGCCTGTTCCCGAAGTCGAACCGTCGGACATCAGGAACAGATTTTCGACATTGTCGGAAAGGGTGGCCGCACCCCAATACTCTGCGTAGACGGTGTCTACTCCCTGGCTCGCCTGCTCCGTGATCGAGGATGCCGCATCCCAGAGAAAATACGTATCGTCGCCGGCGCCACCGATCAGAAGATCGCCGCCTGAACCCTGGAATTGATCATTCCCGGAAGTGCCGATCTGGGTTTCCGAAGCCGTCGTGCCTGCGGGCCAATTGTCTGGCGTCTGAGAGATTGGGAGGACCAATCCGTTCGCAGTAACGTAGGTAGCCATGCGCCTCTCCTTGAATTTCTAGGCGCAAAAAGCCACTCATTTGCAAATTTCAGCTTGGTGTGACCCTCAAGATTTACAACAAATAGTCCAAATATGAATCGTCGCGCTCAACGTTGGTAGGCGCTAGATCAGTCAATAATCTGTTCAGAATTTGGCGTCGACGGTTCTTGCAGGCGCAAATAATGAGCACGCTCTTGCGCAGACGCCGCGAGCGAATGGAAATGTTTCGTCACAAACCTGTCGTGCAAACAGCTGTAATTTCGTACTTTCGTTGATGCGAGTGGAAATAATGCCGCGGTCCTCTCGGAAAACGCGGATTTCAGCGTGTTGCCGGATCAGCTGATCGCACACTCTATTCTGCTGCCACCTCGTTCGTTTGAATGAGGCGATCGAAAACCGCGACACGAAGCCGCGCGTATTCCCCGCTGAAAAATTGAGCAGTGGTCCGCGAGCGGGACGCACTTTCTTTCGACGAGCTGCTTCGCGATTCCTCAAACGAGGTGAAGAATGTACTGAGGGAGCCGGCCTGAAGAGGCCGCTAAATCGTCGTTTTTCTGTTTTCGATTTCCGTAACAATACGGGGGGCGCATCCGTGAAGCGCTGCTGGCGATGCGTGAGGGTAGCGCGGACGCGGCAGGTGACGAATTGCCATCACCGAAGCTGCGGCGAGATCCTCTCCGCGACCAGCGCTGCTCCGATGTCGGTCAGATGGTCGCTGTCGAACAGCAGAGGCACGCCCGGGGTTGCATAGGTCATGCAGCTTTTATCGGGGCCGGAACAAACGGCTTCAGCAAGAGATACGTAGGCGATCCCGTGTTTGCGGGTGAAGTCGGCCATCTGGCGATCCAGAGCGAGCGAGTCTTGTGTCACGGAACGCGAGGCAAGACCGGGGTCGTGAGTTTCGACGGACTTCGCCAGCAACCTCGGCAAGCGCGACGCATATTCGGGCATCGGACCGATTACGATGGACTCGATTCCAAGCCGGCGCAGCTCTTCCACGGTCCGCTGCAAATCCGCCAGCCAATCCTTGTTCCAGCCGGGCCCTTGGCCGAGGCGTCCGACGTTCCATCGCGCCACCAGCCAGGCCTTGGTGATCTTGCGCGTCTTCGGGATCTCCACGAAAGCAAGACGGTTCAGTCCGCTGCATGCCTCGCTTGCAGCAGGCTGAAGTGCGATCGTCGGCGGACAGCCGACGCCCGACAGCTGAAGGACATTTGCGTCAGGAAAAGCCTGACGCAATCCGTAGGAGAGGGCGGCCGCGTGACTGTCGCCGATCAGGAGATAGCTCGGTCGGCCCGGAATGTCCGGCAGGCAGGCAGTCCGGTCGAAGCGTTGAAACGGCGTGTCGCGGTCGAGAAAACAGCTGCCTTCGCGAAACTGCTGCTTTTCATCGTAGTCGAGATATCGCGCGACGGCCAAGGCTTCGGGCGAGAAACGTTGCTGGAAGCCGCCGGTATAACCCAGCACGCCGGCTGCGAGCAGCAGTGCCAATGTTGCGACACCGGAACCCAGGACGATGGTTTTGGACGAGACGAGCCGGCGATTTCGCGTCGTCCGCTCGACGATCCACCAGGACAGAAACGCGCAGACAAACGATGCGACGAAGACGGCGCCGCGCGTTACGAGGCGGGAGTCGCTATGCACCAGCAGGAAGTCGGTGCGCTGAAGCACCATAAGAGGCCAGTGCCAGAGATAGAGCGAATATGAGATCAGCCCCACGAACACGACAGGGCGCATCGACAGCAGCCGTCCGACCAGGCTGCCACCGGTCTCGCCAGCCAGCATGATGAGGGCGGCGCCCAGACAAGGGGGAACGGCCGCCAGTCCCGGAAAGCGCGTGTACGGCCAATAGAGAATCATGGGGAGTGCGATCAGCGCGAGCCCCGCGCCGGCCGTCAGGTTTCGCTGCAATTCGGTTCGCGGCGATGGTCCGATCTTGAGCGCAAGCAACGTCCCCAGAAGCAGCTCCCAGGCGCGCGTCGGAAGAAGATAGAAGGTGGCGATCGGAGCAGCATACGCGCCCCATATGCTGACGGCCAATGAGACAAGGAAGATCGCGAGCACGGCCACGGCGTGCCGTCCGGGAAACCATCGATGGATGGCAACAACCAGAAACGGAAACAGAAGATAGAACTGCTCCTCGACCGCAAGCGACCACGTGTGCAGCAGGGGCAACTCTTCAGCTGCGACCGCGAAATAGTCCGATGTGGCCCAGAAGTAGATATTCGTGACGGATGCGATCGCCGCTCCAAGTGCCTTCGCATAGGCGTTGATCTCGCTCGGGACGAATTTCCAGACGACGGCCGCCGTGGTGAAAGCCAGCACGACGGCATAGGCCGGAAATATCCGTCGCAGCCGGTGCTCGTAGAATCGCGCGATGCTGAACTTTCCCTGCTCGGCCTGCGCAAGGATGTTCGAGCTGATCAAGTAGCCGGAAATCACGAAAAAGACGTCGACGCCAACGTAGCCTCCGCGAAGAAACGATTGGGCAACGTGAAAAACCAGCACCCCAACGACGGCGACGGCCCGCAGGCCGTCGATGTCGGGGCGGTACCGGACTTCCGACGACGACATCAACAGACCGAGCGCAGGTTGTCGACGATCCGGTCCCAGCGAAGCCGCGTGTCGGTGGTGTGGCGCGCTCCGGCCTTCAAACGCTGCCGAAGCTCCCTGTCGGATGCGGCAAGCTTCAGGGCGTCCGCCAGCGCGCGAGGATCGTTCGGGGGCACGAGAATCCCGTCCTCCATGTGCGTGACGATGTCTGGAATGCCGCCAACCCGGCTTGCAATCACGAAGCGGCCGTTGGCGAAGGCCCCCGCGAGAACGCCGCTCTGCGTCGCGCTCAAATACGGCAGGACGACGCAATCGGCATCCATGATCGATTCGACCAGCCCCTTTGCCGGAACGAACGTGTTGAGCACCTCGACGCCCGGAATGCGCTCGTAGCGTTGCTGGAAGCGATCGATCTCGGGTCCGCGTCCGGCGATACGGAGCCTGAAGTCGATGTTCTCGTCCTTCAGGATCTCGGTCGCCTCGCACAGCACATCCACGCCCTTGTATTCCTCCATGCGGCCAAAGAACAGGACGCTGAACGGCGCGGCAGGGGTTTCGGTAGCGTCCCCGTCGGACAGGATGACGCCGTGTTCGGTGATGTGAACCTTCTGTCCGGGGAAGTTGTGGTTCGCGACATACTCGTCGTAGCAATATCGTCCGTGAACCAGAACCACGTGAGCCCGCCCGCGGACATAGCGGCGAAAGCGATCGAGCCGGCCAGCGATCGCCGCATCGCGCCCCGAATGCGGCACCGGATCGTGCACGGTCAGGACGACCTTGCAGAACGGCCGGGCGACGGTGACCACGCAGGCGCAGATGATCGACTTGAGCAGGCCGGAAGCTTCCTGAACGAACAGTTCGTTAGGGCGCGATCGAAGCATCCCGAAAAGAATGCGGAATACATCGAGGACCGAATTGAGCCCGACATGCTGTATGGTGACATTGGCGGCGACAGGCATCTGGCGGTCGCTGAACTCGCTCTTCAGTCGCTTCAGATCGATGAACAGCCTGACGGGACCATGACGCGACAGCGCGTTGGCGAAAAGCAGCGAGTACTCCTGGAAATGCGGTGCGATCACCGAGATGCGTTTCATCGAGTTACTCTGCTGGAAATCATCTGCAAGCGTGAGAAGCGAGTTGTCATGGGCGATGTGAGGCCTGCGTCCTCTCGGGAAGTTGTGCGGCGAGCTCGACCGAATCGATCTTCCGTTCGGGTGGCTTGCGGGAGCTGAACAGCCCGGCAAGAAGCCCCCAGGCATAGGTGTTCCACATCGTGAAGGAATAGAGACCGAGCCTAAGCGACTTTCTGCGCACGACCAGCAGCAGCAAGGGCAGCACGAGGAGGGTCAGGGCAAGTAGCGGATACAGGAAGCCGAGTATGATCAACGCGGCCCACCAGGCGATCACGGCAATGCTGTTCCTGATATGGCTGAGGTGCCGGACGACCAGGGACAGATGCGGCCTGCCAATCGCGCCGCGCAGGACCTCGCCATGCGCCGCGGCGTAGCCGGACTTCAACCGTCGCCACAGCAGCTTGAAACTTCCGGTCGTATGACCGTGGTGATCGACGGCCGGAACGTCGATGCGGGCAAGTTGCCAGCCCCGTTCGCGCAGTCGTGCGCCGAGCTCGAATTCTTCGAAGGCGTGAAGATTGCGGTCGGCGAAGTAGCCGAGTTCCTTGAGCGCGGACATGCGGTAGAGGCCACCGCAATCCAGCCGATCGACCGTACCCGGCCGCCAGTTGGCGTCAGCCTGCACCGTGTTGGCGCGGATCCTGTACTCCTCGGTATCGGTGTTGACCTCGCGAACGCGGCCACCGACCGCGGCGAACCCGGAATTGGACTCAAGGAAAGAGATCCCTGCGGGAAGAAATGCGGGATCGAGCACCATGTCACCGTCCAGCAGGTAGAAATAGTCACCTTCGGCATGCTGGAAGGCGAGCTGCGCGCCGGTGCCGCAGGAGCGCTCGGAAGGCGTTGCGAGCTGATAGATCCTCACGGGAAAATGGCTTGCGATCTCGATCGTGCGGTCAGTCGAGCCGCTGTCGGCCAGGATGACCTCGCCGCCGAAAGGCCGAACGGCTTCAACGGCGCTCCCCAGCGATGCGGCGATGTGGCTTTCCTCATTCAAGGCCTTGATGCCAACCGAGACCTTCATGAAGCCTGCTCCTCGTCGACGCGCTCGCGTGGTTGCGCGCGAGCGGTGTCCGGCGAAGCTGCGATCGGCCCGGCGCCATCAGAGCCGGCGGCAGACTGGCGATGCCGCCAGCGCGCCGCCTCGCGCCAGATCCAGGCCGCATAGACCACCTCGCCGACCAGGATGCCAGCGATGGACCAGAGCGGGCCGCCCCAGACGAGCAGTCCGATGACTGCCAGTACCGAAACACCCGACGAAATCATGCTGGCATAGGCGAGCTCGCGAAACACGCCGCCCGCCTGGAGCAGAACGCTGTCGGCGGTTCGCAGCGACCGTATTCCGGCGACTGCCATCCACAACGCGGCCGCGACGGCCAGGTAGTTGATCGCATATCGCTCGGGAAAGATCAGGCGCGGAGCGAATATGATGAGAGCGGCCGCGGCCAGCGCGGTCAACGCCCAAATTCCGATCATGGCGATACGGAATGTGCGCAGGGAATGCAGCGCGCCGCCGAAATTGCCGGCGTCGAGCTGGCGCGCCATCTGCGGACGTTCGAAGTCGGTCAGCGCGTTCATGACGACGCTGATCGGACGGATCAGCAACGCGCTCGCCGACAACGGCGCGAACGCAGTCGGGCCAAGAAAGAAGGTGACGATGTAGGCGTGCGCGTTGGCGGTCGCCTCTGTGGTCACCACGCCGGTCAGCGACCAGCTCGAATGCCGGCGCCAGACTTCCCGATAGCGAGGAATGTCGCGGAAGGAAAGTCTGACGAATTGCTGGATGAGATAGGAGCCTCCGAACGGAATCAGACTCAGTATGGCGCTCACCATCAGCGCTGCGTTTGGCAGATAAAGGTCGGAGGATTTCGTAAGGTAGATGGCGCTGAGTCCCGCGAGCAGTGCGAGGCTGTACAACAGATCGGACATGGTTGCCCTGATCTGATGTCCGGTGACGTACGCATAGGCCCGGCCGAACCAGCGCAGCAGCGCGAAAGCGCCGTATCCTGCGAACAGCGCCGCCGCGCCATGGGCGACGCCAAGCGCCTCTCCCAGGGCCCAGAAGACGAAGAACGCCGCCGCCGCAAGCACGAGGTTGGTCGCGAAAAGGCAACGCAGCATCGTTTGCCGCTGCTCGGCGGATCCTTGAGTGACCAGCACGGGAAGCGGTGCGCAGAACAATGCGCTCCAGACCCCGCTGCTGAACTGGGAGGTGACCAGCAGGAAGGCGAAGCTGCCGAACGACTTGATGTCGAGGACGTGCAGAAGCTGCAGCGAAAGAACGAACTGGCTGCCTGCGGTTGCAATCGGTCCGATCGCTGCCAGACCGTACCGAAGCGCCTTTTCAAGGCCGGAGTTTTGTTTGCTGCCCTCGCTCAAGAGTCAGTCAACCATGCAGGCTGGGCACAGCGCCCGTGGGCGCGGATTGCGCCGAGCGCGCAGACGCCAGAATCAATGCGATTGTGAACATCAGGAGGATCCCGACGATGGAGTCACGATCCAGCACGCTCGTTTCCGTGAGATTGTGTCCGACGCAGAAGATCAGGAAGGATGCCAGCAGGCCACGCTGACTGCGGGGGATCGATCCGGAGCCCAGGTTCGCGAGCGGAATGATGACGGTCGACAAGATCACCATGACGAGCCCCGGAAGCCCGGTCTGACAGAGCAGGTCGATGTAGCCGTTGTGTCCGATCGCGACGAGGGCGACCCAATCCGTCTCCCTGACGTAATGATACAGGGGACTTTTGTTGCCGCCGATATTCCAGAACGATCCATAGCCCGAGCCGAGCAGCCAATGGTCCTTCCAGTAAGAGAGCAGCGTCGACCAGATATGCACGCGTCCCGTGAATGCGTCCGGCCGGCTGAATATCGCCTGGATATCGCTCCAGTAAGCGATCGCCGCACCGACGATCACCAGGATCGTACCCAGCAGGGCCGGCAGGAGCAGCGGTCGAAATCTCGGATTGTAGGCCTGGAAAACCCATCCCGCCGACAAGGACAAAGCGATCATGCCGATCGACGTCTTTGCATGCGTCTTGTACAGGAAAAACGCGCTGCCCAGGATGACCGCCCAGCGGATCCAGGTCTTTATCGAACGAGCGTCAAACAGAAATACGGAAATGGTAAGCGCGCAGACGGCGCCGGCGAAGTTCTTCTGCGTCAGAACTCCCTTCCAGTTTCCGACCAGTTCGGGATCGAGGCCAAATCCCTCGACGTCCAGCTGCTGGTGGATGCCGACCGACGGCAACAGGACGACGGACAGGAAATTGATCGCGAGGATCACGATCATCATCTCGCGGAAGATGAGAATTGTCCTCGCATAACCCAAAATGTCCACCATGCTGAACACGGTGAGTACGATCATCGTCGTCAGCAGGAGACGGCGCATGGCGATGTCGGGATCGACCGCCCAGGTGAGGCTCAGCCAGAACCACAGCAGCGTGAGTCCGAGGCTTAACGGAAGCGGGAAGAGGCCGCGGGGATTGGCCGCAACACGCGCCGCGGTCATCGCCGCGATATAGACACCCGTGAAGGCGAGCTGCCTCAGAACGCTTCCTTCACCTGTATAGGGAAGAGTCTTCAACGTCAGATACGGGCCGGCCACCATCAAGCCGAGCAGCGCGTACATCGTCAGGCTGGCGATGGGCACCGAAGGCGGCGCAGGTCTGCGGTGAAGAGCAATCGAAGCGCTTCGTTCGGATTGAATGGTCATTCCTGCCGGACGTCGGTTGGCGTGTGGATCAGCAATACTGAAGGCAAAGGCCGCCTGATCGTCGTAACCATGCTGCGTCAGGCAAGCGGCTCTACTCGATACTACCGGGATGTTTGTTGCGGTGCAATGTCGGCGCCAATATGGTTGCCACTACAGTTTATTTATGCGTCCCCTTTGGAAGAGCCACGAGTGGTCTTTGCCATGCCCCGCTACTCCATCCGCATCGCCATTCTGGTCATCACGTTCCTGACAGCTGCCTGCCAGACGCCCGTGCGGGCCGGCGGAACGTGCATTCTTCGACCAGAACCGATCCGGCTTCGCTCGGAAGTTGTAAACTGGAGCATCGAGCTCCGCCAAGGCGAGGAATGCGTGCAGGGGCTCCGTTGGTCCACCCTTCTGATTGATCAAGTTCTCGTCTTGAATCAGCCGAAGTTTGGCCGCATCGCGATCAACGGTCCGTCGTTCCGCTACATCGCCGGCTCGACGAACGAGTCCGATACCTTCCGGTTGCTGGTGAAGGGGAGTGCGCTTCGCGTTCAGGGAGAAACGACGATCGAGGCCACGATCAATATCAGCGATGCTCCGTCCCGAACGCGCCGCTGGGAGCCGGCGGCGCGCTGATGCTTCCTACTTCTTGGGTTCCGCGTTGGCGCTCTGGGTAGAGCCCATCAAAGCAAGCGTGTTCTTGGAGAAGTTTCCATACAACAAGTCGTTGCCGAAACCGCTGAGATGATCCGCATCGAAGAACAGCGGCTTTCCGTCGCGGAAAGATGTGCAGGTCTGATCGGGGCACAGCAGCGGGAAGGGATCCCAGACCGATATCTTGGAATTATTGGCGGTGAGCTCGGTCATCGCGGCCAGGATCGGTGTGCGCAATTTCTCGAGGTCTTGACGGCTCATGTTGAAGCCCGGGGCGCAAACGGCATTGTCCCGGTTGAACCAATCGGAGCAACGAAACGGAGGAGTCCGGAATATCGGCTTGGGCGCCTCGAATTCAACGCGTGCGCCGTGCTGGGTGATCGGGGCGAGGAGCTGCATGGCTTCCGCCACGACCGCTGCCTGGTTCTGGGCTGCTGGGGTCGATGCCCTGCTCTCACCGTCGAGATCGCCCCACTGATTGCCGAACCGCGGGAGGCGCAGGCTCGGAAGGAACACGAGATCGTGCGGCTTGATCGCGCCTTTCAGATATTGCGCGATGACCTGATGAGATTTCCTGCAGTCGCTGTCGTGCTCGGCGATCGGCCGATCGAGCGGAATGAACGCGCAGCCCTCGTGCGAGTAGACCTTGACGGTGGTGCCGGTATCGAGCGCGAATTGGCGTACCATCGTGGTGTAGGCACTGGCATGGGAGTCGCCAACGACATAGACGATCCCGGCAGAGGGCGCTCCCTGACACTCGGTCGGTTTCCAGATCGTCAGCGGCACGCCGCCTTCCACGACGTCGGATCGCACGATCCTGCAGTCTTTCGCAGACACCACGCTCTTGCGGGCCAGCGGGTACCAGACGTCGGTATTGCCGGTGACACTGAGCGTCAGCTTCGATTTGTACTTGAAGACGCCGGCCGTGGCCCCCGTGATCACCAGAACGACGGCAAGCGAGGCAGGAATGAACTTCGCGACGGACAGGCGCTTCTGCCACTGAAACTTTCGTGCGGGCTGCTCGACGATCTCGTAGGAGGCGATCGCCAGAAGCACGGCGATTGCGACTGCCGCGAGGCAGGTCTGGATCTGGTCCAGCCCGACCGTCCAGCGAAACAGGACGAAGGTCGGCCAGTGCCAGAGATAGAGCGAATAGGAGATCTTTCCGACGAAGACGGGAGCCGGTCTTGCAAACTGCGCCGGCAATGCACGCTCGGGTTGCGCCACGATGAACGCAATCAGGCAGGCCGTGCCCGCAACGGGAACGAGGGCCGCCGGAAACGGCGAGAATATCGTGGCCGGAATTACGAAAGAGACGGCGACCAGCAGCAATCCGGTGATAAACCCGAGATTGTATTTCTGCGGGCTCAGCGCGCTGATGTGCGGCGCCCATGCGTTCATCGACAAATACAGCACGACACCGGCACCCAACTCCCAGAAGCGCGCCGGGATGAGGTAGAACGCGTACTCCCAGCGATACCACGTCATCAGTCCGCACAAGGCGAACGAAATGACCGAGAGAGCCGATATGACCGCGACCGCACGCGTTGTCCTGGCGCCCGGCCGCTCGTGATGGAAGAAATAGATCAGCATCGGGAACAGGAGATAGAATTGCTCCTCGACGCCGAGAGACCATGTGTGGACGAACGGGTTGAAGGCCGCCCTGGGTGAGAAATACTCGTCATTGTTGAGCGCCAGCACGATGTTGCTGCCGCCGAAGAAGGCCGCAAGGCCGGTCTTGGCCAGCATGTTGCTCAGCCAGGACGAGGGAATGAACAGTGTTCCGACAACGGCGGTGACGACCAGACAGAACACCAGCGCCGGCATGATGCGCACGATGCGCCGTGCGTAGAAATATCCCTGGAACTGGAACAGGCTGTCGAAACGCGCCCCCGCGACCGATCCCGTGACAACGAAGCCCGAGATGACGAAGAATATGTCGACGCCGAAATATCCACCCGGCAGAAAGCTTTCGTGCAGGTGATAGAGAAGCACCGACAGGACTGCGACGGCCCGTAGCCCGTCGATGCCGGCAAAATATCTTGCTTTTGCGCTCATGATCCTACTCAGCGGCCTGGCTCACGGCGCGACGGCCAGCGCGAAGGTCCCGCAGGGCACGAAGCACCGGCTTCTCGACAAAAATGTGGGCGAGCACGCCGGCGACAACTGCGATGATTGCGGTCGACAGGAAAAGGGGAATCGGGGGGATCCAATGTGACGCAAGGCGAGCATTGAGCAGCGCTACAACCGTAATGACGGGTGAATGCACCAGATAGATCGAATAAGTCGCGTCGCCGATCTTGCGCAAGATCGGCGAAAAGCTCCAGTCATGCTGCCGTTCGCCCAAGGCGCCGCCCAGCAGGATCAAGGCGAAGGGCACCGCGAGCGTCAGCAGAACAAGCGGATCCTTCTGGGTGACGCCGATCCGGCCGCCCGCAAGGGTCGAAGCTGTCACGACCAGGAGGACCAGACCCAGGGCCAGCAGCGGAACGCCCCACCGCTGGTCGATGACCGTGAAAGCGAAATACGTGCAGACGCCGATCAGAAAATAGGCGCACCACATGTCGTTCCACATCTGGAGCAATCCCGGCTCGTGTCCGAGAACGAGGCTGTTGACCAGAATCGACACGGCCCAGGCGACGAGCACCACGGTGCCCAGCAGCCTGTTCAGGATCAGCGTGCAGAAAACGGCATAGAACGCCATTTCATAGAACAGCGTCCATGCCACTTGCAGCGGCAGGCTCAGCGGCTCGGCGAGCTTGACGAGAGCATAGGCGGAAAGCAGGTTTTCCGTGTTCCACGAGAAGTTGGGGTGTCCGATGCCGCGGTAGGCGGCGATCAGGAAGAGGGTCAGGAAAATCCAGTAAACCGGATATACCCGTACAAATCTTTTCCAGAGATAGTTTCCAAGTCTGGCGGGTTTGCCCACATCCTTTACGTGAGCAAACATGATGATGAAGCCGCTCAGAACGAAGAAGAAATTGACGCCGAGCCATCCCTTCGAAGCCACAGCACCGAACAGGCTGACGCCGCCATATTCGGGCTGCGCCAGGATCAGGTGGGTGTGGTAAATGGCGACGGCAACGGCTGCCAGCCCGCGCATGACTTGCACGGACTGGAGTGCCTTCTTTGCCGGATGAGACGGTCTGTCACGTCCGGCGGACTCTTCTGGCGTCAACATTCCACTCCTATCACGCCGGCTTGATCAAGTCGGCACGGGATATGCCGGAAGTTCCAAGCCCGGCATGATGATGCCCGCGCGCCGGAATGTAACGGCTCTGCGCGAGGCCTCGAGCGGACTGAACCACCGTTCCGCCCAGCCATTTGCCCATCGCTGCAACCTTCGTGCCGACGCCGCGCGTCTCGAGGCTCTTCAGGAGCCCAAGAACTGGACGTTCCACAAAGATGTGCGCCAGAACGCCTGCGGCGACGGAACCTACGCATGTGACGGCAAAAAGAGCCATCGGCGGCATCACTCCTGCTGCAAATTTGTAGTTCAGCAAAGCAATCATCGTGATAGCGGGAGAATGTACCAAATAGATGGCATAGGTCGCGTCTCCGAGGTTTAGCAGCACGCGCGGTGGCTTCCAGCCATAGCGCCGTTCCGCCAGGACGCACCCCAGAAGGATCATCGCGAACGGCAGTGCAATCGAGATCATCATCCGCGGATGTGTCTGTGCGTACTCCATCTCCCCGATATAGCCGCGAAGCATCACAAGCAGCAACAGCGAGCCCATGACCAGCAGCGGTACCGCCCAGCGCCCGTCCATTCTCCGATAAAGCAGATAAACGAGCATGCCGACCACAAAATAGGCATTCCAGATATTCAGAAGCCCCCACTCGACGTTTCCGAGGACAAGGCTGCTGAAGGTGACGCATAGCATCCATGCCGACAGCACGGCGATTCCGATTGTGCGATTCACCAGCAACACAATGAAGACCGCGTAGAATGTCACCTCGTAGAACAGCGTCCATGCGACCTGAAGCGGAAGGCTGAATTGATCGCAAAGTTTGACGAGCGCAAACGCTGTCAAAATATTGGCATTATCCCACGAGAAGTTGGGGTGGCCTATCCCGCGATACGCGGCAGCGAGGAAGAAGATCAGGAATATCCAGTAAACCGGATAGACCCGGGAAAATCTCTTCCAGACGTAATTGGCTATGCGATCCGGCCGGCCCACGTCGTTTGCGTGCGCAAACATGATGATGAAGCCGCTGAGCACGAAGAAAAAATTCACACCGAGCCAGCCCTTTGTGGCGATGCTCGGCAGGATCGTGAAGCCGCCGTATTCGGGTCTTGCTAGGATGACGTGTGCGTGAAATATCGCAACTGCTACCGCGGCGAGGCCGCGCATGACTTGGACCGTAAGAATTGTCGTTCTGGGCTTGGACGCGGTGGCGTCAGCCGGTCTCACTCCCCTGACTGCTATCGTCATGTACTAACTCCTCGTACTTTAAAATCATGCCTTCATAAGTAATCGCGTCTGCCAGGTGGCGCGCGCGATCAGTCCACGTCACGTAATGAGCCGGGTCGTCGAGTAGCCGCAGGATCTCGCGGGCGAGCGCCTTGTCGTCGCTGGGATCGACGGCGATGCCGCATGCCGTCCCGTCGGCGGCGGTAATGCCCTCGATCTGAACGGGAACGTTGGAAACAACCAGTGGCAATTGCAGCTTCGCAGCCTCGATCAAGCCGAGGCTGTGTCCTTCAAACCAGCTCGGCTGCACGAAGACATCGCCTTCCGAGAGCAGCTCGAGCGCTTCCTTCCGGGAGCGATGCCCGGCAAATTCGATGCGGTCCGTCACGCCGAGTTCGTCAGCGAGCGTCTTCAGCATGGCCTCCTCGGGGCCGGTGCCGACAATGACGATCTTGACGTCCGGCATGTGCACGGCTGCGCGCACCAGAACGGGATAATTCTTTTGTGGGAACAGGCGCCCCGTTGCCACGACGCGCCGCGCGCGCGTCGTCTTGCGCTCGCGCACGGCGGAAAGCGTTGTGAGCAACGTCTCGATCTCCGGCGGGAGCGCGTTGTGAATGGTTCGCCGCTTGGCGACATAGGCGTTCGGCTTGCCGTTCAGCGATTCTCCGACCGCGTCCGAGACCGTCACGACCGTCTGCACGTTCGGCCACGATCCGACCCAGCCGTCGATTTTGTTCAGAATCCGGCTGTGGGTGCCCACGGGAGAATGATGCGAGATGACGATGCGCGTCGATGCGCCCGCGAGCCGTGCCGCGATCGGAGCAAGCACATTGGCTGCCGGCATTGCCGTGAAAATCATGTCGGGCGCATTCTTGCGCAGCAGCCTTACCAGCGACATCAGCATCTTGATCTGCGCGCCAATCGCCGTCGGCCGGCGGGAGATGACATATTGCCAGGGCAAATGAGGAGAAGTCTCACGGACTTGCGCGCGATACGGGTAGAGCGCCATCAACCGCACGTCGAAGCCGCGGACGCGGAAACCTTCAGCCAGATTGGCCCAGATTTCCTGAACGCCTCCTGCAGAAGAGTGAGAGAGGAGAAAAACGATCGACTGGGCGCTCATTTTGCAAACTGCCGGCTAGGTGTCGGAGCCTCGTCAGATCACCTGCAAAAGCCGTTACGAGTCCGCGGCACACATATTCTTGAAGAATTTGAGTGGCTTGATCCGTACCATGGTCCGCTGAAAAGAAAAAGAGACTCTCGGCCCCGTTTCCGCCCGGCTTTTGCCCACGATGGCATGGGAATGGCATCGTCGGAAGGATCGTAGCGGGCTGTTCCCGTCAGCTTCGGTCTTGATTGCCGGGTTTTGGATTAAACCGGCTGGCCAAGGTGTCATATACGTGCAAACCGTCAGCGGCCGAATATTGTTCGAGAGTTCTTTGTTGATGAAGGTTCTTATCCTTGGAGGCAGTCCTGCGCGCCCAGGCGGTGTTGAGGCATTTTGCAGTCGTGCCCATGATGCAATGAATTTGGACGCGCGGCTCCAGGTCGACTGGCTGCCGGTAAATACGGCCTATCTGAGGCCCGCAACTTCCGTCCGGGCCTGGCAATCACTTCGCACCTTCTGGCGGCGGCGTCATGAAGGCTGGAACGCCGTGTGGCTCCAATATGTGAACCTGGCGGATTTGGCTTTTCTGGTCGCGGCGAGAGCGATGGGGTTCAAGGTTGTGGTAACGCCACATCTCGGGGCCAATTGGAAATCTACGCGGATCGCCATGCTTCGCGCGTTGAGCCGCGCGCTGCTCGGCTTGTCGAGCAGGTTTGCATATTTGTCCGAGACCCAGCTTCAGGAGCTGGCGTTGCCTGCCGGCGTGCCCCGATGCCGCATTCACACTTTTCTGCCACGTTCGATTGGCACACGACAGCTCGTCGTCGAGAAAAGGGCAGGCCGCCAGGGTCTCAAGCTGATCCATGCCGGCCGGCTCTCGCACGAAAAGGGCAGCTTTCTGTTCCTCGAGGTCTGCGCCAGGCTGAAGCAGCGTAACCTGGCCTTCACTGCGGAAGTCATCGGAGGCTGCGATGACCAGACGCGGATGGCGCTGAACGAGCGGATCGCCGAACATGGCATCAAGGAGAATGTTACGCTTTTTCCGGCAATGGAAGAAGAAGAGCTGATGAAAAGGCTCGCGGCTGCGGATTTTCTGATTCACCTTTCGATATTGGATTCATTCCCTTTGATCGTTCTCGAGGCGCTCGCGGCGGGCGCCTATCCGGTTTGCATAGATTTGCCCGGCGCGCGGAAGATGACGCAAGATTACTGTGGGCGGGTCGTCTCTGCGAACAACGCCGTTCAGGCAGCTGTTGACATTCTTTGCCAAGGCGACTTGGAAGTCGCGAGGGGCGAGGCCGACACAGCCAGAAACAAAGTCTTGGATGACTATGACTGGGGCACCTGCGTCCGCTTGCTCGAAAACTGTATCGAACAAGATTGACACCGGATGGACTTGTTTCTGTTTATGATAGTTTGCGAAACCATTTGATGCCCCACCGTGTAGGACAGTTGGTCGACATTGGCGGCGTCAGCGTGCTTTCCTCGGACGTTGGAGAGTTCGTGGCGCGATTCGACGCGTCGATGGCGGCTGAACAGCCAATGAAGGTCGCGTTCCTGAACGCCAATCTGTTCAACTTCACGCGCTCCGATCCGTTCGTTCTCCAGATCCTGAGGGAGTTCACCGTCCTCAATGACGGAGTTGGATTGAATCTTGCTAGCGCGATCCTCAAAGGGGCGGTTTTCCCGGCGAACATGAATGGAACGGATCTGATTCCGGCGGTTCTTTCTATGACGACGCACCGGTTGCGGATATTTCTCGTGGGGTCTAGGCCGTCCTCCGTCCAACGGGCGTCGGAGGTCATCGCAGCCATGTGGCCTCGGCACACGATCGTCGGGTGTCAGGATGGCTATTATGAACCAGCCGAGGAAGACGAGATCGTCGAACGGATCAAATCATCAAACCCTGATCTTGTGCTGGTAGGACTTGGAAATCCAAGGCAGGAACTCTGGATTGCCAAGCACATTCCTTATGCATGCCCGCGCGCGTTCGCCGTTGGCGGACTGTTCGACTTCGTCTCGGGGGAGGTTCCTCGCGCGCCGGCCCTGGTGCGGGCACTCAGCCTGGAATGGTTGTTTAGGTTACTCTACGAGCCCCTTCGTCTGTGGCGTCGGTACTTGCTAGGGATACCTGTGTTTATCGCTCGTGTGACCGGAGAAGCGCTCGGCAGGGCAACCCGGTGGGGAAAACGGATATGGCCGTAAAACGACTGATGCTGGTCGCGTCCGGTGGTGGACATTGGGTCCAGCTGTCGCGCCTTAGTCCCGCCTTCGAGGGACACAAGGCCTTGTATGTGACCACAATGGAAGGAGCCGAGGCTCCGTCCGGTGCGACCCCTGTGGCCGTCGTGACAGACGCCTCGCGGAGCCATCCTGCGAGCTTTGCGGTGCTGTTTGCCCAGATGATCTGGATAATTGCAAAATTTCGTCCCGACGTGATCGTGACGACGGGCGCAGCGCCCGGATTGGTTGCAATTCAGGTGGGCAAAGTGCTAGGGGCGCGAACCGTCTGGATCGACAGCCTTGCGAATTCGGAACGTATGTCGCTATCGGGAAAGCTCGCCAGACGCTATGCAGATCTGTGGCTTACGCAATGGCCTCATCTCGTGGAAAAATACCCCAACCTTTCTTCCTTCGGGGCGGTACTGTGATTCTGGTTTCTGTCGGCACCCAATTTCCTTTCGATCGCCTGATCAGTACCGTGGATATGTGGGCGGTCGAGAACGGAAGAACCGACGTCATGGCGCAGACCGGACCGTCGGGCTACACGCCTCGGGCGCTCAAGTGCTTCGACATGATGAGCCCGGACAAGTTTCGCAAGCTCCAGGCCGAGGCTGAGCTGATCGTCGCCCATGCCGGCATGGGCTCGATTTTGACGGCCCTTGAGTTCAGGAAGCCGATCATCATCATGCCGCGTGACCACACGCGCGGCGAGCACAGGAACGAGCATCAGTCTGCAACCGCTGCGCGTTTCGAGAATACACCAGGTCTCTACGTGGTGAGGGACGAAGCCCAACTCCTCGACCGGTTGAACCATCTCAGCGATATGGTTGCATCCCAGGGCGTTTCCCGGAAGGCGCCGGAGGAATTCGTATCGCGGCTTCGCGCTTTCATCGAAGAAGAGAGGCCGAGCTCTAGGGTCTGGACACTGCCATGGCGCCGAAACGAGTCGAGCGCAGCCAAGCGGTAAAAAATCCCCACAGGAAGCGTCGTGGTGTCGTGCGTCTGGTCGCCACTCAGGCGGCGTTCGCCTGCGTCGCTGCCGTCATATGTCTTTCGCCGTTTCCGCTCGGCTCGACGGCCGTGAGCTTTGTCGCGGCGTGGGGCCTGTTGCTGGGCTTGGCCGCGATTTGCAGCGTGCCGGCGCGGCTTTCCGGCAAATCGATAGTCTTTTTATTCGCGGCCTTCGTGTCTCTTGGCGCTTATCTGGTCGTTATTCACGAGCAGATATCGGTGCGACCATGGTTTTCCAGCGGGCTCGTGCACCCGATCTGGGCCCGTGCGGGCGCTGTGCTGGGAGAAGATTTTCCTCCCATCGTATCGGTCGTGAGGGATGTGCCGCTCATCGCGATCGGTGCAGAGCTGGCCTTCGTGCTCATGCTGCTTGTGTCTTTTTCGATCGCGTCGGATCGGCGTGACGGCCTCAGGCTGCTTCGCGTCGTTGCTTTCGCCGGCGCCGCCTATGCCTTGCTCGGGATTGTCACCTTCGCGGTCGATCCCGGCAAGATTCTGTTCTGGAAGAACAAGACGGATCATCTGGCCAATCTCACGGGCACGTTCACCAACCGGAACACGGCGGCGGTCTTCTTCGGACAGACGTCGGTCCTGTGGTTTCTCTTCTGGTGCGAGGAACTGCGCGACATGCGGGAGCGGCGCGGGTTGAACCTTCGCGGTGCGTTCCAGCGACTCGTCGCGCACCCAACGAATCGCAGCCTGTTCGCTCTCGCGATTTTCGTCACCACGCTATGCGCCGTCTTCATGACGGGATCCCGAGCCGGTTCCGTTCTCACGCTGATCGCGCTGCTGGTTGCGTTTCTGGCGTATTTCCGACGCGAGTTTGCCCACTGGAAAGCCATGGTCGCCGTGGGCGCGATTGGATCATTGGTGGCGACAGGTCTCATGCTGACTGTCGGGGGTAATGTCGGGCAACGCTTCAGCATCCAGGGGTTCAGCGACGAGGGGCGCTGGCCGGTTTATCGGACGACCATGCAGATTGCGCGTGACTTCCCCGAACTTGGTACGGGCCTGGGAAGCTTTGTCGCGATTTTTCAGGCGTATCGCCCAGGCGATGTATCGATCTCCGGCACCTGGAATCGGGCGCACGATGTGCTGCTGGAGCTTGCGTCGGAAACCGGCGTTTTCGTCGCAGGCGGAGTCCTCGCATGGTATCTGGCGATCCTATTTTTACTGATCTGGGCGATCATGCGGCGGCCGACCCGCGACCCTCTGCCCATTTCGGTGGCACTGGCCGCCTGGCTGCTGGCCGGGCTGCACTCGCTGGTTGATTTTTCGCTTCAGATCCCCGGATACGCGTTCATGGTTGCCGCAATAGTTGGCACGGGACTTGCTCAAGCACTAGCGCCGCCGTCTGCGTCCAGTCGCGTCGAGCCTGGTGCGGCCAGCCCGGATTTGGGGGACGGCTTAGATGAACGCAGCCGTTAAAGTTACTGTCATCCAACGTGGATGGTTTGCCTTTAGATTGCAGGAGCATGCTATAGGAGGGCTGCGTTAACTGCCTCGGTTGGTGGGAGAAAGCTGTGTTTAAAGAATATATGGGTTCGATGCTTGGACGTCTCGTGATCGCCGGAACGATCTCTCTGGCTTCCGTCCAGGTTGCGCCCGCGGCGTGTCTGTCCGGCGATCAGAAGTTGCCAGCTGCGACCGTCAACAACTTTGTTGCAAATCCGAGCTCGATTCTGGGCGCGGCCGATCTTGCGCAAACCGTAAGGGATCTGGTGGCCTCGGATTCCTCGACACTGTCTCCGGTTCTCGCCCTGCTTAGGGGCGCGTCGGACGATCAGCAAAGCGCGATCGGATCTGGCCTTGGTCAGGCCGCATCTGTGCTTTGTTTGCGGACGGACCCTAATTTCGCCGCAGAGATTCAGGATCGAGTGAACAACAGCCCGTCTGCTTCGGCAAAGGCCGCTTACGCGGCAATCACCGGCGACGACAAGAACAGAACACTGGCGACGAGCGCTTCTGGCGCTGGAATTTCGCCAGGAGGCGTCGGGGGCGGAACCAACCCAGCGGCCACTTTGGGCAACGGTACGGGATCAACGTTCACGTTCTCGGCTGAGAGCGTTCGCGGTAACGGGCTTAATTACTTCAGCGGCGGGGTGACGGGAATTTCGGGCGTCACTTCGACAACGACGACGGCGGCGCAGACGACGAGCCCGTAGGGCTGGCACTCGCCGCCAAAGCAAAAGATGGACGAGTTGGACTGATGCTCAATATTACCAAGCCTACCACCGCCATTTCGTCCGTTACCCAGGAGTACACATCGGCAGAAGAGACCCTTCAGTCATTGAAGGGGCTGATCGGCCGACACGTGGCCCTCCTTGTCACGGTGGTGCTCGTGTGCGTTCTTCTTGGTGGCGTCATCATGCTGACGACTCCCGCGCGCTTCACCGCGACCGGCCTGCTCATCATCGATACGAAGAAGGTGCAGACCATTCAGCAGCAGGCTCCGCTCGGAACCGAATCGCCGCTGGATACCGGAACAGTCGACAGCCAGGTCGAAATCCTTCAGTCCGAAACGATCGCGCTCAACGTCATCAAGCAGCTTCGACTGACCGAACTCGACGAGTTCGTTGGTCCCGGCGGCGGCATTCCAGGTGCTATCCTCGGTGCGATCAGGTCTCTGCTGTCAGATGGCCCGCGGTCGGATTTCGAATTGACCCGCAAGGCGCTCGAGAAGTTTCAGAAGCGTCTCTCCGTGAAGCGGCTGGGATTGTCGTATGTCATTCAGATCGACTACCAGTCCGAAAATCCCGACCGCGCGGCAAAGATCGCCAATGCGGTGGCCGAAGCCTATATCAACGACCAACTCGAATCGAAGTATCAGGCGTCCCGTCGCGCGGCTATCTGGCTGCAGGACCGGCTGAAGGAGCTTCGGACTCAGGCCTCTGCGGCCGAGCGAGCCGTTGTGCAGTACAAGGCCGACAACAACATCGTCGATACCGGCGGTCGCCTTCTCAACGAGCAGCAACTGGCCGAAATCAACAGCGCTCTGACGATCGCGCGGGCCCAGAAGGCCGAAGCCCAGGCGCGCCTCGATCGCATCAACGGGATTCTTCAGAAGGACAATGGCGACGGCACGATCATCACCGAAGTGGGAGCCGTCGCCGACTCCCTCCATAACGACGTGATCACGCGGCTTCGCCAGCAATATCTCGATCTCTCGAACCGCGAGGCCGACTGGTCCAATCGCTACGGGCCGCAGCACCTCGCGGTCAAGAATCTGCGCGATCAGATGCGGGAAATCCGCCGGTCGATCGGGGACGAACTCAAGCGAATCGCCGAAACCTACAAGAGCGACCTCGAGATCGCCTCCTCCAAGGAGGACAGCACGCAGAAGACCCTGGATCAGACGGTCAAGGCCTCGAACGACACGAGCCAGGCCCAGATCGCGTTGCGAGAGCTGGAAAGCAACGCGCAGAGCTATCGCGCGCTCGCCGACAACTTCCTGCAGCTCTACATGGTCTCCGTGCAGCAGCAGTCGTTCCCGATCACTGAATCCCGCTTGATCACCCAGGCCACGCCGCCGCTGAAGCCGTCATTCCCGAACATGCTGATTGTGATGCCGGGCGCTCTCGTCGGTGGAATCGCGCTGGCATTCGGCCTCGCGGTTTTCAGGGATATGTCGGACCGTGCGTTCCGGACCGCCTCGAGGGTGCAGCGCGAACTCGGTCTCGATTGCATCGCCGTGCTGCCGAAATTGTCGTTCGACGGCGCGAAATCTTCCCGCGGCGTGCGTGGCATGGTTGCCCGCGCCCTGGGTAAGCAAGCGCCGGATGGTGCGGTCCGCTCGCCGCCGCCGCAAAGGCCAGCAGGTCGCCCGCCGCGCGAAGACGAGCGGCTGGCGGCGATCGACCGTCCGCTGGTGTTCCGTCCGAGCCCGATGCGCTACGTGATGGAAGCCCCGTTCTCGCGGTTTGCCGAGGGATTGCGGGCCATCAAGCTGGCCGCCGACCTGCATGGTTCGAGCAGGACCAACAACGTCCTTGGCATCACCTCGGCGCTTCCCAACGAGGGCAAATCGAGCACGGCAGCCTCGCTCGCCCGCGTCATCGCGCATGGCGGCACGCGCACGCTGCTCATCGACGGCGACCTGCGCAATCCGTCGTTGACCAAGCAGCTTACGCCGGGTGCCAAGGCCGGACTGGTGGACGTCATCTCCGGCGACGTGGCATTGCAGGACGCGCTCTGGACCGATCCGGAAACCGGCCTCGATTTCCTTCCGGTCGTGATCGATCAGTGGCTGCCTCACAGCCACGAGATCATGCTCTGGCAGGCCACCGAGAAGCTGTTCGCAGGCCTGCGCGGCTCGTACGACAGGATCATCGTGGATCTGCCCCCGATGGCTCCGATCGTCGACGTGCGCGCAACCAACCGTCTCGTCGACTCTTATCTCCTTATCGTCGAGTGGGGTAAGACCAAGATCGACGTCGTCCAGATGGCGTTGAACGACGCCCCGAACGTCACCGAAAGGACGATCGGCTGCGTGCTCAACAAGGCCAACATGAAGGCCGTGAGCCGCTACGATCTGCGGCACTCCGAATATTACGGGAATTCCTATTATTCGAGATACGGCTACGTGGATTGAGACGTGGCGATGCCGTGTCGATAGCCCGCGCCTTTCTGAAGCTGCTGTTCGTTGCGGCCGGCGTGCTCACGATCTCCTGGAGCGTGAGCACGTATCAGCGCGTCTTTCCTTTCAGGGATCTCGAAGCCGTCGGGTCCCGGATATCGCTCGGTGAGACTTTCCAGCCGAGCGTACTGGAGGGGGTCGAACCTGACGCGGATCGCGCGATCGCTGCTGCGGACTGCAACACCCCTGCGATCCGCAGCGCCGTGTTCGTGAAAGTGCAGTTGTACGAGATCAAGGGCGGCGAGACGGATCGGCTCGCGTTGAACAAGCTCTCCAGCGATCTGCGCGGCGCGATCCGCAAGTCCATCAGCTGCTCTCCGTACGACCCGTTCTTCTGGTTTGTGCGGTACTGGATCGAAGTATCCAGCTCCGGGGTGTCTGAGAAGGCTCTCCGCTATCTGGAGATGTCCTACGAGACCGGACCGAATGAAGGCTGGATCGCTCTTCGTCGGAACCGGTTTGCGCTTGCCGTGTTTCCGTCGCTTGGTAGCGAGCTACAGAAAAAGGTGCTGACCGAATTTACAGAGTTGGTGGACGCCGGCTTCGTCGACCTGGCCGCTGCCAACCTTGCGGGTCCGGGGTGGCCGGTGCGGGAGCAGTTGCTCGCACGACTTGCGGACGTCGGGCGGTACAATCGCGAACAGTTCGCGAGACTCCTCGAGGACCAGGGAATTCGAGTCGATATTCCCAATGCCGAGCCGCGCCCGCAGCGATACTGGAATTGAGCCGAGCTGGAGTTTGGCAATGTCGAAGATTCGATCATTCGCTTATGCGGTGGCTATCGGCCTTGGCGCCTTGCTGGCCGCTCACGATGGGGCGCACGCTCAGGTCGACAAGCCGGGACTGACCGGAGGCTCGGTCGTCGGCTCGACGCCCGGCCTCAGCGTGGATACCAACTCATCGTCCATGAGGTTCGGTTCGTCCCGGACGCCGCAGCGGCATATGGATTCCTCCGGCCGCCCCTGCGTCTACGTGCTCGGGGAGGCCAAGTCGCAGGTCGTCAATCCGAAACTTTACGACCACATCCTGATCGTCAACAATTCATGCAGCGTTCCGGTCAAGCTGCGGGCCTGCTATCTGGGCACCGACAAGTGCAACGACATCGCCGTCGCAGCCTACACCAAGCGCCGCGAGATCTTTGGCATCGTGCCGGATGCGAAGGATTTCAGGTTCGAGTTTCGCGAGTATTTCAACTAGCCGCTGTGTCGCGGCAAGATGTCCGTATCTGCGTCACGAGAACGTAATGTCGTGAGACCTTTGGAAGCAGGACGGCTGGCTTGCTTCCTTCGACCGTTTTCGTGCAAGATTCCGCGGGCATCGCAACAAGGTCACTGAGGCTCTGGATGAATTTTCATATTGGAAGTCTGGTGAGAACCGCCTGGCTGATCGGTTTTATCGCAATCGGATCGATGCCATCCGCGGCATGGGCCGGATGCTTTTGCCAATGCGTCGATGGTGCCTTCCGCGCCATCTGCAGCGGTCCGTATGACATTGCTCCGATCTGCCCCGCTCGTTCGTGCTCGACGACTTTCCGTCAGAAGCCGATGCGCATCGGCGAGGGGGGGCGGTCGCAATGCGCTCCGATCAAGGATTGTGACACCTACGGGCATTGCCAGTGGAAGAGCAGCTGCGACAAGTAGCCGTCCGTTCAATGGACCCGGCTGCCGAGTGGCGAGCGGACACTATTCGTATTTGGTCGTTAACCTGCTTTGCTGAGCCGGCATTTTGAGGTCGGGTGCGACGGTCGCGACTCCACATCCTGGATCGAGAAGGAGCTGATATGCGTCCAATCCCGCGAGCTTTCGTCCTCGCTTCCGCCTTCCTGCTGACCGTCGATTGGGCCGGCGCGGCTGAACTGCGCCGCTTCGGCGATCATCAATTATTCACCAAGGGTCCATTTACGGCATTCATGGATCCCTTCAACAAGCGGGAATACGTCGCCGGCAAGGACTTCGATCAGAGCTTCACCGTGGATCCCGAGAATTTTCCGGCGGGGACGACCATCACCTGGAATTGGCCGATCCGCGATCCGAAATTCATCGTCGGCTTCCTCCAGGCCGCGGGCTATGGCGACTATTTCAACACCGTGCCGCAACGGCAAATTCGGCCCTCGCGGATCAACGAAATCCAGCAATTGTCTGTCTCGCACGATCTAACCTTTTCCGGGACACACAACGGCTTCGACGTCATCTATGATTACTTTCTCACCAAGGCTCCTCGCGGCTGGACATCGCGCCTGTTCGAGATCGAGGTGTTTCTCCGTACGCCCGAATATTCTGTGAAGTACTTCAACACGGCGACGCCGATCGGAACGTTCGAGCATGCCGGGGTGCAATGGAAGGTGGCGATCGATCGCAGGCCGAAGGTCCCGGATATCCTGTTCATGCCGGTTAACCACGCCGATCTTGCCAAGGGCTCGATCGATCTCCAGGCGATGCATCTCTTCCTGAAGTCCAAGGGAATCCTGACCGGCGAGGAGTATTACAATGGCCATTCGCTCGGTGTGGAGCCTGCGCAGGGAACGGGCTCGTTCCTGGTGAACGCGGTCTCCGTAGATTACCGGTGAGCGCTGTCTCCGGCTATCGCACGGCAGTGCGCGGCTGAGTTTGCGCGCCGTTGAGGTCCTGGTTCTCGGACGCAGAAGCGGAATCTGCCTGCGCGCGGCGCGAGATGCTTGACTGCATCTTTCTCACCTTCGCGAGATCGTGATTGACCGCTGCATCCCGCAGCGGCGTCGAGAACAATTGCTCCGCCTCGCTCGGCCCGGAGCCGAACAAAGCTAACAAGACGATAATCGCTGCGCTTCTCATTGACGGCCTCGGACATGGATTGCGTTGGTCTTCACGCCAAGGCTTGCTTCTCAGCCGAATATGGCAGTTGAAGGGCTTTCCACGCCTTCCGCGATCTTTGTTCATTTTCTGAAAATCTTACCGAAGTCTCAATCGGGTCCGAACGATTAGCTGCAATCCCGCCCCCGGATATTTGGAAATGAATGTTTTCATGTGCCTTGGGGGACGGGCATATGACGACGTACAGCACTGCGAATGGACTAACTCTGTCGACATCGGGGACGACGACCCGATGGGCGATCAATACGACGGGGGCGGAGACCCAGACCGGCACGTCCGGTAACGACGCGTTCAGCGGCGCCGGCGGTGATGTTCTCATCGGAGGTCTCGGCGACGACACCTACTATCTGTGGGACAATCGCGAGACCGTCATTGAACAGGCCGGGCAGGGTACCGATACGATCGTTGTGAATTATTGGGGCGCCGCGACGCTCCCCAACAACGTCGAAAATCTGATCCTCAACACGCCCGGCGCAAATTCCGGAACGGGCAACGCTCTCAACAACATCATCATCGCCGGCACCGTCGGCGCGACGCTGGATGGCGGTGCGGGCACCGACATTCTGGTCGGAGGTGCCGGGGCCGATCTGTTCATCGTCAAGGCGGGAAATGGCTCTGACGCCATCGTGAACTTCGCGCCGAGCAACGACATCATCAAGCTGCAAGGCTACGGGATCACCAGTTTCGATCAGCTCACGGCATTGGCCACGCAGAGCGGCGCGGACCTGAAATTCGCATTCGCCAATGGCGAAAGCCTCGTGCTGCGGAATGTGAGCCTGTCTAGCCTGAGCGCGTATGATTTCGGTCTGCAGCCCAGCACTCCCGCATCCCTCACGGCGCTGTCCCAAATGGTCGGCCCGGCCAAGGCGTTTACCGCGAATGGCTGGACGATCGTCAACAACGTCTGGAATCCGGGAAGCCTGGTTTACGGCACGGACTACTCCGTCTCGACGTCCTATGCTGCCGCCGATCTGACCAAGCAAACCACCTTTACCTGGTCGTTTCCGGTCGTCATCGATCCCAATCCCATGGTCCGGGCCTATCAGGAGATTTCCTACGGCCTCAATCCATATGCGGCCACGTCGAGCTCGGCCAGCAATTCGTTTGCGATACAACTGTCCAGCCTTGGCAGCCTCAACGTCAAATACGACGTCGAGTACCACGGGAATCTTTCAGGCTTCGACGTCGCCTTCGATCTCTGGCTGACGAGCCGCCCGAACGGCGATGCGAGCACGATCACCAATGAAGTGATGATCTGGCTGCACAAGGGTGGTCTCAGTCCGTTCGGCAGCCAGATCGGCACCTATAGCGACGGCGTGATTTCGGCCAAGATCTACTATCAGGCCGGAGCGCGGCCCTATACGGCGGTCGTCCTCGATACCGACTCGACAGCTGGCCAGATCGATATCGCTTCGATCCTGGCAAAGCTCAAAAGCCTCGGCGTGGTCTCCAACAGCGATTACCTGGCCTCGCTGGAGTTCGGAGCCGAGGTCGGATCGGGGGCAGGCACGCTGTCAATTCACACGCTCGACCTGACCGTCACGAAGGCCACGTCCAGTCCGGCTACGGCGGCGCCTCTTGCTCCGACGATCGCAGTCTCGTCCTCGGACAGCGCCGGCCTCGCCAGTGGATTGACGAAAGTCAATCTTGTGACGCTGAGCGGAACGGCCCAGGTCGGCGTGACGGTCCAGATCTTCGACGGTGCCGGCCAGATCGGCACGGCCGTCGTCGGCAGTTCCGGGACCTGGAGCTTCGCCACGGCATCCCTCGCAGACGGCAGCCACGCCTTCACAGCCAAAGCGGTGGACAGCGCAGGGAGCGCCAGCACAACGTCTTCGGCAATCAATCTGACCGTGGACGCGACAGCACCGGCCGCGCCCGCGATCACAAGCTTTTCGCCGGACAGCAACACCCCGGGCGACGGCATCACCAATGCCAGCCATGTTACGCTGAATGGTACGGCGGAAGCGGGCAGCACGGTCAAGATTTTTGATGGTTCGACCCTGGTCGGTACCGCAACCGCCAGCGCCGGCGGCATTTGGTCCTACACAACGCCGACCCTGGTCGACGGCACGCATTCGTTCATTGCCAAAGCGATGGACGCAGCGGGAAACCTGAGTGCGCCGTCTGCAAGCGCCAAGGTGGTCGTGGATACGGTCGCTCCGGAGGCGCCCGTCGTCCAAGCAGACGTCTCGGCGTTGGGCAGCTCGATCGATGTCTCCGGTACCGCGGAGGCCGGGACCGTCGTTCGGCTCTATGAAGGTGCGACGTTGCTCGGTACCGGGATTGCCGCTTCGGACGGAAAATGGATCATCAACACCGGAGCGTTGGCTGATGGCGCTCATGCCTTCTCAGCCACTGCGACGGATGCCGCTGGAAACGTGAGCCAGATTTCCAACGTGCTGGATCCGATCGTCGGCACCACCATCGAGTCGGCTGGTACCACCACGCTGATCCGGGCCGGTACCAATTACTATCTCTCGGATAGCGGGGTCGATCTTGTCCTGAAGTATTCGGGAGCGCCGGTGCAGCAGGGACAGTTCGGCACGTTTTCGGCGATCTCCGCAGAGAAGACGGCAACTGGATACAACGTCGTCTGGAAGGCTTCAGGTGCCGACCAGTATTTCGTCTGGAACGTCGACAGCAGTGGGAATTTCACGTCAGACCTGACGGGGACGGTGTCGGGAAGCAGCAGCACGCTGAAATCGTTCGAATCAGTCTTGCGTCAGGACCTCAATGGCGACGGCGTGATTTCGCCGCCCTCGCCCCCTAGCACGACAATCGAAGCGTCAGGATCGACGAGTCTGGTGCTTTCGGCGGGCAATTACTCCATGAATCCGACCTCTGGCGGTACGGGACCGACCTTGAAGCTGGGCGGCAGCGCCGTGGCCTCGGGACAACTCGGTGCCTGGGTGCCAATCGGAGTGGAGGCGGTCTCCAGCGGCTATCAAGTGGTTTGGAAATACGGGAGCGGCAGCAGCTATGCGCTGTGGACCACAGATAGCAACGGCAACGATCTTAGCTCCACCGATGTGACGTCGGCATCGCTTGCGACGCTGGAGAGTACGTTTCATCAAGACCTCAACGGCGATGGCGTGATCTCGGCATCGGTATCCTCGAACACGACGATCGAAGCGGCGGGATCGACAAGCCTGGTGCTGTCGGCGGGCAACTACCTCATGAACCCGATTTCTGGCGGCATGGGACCAACGTTGAAGCTGGGCGGCAGCGCCGTGACTTTGGGACAGCTTGGTGCCTGGAATCCGATCGCAGCGGAGGCCGTCTCCGGCGGCTACAAGGTGGTCTGGAAATACGGAAATGGCACCAGCTACGCGCTGTGGACGACGGACGGCAACGGCAATAACCTGAGCTCGATCGATGTGACGTCGGTGTCGCTCGCGACGCTGGAGAGTTTGTTTCATCAGGACCTCAACGGCGATAGCGTCATCTCGGCCTCGGCTCCGTCCGGCACGTCGATCGAGTCGGCCGGATCGGTCAGTCTCATGTTATCGGGGGGGAACTATCTTCTGAACCCCGCCTCGGGCGGCACGGGAACGACCTTGAAGCTGGGCGGCAGCGCCGTGGTCTCGGGACAACTCGGTGCCTGGGCGCCAATCGGAGTGGAGGCGGTCTCCAGCGGCTATCAAGTGGTCTGGAAATACGGGAGCGGCGGCAGCTATGCGCTGTGGACCACAGATAGCAACGGCAACAATCTTAGCTCCACCGATATGACGTCGGCATCGCTTGCGACGCTGGAGAGTACGTTCCATCAAGACCTCAACGGTGATGGCGTGATCTCGGGCTCGGCTGCGGCGGGCACGACGATCGAGTCGGCCGGATCGACGAGTCTCGTGTTGTCGGAGGGCAATTATTTTATGAGCCCGACGTCAGGCGGTATGGGACCGATCCTGAAGTTGAGCGGCAGCCCCGTGACTCCGGGACAGATCGGTGCTTGGACTCCCATCGCAGCGGAAGCAGCGTCCGGCGGTTATCAAGTGGTCTGGAAGTACGGTATCAGCGCCAGCTACGTCCTATGGACGACGGACAGCAACGGCAACTGTCTGAGCTCGACCGACTTGACACCGACGTCGATCAAGACGCTGGAGGGTAGCTTCTATCAGGATCTCAACGGCGACGGTTACATCGGGTCGTCATCCTCGATTGTCGACATTGCCAAGAATGCGACTTTGACTCTTGCCAAGGTGACCCAGGCGATCACCATCGAAGCTGGGGTCAAGGTCGAACTGACCGGTATTGGTTCGGGTGACGTCACCTTCAAGGCGAACACCGGCACGCTGATCCTTGACCATGCCACGCAGTTTACCGGCAAAATCTACGGACTGACCGGGAATGGGGATCCGAACGCTTCGGATATTCTGGACTTGAAGGATGTTTCCTATGGTTCAGGCACAACCGTCAGTTTCTCGGGCACGAGCACCGGAGGAGTGCTGACGGTCAATGACGGTCTCGGCCACGTGGCCAACATCAACCTGGTTGGAAACTACCTGACATCGACGTTCAATCTGTCCAGCGATGGCACCGGCGGCACACTGGTCATTGATCCTCCCCTCGACGGCTTTCATTTTGTTGAACCTGCCGCAGTTCGGCCAGTGGCGGCCGGGCCGGCGGCAGATCATGCGACCGATGGCTTCGTTTTCAAGACGATGGATGCACACGCGCAGACGTCAGCTATGAGCGGCTCGGGGGGTGAATTTGACTTCTCGTTTCATAAACTCGACCAGGCTGGGTTCGACGTCGGCGCCCATGAGTCCGACGCTCATGTCCACCCCGCTGATTTTACAGTAACGACGGAGGCCCATGCGTGGGCGCAGGGTCACCTGTTGCACGTGTGACGCAGCGACGGGCTCGTATGGCCGTCGTTCGCGCCGCTGCGGCCGGGATCAATGGCTCCGCGGGCGGAGGCGGGGCGCGGACATCCTCGACCGCGATTTTGCAGATGCACGGCGAAAGCTGGAAAATCACGAAAAATTGGGCCGTGACACTTGCCGGGCGCTCTCAAAGGGAGATATCGGAAGCCGAGGTCGTCGGCTCTGCGCGGGAGATGGAGAACAATGGTGCTCGGATGGAAGGTCGTTGCTGGCGCGATTGGAGTGCTTTGCGTTCAAGCCGTCATTACCCCCGATCGGGCTTGGGCGATCACAGCGGAATTGGCCAGGACTTGCAAGGCGCTTACCACGAAGCAATTTCCGCCCCGTGAGGTTGCCAACCCCGCGGCCGGCAGCGCCAAGGGCTCTGGACGCGATCAAACCGCCTATTTCAACAAATGCGTCGCAAACAACGGCAAGATGGACGACGGCGGCAAGTGACCTGAACGGATGGTCTGTCACTGCTCCTGGACGGCAGCAGGCTCCGGTACGTTGCCATCCTTGGCAACACAATCCTTGAAATAGGCTTGTCTATCGCCGCTCATGCGCACGGCGCCGGGCCGCTTGTACGGGAACGCGATGTAGGAATAGTGCATGCATTTCCTGGCGGTTTCGGCGCTCGGAGCGGCCACGGCGTCGATCGCGCTGACCACCACGACAAGAGCGGCGATCCCAGCAACCCTGAACATCTCCTGCCACCTCATCGAAGGACACATTGATTGACAGGACAGCCTAAGGCGCGCTGCTCGCGGCGCCTTGGCGCGCGGATCTCGATGCCAAATGGCTATTTCGCAGCAGAAACGCGGGCGGTTGTCTCAGCCCGGCGGGTGGCAAATAGGGTCTAAATCTGAGTGATCTTTCCCTGCGTCGGCGGGAGATGAACTCTCTGGTCGTATAACCGGCTGCGAATGAAAGCCCGGCTACTGCCAAAATCAAGATCAGGCCTGCCACGCGATACTCCACGTTAACGATAATCCCCCCTTGTCTCAAAAGAGGGGCACGCCCGCAAGATGGGTGTCGCGTCCGCCGCCAAGTTTGCCGAAAATTAACGTCGGCCGGACCGTCTGACGGAACTGCAACAGCCCGTGGCATTGGGGCCGACGAAGGACGGATCGGCCGGCGAGAAATAGTTCGTGGGCCGGTTCGGGGTGCTCTGGGGCCTGGTCGAGACGGTCGGCCCAGGCGCAACCACATAGCCGCTGGGCGCGCCGCTGTACGGTGGTTGCTGCGTTCCCTGGGCCATCACCTGATTGCTGGCGAATGTCAGGCACGCGCAGGCAAGCAGCATGTGCATCGCGTATCTCATGCCTTTCGACATGGATATCCATTTCGGAACGTCAATGGTCGACCGGCTGGAACCCAGGGATATTTGCGCTCGGCAAATGCACTGGTTGGCCTCGTGTAGGCCGCAGAGCGGCACCGTCATGCATGTCGTGGATGCTGGTCGGGTGCCACGCGCATCGAAGCGCTTAGCGCGGTGTTAAGCACAGCGTGAAGGTGACGTCGTCTCTTATCAATTTTTCAGCCCGCCGCTCGCATTGTCGCTCCGCCGACTACGAGAGGGGACCGTTATGTCGCACACTGGCCGTTTAGTTTCCATCGCTTCGCTGATGATCCTGGCATCGGCTTTCAATGCTTATGCAACGCCAAACTGCATGCGTGACATCAAGCCCTACAAGCTTGCTGGTGACACCATGGAATGGTCGATGACGATCGCGCCGGGCGCCGACTGCATCCAGGGGCTGCGCTGGTCGACAATGCAGATTTACAGCGTCTCGATTTCCGAAAAACCGAGCAACGGCGAACTGGTGCTGGTCGGCCCGGGCTTCCGATATTTCGCCAAACCCAATTTTTCCGGCACTGACAAGTTCACCCTGGTCGTCGTCGGCAAGAACCGCCGCGACGAAGGGACCTCCACGGTCCAGGTCACGATCTCGAAGCCGGATGCATCGATGGTGGTGAGCGCGGTCGGGTATCCGCAATAATTGCCGCTATATTCGTGACAAGACGCCCGCGGCTTGATTTAGGCCTCGCTGGCGCCTCTTTTGACAGGTTTTTCCTCATTTCAGGGGTTGACCCGGCTCGCCGATATATCCAAGAAACAGCCTGTTCACGCGCGGTTTCGCCGTCGAAATGACAATTCAGGGGCCTGTCGAGGCACCCGACCATCTCTGGGATAGGATCGAGACGTATCGGCATGCGTGAGCGGATCGCTCTCATCACCGGCGTGACCGGGCAGGACGGCGCGTATCTTGCCGAATATCTGCTGTCGCTCGGCTATGTCGTGCACGGCATCAAGCGGCGCTCGTCCTCGTTCAACACCGCGCGGGTCGATCATCTCTACCAGGACCCGCATGTCGGCAACGTGCCATTCCTGATGCACTATGGCGACATGACGGATTCGACCAATCTGATCCGCCTGGTGCAGCAGATCCGCCCGACCGAGATCTACAATCTGGCGGCGCAAAGCCACGTCGCCGTCAGCTTCGAGAGCCCGGAATACACGGCGAATGCCGACGCCATCGGCGTGCTGCGTCTGCTCGAGGCGATCCGCATCCTCGGCATGGAGAGGGAGACACGGTTCTACCAGGCCTCGACCTCCGAGCTCTATGGCCTCGTGCAGGAGATCCCGCAGAAGGAGACCACGCCGTTCTATCCGCGCTCGCCCTACGGCGTCGCAAAGCTCTACGGCTACTGGATCACGGTGAACTACCGCGAAGCCTACGGCATGTTCGCGTCGAACGGCATCCTGTTCAACCATGAGAGCCCGATCCGCGGCGAAACTTTTGTCACCCGCAAGATCACGCGCGGCGTGTCGCGCATCGAGGTCGGCCTGGAAGAGACGCTTTATCTCGGCAATCTCTCGGCCAAACGTGACTGGGGCCATGCGCGCGACTATGTCGAGGGCATGCACAGGATCCTGCAGGCCGACAAGCCCGATGATTTCGTGCTTGCCACCGGCGAGATGCATTCGGTGCGTGAGCTGGTCGAGCTTGCCTTTGCGCAGGTCGGCCGCCGCATCGCCTGGCGCGGGGCAGGCGTCGACGAGACCGGCGTCGACGAAAACAGCGGCAAGACCGTGGTGCGCATCGATCCGACCTATTTCCGCCCGACCGAGGTCGATCTTCTCGTCGGCGATGCCAGCAAGGCGCGCGAGGTGCTCGGCTGGAAGCCGAAGCGGACGTTCGCCCAGCTCGTCGAGGAGATGATGGCGAGCGATCTGGCCGAGGCAAAGCGGGATGCTGGCCGTGGCAAACGCAGCGTTTGAGCTGAAGGGCAGAAGCGTCTACGTCGCCGGCCATCGCGGCATGGTCGGCAGCGCGCTTGTGCGCCGGCTCGCACGGGAGGACGTCAGGCTCGTTACCGCGGAGCGGCGCGAAATGGATCTGCGCAACCAGGCCGCCGTGTTCGACTGGTTCGCGAAGGTGCGGCCGCAAGTAATATTCCTCGCCGCCGCCAAGGTCGGCGGCATCGTCGCCAACGACACGCTGCGCGCCGAGTTCATCTACGACAACATCGCGATCGCGGCGAACGCGATCCAGGCCGCGCATCAGAACGGCGCCGAGAAGCTGCTGTTTCTGGGCTCCTCCTGCATCTATCCGAAGCTGGCGCCGCAGCCCCTGCGCGAGGACTCGGTCCTGACCGGCCCGCTGGAGCCGACCAACGAGCCCTATGCCATCGCCAAGATCGCGGGGATCAAGATGGTGGAGGCCTATCGCAGCCAGTACGGCAGCGACTTCATCAGCGTGATGCCGACCAATCTCTACGGCCCCGGCGATAATTATCATCCCGAAATGAGCCACGTCGTTGCCGCGCTGATCCGGCGCTTCCACGAGGCCAAGGTTTCGGGCGCGAAGAACGTCGTCGTGTGGGGCACCGGTACGCCGCGGCGCGAGTTCCTTTATGTCGACGACATGGCGGATGCCTGCGTGCATCTGATGAAGACCTATTCCAGTTCAGAATTGGTCAACATCGGCACCGGCGAGGACATCACCATCGCCGAGTTCGCGCGCGTCGTCGCCGACATCGTCGGTTACAGCGGCGAGATCTCGTTCGACACCACACGCCCCGATGGAACGCCACGCAAGCTGCTCGACGTCAGCCGCCTCGCACAGCTCGGCTGGCGCGCGACGACCTCACTTCAAGACGGCTTGAAGCGCGCATATGCGGCGTATCTCGCGCATACGTAGAATGCAACAATTGCATGTCGCGTATTTCACGCGATATATGCGGTTCTTGTCACGTCGAGCGGCTAAGGTTTATTCAGTTCGCGCAGCAACTTGCCCTAATGTTGGGCGAGCGGTCGGATAGAGAAATGGTCTAGGATGTTCAGTGGGACATCCGTCTTCAACGGAAAGAGTTTTTCATGCGAATCGCGAT
>NZ_AKIY01000254.1 GCF_000282615.1 Bradyrhizobium sp. YR681 | reverse complement strand
GCTGCCGCCGCGAGCTTCGGCTCGGCAAGCCACGATTCGAGCCAATCTCACGCGAAGCGTGTCCGGCATAGCTCGAAGAGCGTCGACCGACTGGAACTTGTCGCTCCGCCACGATGCCGCTGCCGCCGCGAGCTTCGGCTCGGCAAGCCGAGATCTCACCCTTCGATAGTGTTGTGTTACGGTCGTACCTCCGACGCGAGGTTGCCCATGACAATGTCCGTCATCGAACAGGCACAGATCCAGGCGCAGGTGCTGGTGCCCTTGGTCAAGGCGCTCCAGGCCGAACTAGGCGATGCCCGCGCCAACGCGCTGGTGCGCAAGGCGCTCGGCGAACTCTATCGCGGCTTCGGCGAGGAATTCTGGAAGGCGAAAAACGAGGCCGATCTCGGCAAGGCCGTGTCATCGGCATTCAAGACCTATGCCCGCGACGACGCACTCGCCTATGACGTCATCGCGCAGACCTACGATGCCTTCGCATTCGACGTGAAGCGGTGCGCCTATGCCGAGTTCTACAAGGCGCTGGGCGAGCCGGAGCTCGGTTTCCTGCTGGTCTGCACCGCCGATTTCGCCACCGCGGAAGGTTTTGGCCCCGACGTCAGGCTCACGCGCACGCAGACGATCATGCAAGGCGCTGATCATTGCGATTTCCGTTACCGGCGCGATCCGGAGAGTTCACAGTGAAGGGACTCCGCACGGTGCGGGCAAGCTGCCTTGCCATGACGATACTGGGGCTGATGGCGTCACGCGCTGACGCGGCGATCATCGACTGGCAGGCCGAGCTCCAGCGCTGCCGGACGCTGCGCGAGAACATCGCGCCGCTGCTTCAGGCCGGCGAGGGCATCTCCGCCGTCGGCCGCTCCAACAGGTCGGTGCGTCGCTGCATCTGGATCCAGCGCATCGCGGTGCGCAGGAAAATCCCGGGCGCGGAGGCGTGGTAGCGCGGACGATGTGGAGGCAGCGTGCGCCATTCCAAGACCGTCACCCCCGCGCAACGGCGAAGCCGTTGTCGCTGGAGGGGGCTGCTCCGTCAGCGGCCCTCGAAGGGCGGCGGCCCCGCCGTATCCGGGCCGTGCATCCTGCGAGGCTTCCGGCGCAATGCTTTTCGCATCGCGCCACTCGCACCTCAGGATGACGGGAGGGAGAGCTCGCTCGCGAGCAACAACTCCTTCAACCCAGCCGGATAGAGGCTCGGCCCACCCTCCACATCGAGATCGCCAAGGTCGAACCAGCGCGCGACGATCTCTTCTCCATTGTCCTCGCGGAAATCGATGCGATCCTGGCCCGCGAAAGCCTCATCCGGAAACGCGACGTCGGCGATGAACATCA
The DNA here is from genome assembly GCF_000282615.1 of Bradyrhizobium sp. YR681. Taxonomy (GTDB): domain Bacteria; phylum Pseudomonadota; class Alphaproteobacteria; order Rhizobiales; family Xanthobacteraceae; genus Bradyrhizobium. Next base: position 2,770 of record NZ_AKIY01000254.1, on the reverse strand, counting down.
CCTCGTGCCCGGTCGCGCCCGCGTGCACAAAGATGTTCTCCATCACCAGCGGCCCGCCGATGATGCGGACGACGATGCCGAGCTCCTCGTTGAATTCGCGCAGCAGCGCCGTCTGCCAGCTCTCGCCGAATTCGATCTCGCCGCCGAGCGGACGCACGCCCTTGATCCGCCCGGCATCGTCGCGCACCTCGGCTGCCAGCAGTCGTCCGTCGCGCCAGTGCAGGCCGATCGCGACGACGCGGATGTGGGGATGAGGGCGCCATGTGGTCATGCGGGATCGTTATAGCGCGCACCGGCTTCGGCATGCAAAAGCCTCGCAGCCTTGATCCGTGACTCCCCGCCTGCCATTGTCCGCCATCCCCCGGATGCAGGAATAAGGCAGGTTATCGAGATGAGCAGCGTCAACAAGCCCGGCGGCAACTATCTGCCGGTGATCATCCATGGCGGAATTGCATATGTGAGCGGCCAGCTGCCCCGTCGCGGCGAAGACCTGCTGTACGCGGGCAAGGTCGGCGCAAATGTCGATATCGCGGCCGCGCAGGAGGCCGCAGCCCTCTGCGCCGATCTCTGCATTGCGGCCATCAACCACGCAACGGGTGGAGAGGACAGGATCGTCCAGGTCCTGCAGCTCGTCGGATACATTGCTTCCGCGCCTGGATTTACCCAGCAGTCGCAAGTCATGAACGGTGCTTCCGACCGACTGATCGAACGCCTTGGCGATCGCGGTCGTCACACCCGAACGTCCGTCGGCGTCGCCGAGTTGCCGCGGGGTGCTCCGGTCGAGCTGAGCATGATTGCTGCGGTTCGGTCGTAGAAGGCTCAGACCAGGTCGCGCGCCACCGCGATCAGGCGGCTGCACTGCTCCTTCGTCCCGACCGTGATCCGCAAAAAATCCCCGATACGGGGCTTTGCGAAATGTCGCACCAGCACGCCGTGCTTGCGAAGCCCGGCGGCGAGTTCTGCGCCGCTGTGGCCGGGATGGCGGGCGAAAACGAAGTTCGCCATCGACGGCACCACCTCGAAGCCGAGGCCGGAGAGATCGCGCACCAGCTTCTCCCGGCTCGCGACGATGCGCCCGCGTGTCTGTTCGAACCAGATATCGTCCTTGATGGCCGCAACGCCGCCGGCGATGGCGAGGCAATCGAGCGGATAGGAGTTGAAGCTATCCTTCACCCGCTCCAGCGCCTCGATCAAAGGCCGCTGGCCGATGGCAAAGCCGACGCGCAGGCCTGCGAGCGCCCGCGACTTGGAGAAAGTCTGGATGACCAGGAGATTGTCGTGGCGCGCGACCAGCGGCACGGCGCTCTCGGCGCCGAAATCGACATAGGCCTCGTCGACCACCACCAGCTGGTCCGGATGCTCGGTCACCAGCGCCTCGATCGCGTCGCGCGGCAGCGCGATGCCGGTGGGCGCATTCGGGTTGGGCAGCAGAATCGCCCCGCACGGCCGCCGGTAATCCTCGATCTGCACCTTCATTGCGGCATCGAGCGGCACCTCCTCGTAGCGGATGCCGTAGAGGCGGCTATAGACCGGATAGAAGCTGTAGGTGATATCGGGAAACAGCAGCGGTGCGTCCTGCTTCAGCAGGCCCTGGAAGGTGTGGGCCAGCACCTCGTCCGAGCCGTTGCCGACGAACACTTCATCGGCCGCCACGCCGTAGCGTGCCGCGATCGCCTCGCGCAAAGCGGTCGCGCCGGGATCGGGATAGAAGCGCAGGCGATCGGTCGCGGACGCAATCGCAGCCAGCACATGCGGCGAGGGATCGTAGGGGTTCTCGTTGGTGTTGAGCTTGACGAGGTCGTGGATCTTCGGCTGCTCGCCCGGCACGTAGGGCGAGAGGTCGCGGACGACGGAACTCCAGAAGCGGCTCATGATCGGTCACTCGATTTCGTAGTGTTGTCGTAACCCGGATGGAGCGCAGCGCAATCCGGGAAAGTCTCTCCGCGGCGAGAAACCCCGGATTACGCTTCCGCCTTCGCTCTTCGAGCTACGGCGGACAAGTCGCTCCATCCGGGCTACGGGGTCGCGCCGCGTCAGGCAACCATATACTTCGTCACCGCGGTCTCGTCCCACGCGATGCCGTTGCCGGGCTCCTCGCTCGGCAGCGCAAAGCCGTCCTTGACGGTCAGCCGCGTTGAAAGCACCGCGTCGGCCCAGTCGACATATTCCAGCCAATGCGCGGATGGCGTCACGCAGAGAAGATGCGCGCTGACCTCCGAGAACAGATGGGTGGACATCTCGATGCCGGCGGCGTGCGCCAGCGCGGCGGCGCGGAGCCAGCCGGTGACGCCGCCGATGCGCTGCACGTCCGGCATCACGTAGTCGCAGGCTTCCGCCGAGAGTGCGGCCTGCATCGAGAAGGCGCTGTCGAAATTCTCGCCGATCTGGACCGGCGTGCGCAGCGCGTCCGCAATGCGGGCGTTGCCCTCATAGTCGTCGTGCCGGATCGGCTCCTCGATCCAGCTCAGGCCTTCGTCGTCGAGCATCTCGCCGCGGCGGATGGCCTCGCTCACCGTCAGCGCCTGATTGTAGTCGCACATCAGCGTCACGTCGTCGCCGACGGCCTTGCGCACCGCGCGGACCACGGCCAGATCGTCGCGCGCATTGGGCCGGCCGACGCGGATCTTTGCGGCTTGAAAACCTTCGGCCAGCAGCTTGTGGGCCTCCTCCACCGCGGCGCCAGCAGGCATGATGCCGAGCCCCTTCGAGTTGTAAGCCCTGACCGGTTTCGGCGCGCCGCCGAGCAGGCGCGCCAGCGGCAGGCCGCGTG
>NZ_AKIY01000253.1 GCF_000282615.1 Bradyrhizobium sp. YR681 | reverse complement strand
CGCGGGGCATGACGGCGGAGTTTGGGGCTGCACACCGGCACCACCACCATCATGCCATTCTGCCCCTGTTTTGCCCGACGACGCAAGCAAAATATTTCGCTAATCCCGAATTCTGGAAAACGCCAATGATTTCCGCGCCGTTTCTACTGTGCATGGGGTTGTTTTCGCGTTTTTTGTTTGGCCCCTCTGCCAAGGCCGATTGCAACTCTCCCGCATGCCGCTACGCTGATGCGCCCCACGACGTTCCGAGGTGATCCATGCCGATCCAGCATTTCGCGCCCCCGCCGCATGTGAAAGCGCCGCCGCTGTCCTTTGCGACACGCGTCGGCGATCTCCTGTTCGTCTCCGGCATTCCCGGCTTCGACGCCCATGGCGCGCTGCCCGACGGCTTCGAGGCGCAGTTCGCCAATGTCGTCGTCAACGTCAAGCGCGTGCTGGACGAGGCCGGCGCGACCGTCCGCGACCTCGCCAAGGTCAACGTGCTGCTGACCCGCGCCTCAGACGTCGCCGCCATGAACGCGCTCTATGCCGGCGCCTTCGGCCCGCCGCCCTATCCTGCACGTACAACGTGCGTGGTGCAGGCGCTGCCCGATCCGAAGATGCTGATCGAGATCGAGGCGGTGGCCTCGCTTTCGAAGTGAGCTGCGCGTGTGACCTGCAGGGCACGCGGCCGAACCAAGTGGCCCGCGCCGTCTGACATATCCGTGAACGGCCGCTCCCCGGCTTGCCAAGGACCTGCTTTTACCGCACGAATTTTCGAGCCACACTTCCCCACAAGGAGATACTTCATGCGTCGCGTTCTCGCCCTCTGTGCCGTTGCCGGCATCGCAAGTTCCGTGCTTGCCATGCCCGCGTTCGCTCGTCCCGCCGCCCCGGTGTCCGCGTCCCCCGCGCCCGGCTATTACGTGATCCGCTGGGACAACACCGGCATTTGCCAGGTCTGGAACGAGCAGCTCCACTACAAGCCGCTCCAGTGGGGCCCCTCGACCTACAAGGTCGTCAGCAAGCCGGTCCCGACCTTCACCGCCGCCTCCGACATCCAGATCAAGCTGCGTGCCGAGCGCAGATGCGCGCTCTAGGCGTCGCGGACAAATCGGATTTTCCAGGGCGGGTCGCGCAAGCGATCCGCCCTTCTTCTTTGTGGCGGGCGGCCCTCGTTTTGCAGCCGAAGCCTGCATGTCCGGCACGCCCTGTTTGAACCTGATCGGCAGGCGGAACTACTCACGTCTTGTCCGGGGCGAGATCGCAAAAGCGCCCCGCACCACCCCTCCCCTCATTGTCGGGAGGCGCATCACATCTTTCATTTGAGGAGCTGATCATGCGTCGTATTTCCGTGCTGTGCGCTGCCGCCGGCCTTGCCATTGCGGCCTTCGCCGCCACCAGCCAGGCCGAAGCCGGCTATCATCTGATCCGCTGGCAGAACGGCGGCTTCTGCCAGATCTGGGACGAGAGCATCCCGACCACGCCGTGGCCCTCCGACTACGCCCGCGTCAGCGCCACCGTGCCGACCTTCGTCGATGCGCTCGCGCTGAAGGACCACGCGTTGAAGAACGGCCACTGCACCTGGTAGGATTCGATCGGCGGACGACAAGGGCCGGGCAAGGATGCGATGCTAGCATCCTTGCCCGCTCGCGTTTTTATCCAGCCCTTGCAGGATCGATCGATGCGCACGGCCATCACGGCGGCAGCCATCTTCGGCGTATCGCTCGCGCTCGTCTCAGCAGGCCGCGCGCAAGCTCCGCAATCCTTCCGCGTCATCTCGCCGATCTTCGGCCAGCTCGTCAGCTTTGCGATGCCGTCTCGTTTCGCGGCCGTGTACGAGAACACCAGGGGCGGCCACTACATCCGCGAAGCCGTGCGGAAGGGCGAAACGCCCGAGCGCTGGACCCAGATGATCACGGTCACGGGCGAGAAGGGCATGACGCTGACGCCGGGCGCGTCGCCGGAGATGCTCGCAGGCACCATCGCCGGCGGCTTCAAATCGGCCTGCCCCGACAGCTTTGCGGCCAATCCGCTCGGCGCCACCCATTTCGGCCGCTACGAGGGTTTCGTCGCGGTGATCGGCTGCGGCCGCATCGACAGCGGCCCGACCCGGCACAGCGAGACCGCGCTGCTGATCACGCTGAAGGGCGCGAGCGACTATTACACCATCCAATGGGCCGAGCGCGGCCCCGAGAGCGACGAGCCGCCGGTCAACGACGAACGCTGGCAGGCACGTCTGCGGGAGCTCAGCCCGATCGAGCTCTGCCCGATCGTCGCAGGGGAAGCCGCGCCCTATCCGAGCTGCGTGAGCAAGAGCTGAGGCGGCCTCTACGCGTCCTTGTGCGCGCCGGGATGGATCAGCAGGTCGCGCGCGGCGGCGAGGTCGATGAAGGCTTCCGCGCTGCCGCCGCGGTCGGGATGCATGCCCTTGGCGGCGCGGCGATAGGCCTGGTTGATGTCGTCGCAGGTGAGCTGCACCGCGAGCGGCAGGCCGAGCACCTTGCGGGCGCGATCTTCGCTCGACAGTTTCTTCGGCATGGCGTTGCGGCGACCGAAGCGCGGCGCGGTCAGGTCGTGAACGACGTCGAGGACCACCCCGATCCGGCGACGGGCCGCCAGCGTGACACCGTGATCGTCATTGGCCACGGCCTGACGCAGCACCGGCAGCGCCTGCTCGGCCGCCTGGCGCAACGTGGCGTCCGTGCTCATCCGCACGATCTCGGCCACGAGCCGGCCGGCCTCGGTCCAATCGGCAGGCTCCGCCGACCGCAGGCGCTCGAGCGCCAATTTCCAGGATTCAAGCCGTTCCATCATGCGCGCAACGTTTAGCAATGAAGATCAGTATGCCAAGGCCGCCGTTTCCGACCCCTTAATTTCGAGTTAGCCTTTCATGAAACTTCGAAACGAAATCGGGAGGAAATTGTCATGGCATTGCTCGCAAACCACATTGCCGTCGTCACGGGCGCCGGTTCCGGCATCGGCCGGGCGATCGCGGCCGGCTACGCCCGCGAAGGCGCGCAAGTGGTGCTGCTCGACGTCAACGCCGGCACGGCCGCGGAAGCCGCGCAGGAGATCTGCAAGACCGGCGGCAAGGCCGAGAGCTTCGCGCTCGACGTGACCAGGCGTGACGATTGTTTTGCGCTGGCCAAGCAGGTCGCGGAGAACGTTGGGCAAGTCTCGATCCTCGTCAACAATGCCGGCATCACCCGCCGCAACGCCTTCACCGCCGAGACCGAGACGGTGGCCAAGGACTGGAACGACATCATCTCGCTCAACCTCAACGGTGTCTTCAACGTGACGCAGGCGTTCCTTGCGCCCTTGCGCGCAGCCAAGGGCCGCATCGTCAATATCGGCTCGATCCAGTCCTTCGTGCATCTGCGCACGCCGAGCTCGGCGGCCTACACCACATCGAAGCACGGCGTGCTCGGCTTCACCAAGGCGCTCGCGGTCGAGCTCGGCAAGGAAGGCGTGCGCGTCAACGCGATCGGGCCCGGCTTCATCGAGACCAACATCAACGCCAATGTGCGCGCGACCAATCCGGCGCTGGTGCAGGCCTTCGTCGATCACACGCCGCTGGCGCGCACCGGCAAGCCCGAGGACATCGTGGGCCCCGCGATCTTCCTCGCCTCGGATCTGTCGGCCTACGTCACGGGCACGATCGTGATGGTCGACGGCGGGTATCGGACGGTCTGACGCCCGCGATCGTCCCGCATCGGCATGCATCCCGTGCCAATCGCGGCGCGATCGCGGCATTCCCAAGGTCAATTGGTGCGATCGCGCGGAATTAACCTTTCATTAACCAAACCCGCCCACCGTAGATCTACGGCCTGGGGGTCGTTTGTTCTCGATCCGCTTCCAGCGAAGGAAGCGGGCGTTGATCGGGGTGTGTTGATGACCACTGTTAATGTCGCGGCGCCGCAGGACGCACAATTCCTCGCTCCCAACCAGATCGTTCCGCTGCTGATCGGCGCAACCATTGGCGAGGTCGAGCGCGAGCTCGTGCTCCAGACGCTCGCCCGCTGCGACGGCAATCGCACCCGGGCATCGCGCGTGCTCGGCCTGTCGGTGCGCACGCTGCGCAACAAGATCAGGATCTACGCTGCGTCCGGCATCGATGTGCCCGCCTATCACGATTAGCGCGTGACGACGCGACCGATCAGTCCGCAGGCGAGAACCGCGCCGCGGATTGATGTTGATCGAGCTTGTCGCGATGCGCCGGCGGAATTGCTGCTGTCGTCAAACGCCGCTAAGTAGCTTGCTTCCGGTCAAGGGAGCAGTTGCGTGGCAGACGAACAGGGACGGCAGGGACCTCCGGGTCCGCGTGGGCGGCAGGGTGAGCCGGGACGGCCGGGGCCGCAGGGTCATCCGGGCAAGCGGGGGCCGGACGGCGCGCGCGGCAAGCCGGGACCGCAGGGCAAGCCTGGACCGATCGGAAAGACGGGACCGCTGGGCAAGGCCGGCCCGCAGGGCAAGCCGGGCGAAGCAGGTCCGCGTGGAGCTGCCGGCGCGCAGGGACCTATGGGACCGCAGGGGCCGGTGGGGCCGCAAGGTCCGCGCGGCGAAGCCGGGCCGCCCGGCCAGCTGCCGTCGATCGAGCAGGTGCTGCCGTGGCTCGAGCAGCTCTTCGACGCCTGGGACGAGCGCCGCCGCCAGCGCGAGCGCGAAGCCGCCGAGCGCGAAGCGCTGGAGGCCGCCGTGCAGGAAGCTGACGAGCCGATCGTCGACGACGAGGAGAGCGAAGGCGACGCCGAGCACAAGAAAAAGAAGAAAAGGAAGAAGCACGGCCACAAGGACTAGCGACTACTTGGCCTGGTCCTCGCGTCGCGGCAGCATGCCCATGCGCTCGAACTGCCAGCGCATGGCGCGGTACCAGAGATAGCCGACCCCCGCGCCGCATAGCGCCAGGATGACGACGTTCGCGCTCGAGAACGAGCCGCTCCACCACATCATCCACGCGGTCCACAGCAGCGTGAAGACGATGGCACCTGCTTTGAGTGGAAGAAGGGAACGGCTCATGGTCGTGCTCCGGGCTGACAAAACCCCGGCGGACATCATTGCAAATTGAGACGTCCCGTACCGTGAGCCAGATCACGGAGCAGACGACCGAGACCGCCTAACCGAACCGCAGCCGCGAACGCTCCTTTGCCTTTTCCGCCTCGACCTCGCGGTCGCGCGCCGGCGCATGGGTATGCAGCGAGGTCAGCAGTTTTCGCGCCGCTTCCGACACCTCTGCCACAGCGCGGTCGAACGCGGCCTCGTTGGCCTGCGACGGCTTGTTGAAGCCGGACAGTTTGCGCACGAACTGGAGCGCACTGGCGTGGATCTCCTCCTCCGTCGCCGACGGCTCGAAGTTGAACAGCGTCTTGATGTTGCGGCACATCCGATCTCTCCCGTGTTTCCTTCCAGGACGATTTCCGAAGCGTGAATCCTACATCCTTCTCCACATTTCTGCTAAGTTCCGGCCAACGCGGCCACCGATGACGAGCCGCAACGGGGAGAGAAACATGAAGGCATCCTGCGCCGCACTGTCGGCCATTCTGCTGTCCATTTCGACGTCCGCCATGGCTGCCGATTATCCGGCACCCAGGCAGGGCGACTGGATCGCCAAAGACTTCAAATTCCACACCGGCGAGACCTTGCCCGAATTGAAGCTGCATTACACCACCGTCGGCGAGCCATCGGGCCAGCCGGTGCTGGTCCTGCACGGAACCGGCGGCTCGGGCGCGAGCATGCTGTCACCCGCCTTCGCCGGCGAGCTGTTCGGCGCCGGGCAGCCGCTCGACGCGTCCAAATATTACATCATCATTCCCGACAGCATCGGCCATGGCAAATCGTCGAAACCGTCCGACGGCATGAAGACCGTCTTTCCGAAATACGATTACGACGACATGGTCGAGGCGCAGTACCGCCTCGTGACGGAGGGCCTCGGCGTCAAGCATCTGCGGCTCGTCATCGGCAATTCAATGGGCGGCATGCACACCTGGCTGTGGGGCGAGAAATATCCGAAGGCGATGGACGCGCTGATCCCGATGGCCTCGCAGCCGACCGAGATGGCGTCGCGCAACTGGATGCTGCGACGGATCATGCTCGACACCATCCGCAACGATCCCGACTACAATGGCGGCACCTACACCAGCCAGCCGCGCATGATGAAATACGCCGTCACCGCCTACGGCATCGCCAGCATCGGCGGCACGCTGGCCTATCAGTCGCAGGCGCCGACCGCGGCCAAGGCCGACAAGATCGTCGACGAGCGCCTTGCAACACCGATCACGGCGGATGCCAACGACTTCGTCTACCAGTGGGAATCCTCGCACGACTACGACGCTGCCGGAAAGCTGGAGGCAATCGAAGCCTCGCTGCTGCTGATCAATTCCGCCGACGACGAGCGCAACCCGCCCGAGACAGGCCTCACGGACGCGGCGATCAAGCGGGTCAAGAACGGCAAGCTGTATCTCATCCCCGCCAGCACCGAGACGCGCGGCCACGGCACCACCGGCAATGCAAAGTTCTACAGCGAGCAGATCAGGCAATTGCTGCAAACCGCGCCGCAACGGACGATGTAAGACGCGACCTCGTCATATCGCAATGCATCATGTGCGGCGCCTCTCGCGCCGCATATTATTTGAGCATGCAATGCGCCGGCGGCTCGGGCTTAATCGCACCAACGATACGAATCGGAACGCGACGGAGGATTGCATGCACAGGCTCGCGCTGTGCGTCTGGCTGGCCGCGACGATGGCGCTGACGAGCGCCGCGTTCGCGTTCGACAACGGGCAATACGACCACGTCCCGCCCGACATTCGCGCCTGGTTCAAGAGCGTGATCGCGCCGAACGGCGTGCCCTGCTGCGACATTTCCGACGGCCATCGCACCGACTACGATGTGCGGCGCGGCACCTATTGGGTGCCGATCGAGGGACAGTGGATGGAGGTGCCCGAACGCGCCATCATCCGCGATCGCGGCAATCCGGTCGGGCAAGCCGTGGTGTGGTACGTCCACCACCGCGGCACGATCATCATCAGCTGCTTCGTGCCGGCCGACGCGGTGTAAGGCGACTTGATGGATTCCATTGGCTGGAGTCGGCGCGATCGGGTAGCTTGACGCCAGGCTGATACGGAGGCACCCCGTTGACCGATCTTTGCGCCGAAGACCTCGCCACCATCTATGCCAAGCCGAGCCCACGCGTGATCGCGAAGGCACGCCCCGCGATCGACACGCATGCGAAGAAGTTCATCGAGATGTCGCCGTTCTGCGTGCTCGCGACATCGGGCGCCGACGGCAGCGTCGACGCCTCGCCGCGCGGCGGCGGCATCGGCTTCGTCCACGTCGCCGGTCCCAACCAGCTGCTGATGCCCGACCGCTCCGGCAACAACCGGATCGATAGCTTTCGCAACGTCGTCGAAGGCTCGGGCTTCGTGCATCTGCTGTTCTTCGTGCCCGGCATCGACGAGACGTTGCGCGTCGGCGGGCGCGGCACGCTGTCGGCCGATCCGGATCTGCTGGCCTCGATGGTGGAATTCGGCAAGCCGCCGCGCGCGGTGCTGAACGTCGCCGTCAGCGAAGTCTACTTCCACTGCGGCAAGGCGCTGATGCGCTCAAAGCTGTGGTCGCCGGAGAAGGTGCAGCGCTCGGTGATGCCGAGCATCGGCCAGGTCATTCACGACCAGACGGGCCTCGGCGAACCGGAGAGCCAGGAACTCGTGGAAGAGCGCTACAAGACGCAGCTGTAGATGGTGCCCAAAAACAATCGTCCCGGCTTTCGCCGGGACGACACGGGAGTACGCGGCTAACCCGGGAGCTCAGTGCCCCTCGCCCTCGAGCCCGCCGACGTGCTTCTGGGTGTAGAGCTCGAGGCCGATGCGGCCGATCAAATCGAGCTGCGTTTCGAGGAAGTCGATGTGGTGCTCCTCGTCGCTCATCAGCTTCTCGAACAGGTCACGTGTGACGTAGTCCTTGGCGCTGTTGCAGTAGCCGGCCGCCTCCTGGTAGAGCGCCCGCGCACTCATCTCGGCTGCGAGATCGCACTCGATGATCTCCTTGACGTTCTGGCCGATGCGCAAGGGATCGAGCACCTGCATGTTCGGGAAGCCGTCGAAGAACAGGATCCGCTCGGTGAGCTTGTCGGCGTGCTCCATCTCCTCGATGGACTCCTTGCGCCAGACCTTGGCCATTTCCCGCAGGCCCCAATTGTCGAGGAAGCGGTAGTGCAGCCAGTACTGGTTGATCGCAGTCAGCTCGTGACGCAGTGCCTTGTTGAGATAGTCGATGACTTTTGCGTCGCCCTGCATGGTTCACTCCAGCTCTTGCAGTCCAAATCGGCCCTAAACCGAATTTAGAACGCTTCTAAATCAGTTTACGAATGAGAGCAACCAGCTACGGGGACGCAGCCGGGGAAAAGCTCAGCCGACGATGGGGAAAGTTTCAGCAGGCAGCCAAGGCGAACTGGACGGGCTCGGCCGTCTCATCATTGGCGGCCACGGTGTGGCTGTGCGGGCAGCCGGAGCAGCAGGACTTCGCACAGGGGCCAAGTGCTTCGTCGATGATGGTCTTGATGGTGCGGGCGCAGCGGCCGCATTCGGCGCTACAGCCGAGGCAGCCATACACCTGCTTGGCATGACGCACGGCATCGTCGGACTCGGCGACGGCGGCGCGGATGTCGTCATCGCTCAGCACGTTACAGGAACAAACGATCATGGAAGCGGCAGGCCCTTCGGTGATGCGCCATCATCGATATTTAACGGGCCGTCCGGATGCAAAGGGAAAAACCGGTATTTGAAGCTATTCCAAACTAGCCGGAAAACAGCCTAGAACGGCTCTAAAATAGGGTATTGCGCTGGATCAAGAGAACCGTGGAGCTAGTCGCCACCGCCGCCTCCACCACCATCACCGCCGCCGCAATCCCCGCCGCTGCTGCCGCTATCGCTGCTGGAGCAGGCATCGGTCGAGCTTCCCGAACTGTCGCTTGAAAACCAGTTCCCCAGCGAGAAGCCGTCGCTCGTGCCGGAATAGCTATCGCCGCCATCACTCCCTGCCCCTGCCCGCGAACGACGGCCGCGGTTCTGGATGTGACTGAACCAGCCATAGCCGATCGCAAGGACAATCCCGGCAGCAATCAGAGCGTTGATCATCGCGTTGCCCATCATCGCCTCCCCGGCGAGGCTCGATCCATATCAATTGGTCGCACCCGGCAAAGGTGCCGTTCATTGATCGTTCAAGCGAAGTATGGAACTCTGGTCCCCAAACAGTTCCCGCGTGTTGATGCAAAGGGTCAAACCGATGAAGAAGTCGCTTCTGGCAGTTGCTGCCATCGCCACCCTGGCCCTGACGGCCGGGACGCCCGCCCATGCGCAGCGCGGTGTCGCGGCCGGCGTGGCAGCCGGGATCATCGGCGGCGCCATTGTCGGTGGCGCGCTGGCCTCCCCGTATTATTACGGACCCGGCCCCGGCTATTATGAACCGGGCTATTACCCGCCCCGCTATTACGCGCCGGGTCCGGGCTATGTCGCCGACGACTATTATGGCGGCGGCTGCGTCTGGCAGAAGCAGCGCTTCTGGGACGGCTATGCCTGGCGCGTCCGCCGCGTCCGCGTCTGCGGCTGACACACCGTGAAACGGTTCGCTTGAACAAGTCGTTTGGGCCGGTTCACTACGGATGCGCCGTTCATCTCAAGGCCCGAAAAACACCGCTTTTTCGCGTCACAGCTCCGTGTGCGTTTACCGTGGATTGACCATTTGCGCGCTTCCTAGCTGCAAGGCCAATTCCATCAGAGTGTGCGTGAACCTTTGAACCCCGGACGCCTCTAACAAGGTGATCCATCTCCCAGGAGAGCCAAGAGCATGAAGAAGACTTTAGTTGCCGCCCTCACGGTTGCGACGGTCGCCGGTTCGCTGGTGACTGCCATGCCGTCCGCGAAGGCCCATGACGGCGTCGGCGCCGGCATCGCAGCCGGCCTGATCGGCGGAGCCATCGTCGGCGGCGCGATCGCGTCGAGCCGTCCGGCCTATGGCGGCCCCGTTTACGTGGCCGAGCCCCCGCCGCCCCCCTGCTACTGGCAGCGCCAGCGTTATTGGGATGGTTACGGCTGGGTCGTGCGCCCGGTTCGCGTTTGCTACTGATCTGATCGCCTTGGCGCATTTGCGCCGCGATTGAGAAGCCCGGCCGAGACCATCGGCCGGGCTTTTTCTTTTGATCTCGCGCTATCGCGCCGCCTGGATCGAGCGCAGCACCTCTTCGCTCGGCCAGCAATCGACCTTCAGCCCTGCCGATTTCTGATAAGCGCCGAGCGCGGCGCGCGTCTGCATGCCGGCCTTGCCGTCGATCTTGTCCTTGTAAAGCCCGACGCGCGTCAGCCCACGCTGCATGGTCTCGACATCTTTCGTGCGCAACTGCTTCGAAGCCGCCCACGGTGTTGCGAACGGCAGCGGGCTCGTCATGCGGTCAGCGAGATGGCCGACGAACAGCACGTAGAGGTCGGAGAAATTGTATTCCTTGATGACGAAGTAGTTCTTCGTGGTCAGGAACGACGGGCCGTAGATGCCCTCCGGCTGGAGCAGCGAGGCCGGCTGCGCCTGCTCGGCCGCGCTCAGCTTCTGTCGACGCACCGGCACGAAGCCTTCGCGCAACCATTGACCGATCGGCTTCGTCACTTCGGGCACGCCGGTGGTGCAATCGACCTTCGCCGGCGCCTGCACCTCGTAGGCCCAGCGCACGCCGCTCTGCCAGCCCTTGTTGACGAGCTGTTGCGCGGCCGAGGCGAGCGCATCCGGCACCGAATGCCAGATGTCGATGCGGCCGTCGCCGTCGAAATCGACGCCATGCTTGTAATATTCCGACGGCAGGAACTGCGTGAGCCCGGTCGCGCCGGCCCAGGACGAGCGCATGTCCTTGCGCGTCACCACGCCCTCGCCGAGGATTTTCAGCGAGAGAATGAACTCGTTGCGATAGGTGTCCTTGCGGCGTCCGACATAGGCCTGCGTCGCCAGCACACGGACCAGATCATAAGGCAGCGTGTAGCGGCCATAGTCGGTCTCGCGGCCCCAGATCGCGAGCATGACGGTCGCGGGCACACCGGAGCTCTTCTCGATCTCGGTGAGCGCCGGACGATATTTTTGCAGCAGCCGCTGCCCCTCGCCGGCAAGGCGCGCGATCGAGGCGTCCTTGACGTAGTCCGCCGGCACCTGCACGAACTCGGCCTGCGACGGCGCGCCGGTCGCGGGCCGTCCGGGCAGGATCAGATCGGGCAGCTTGTAATCAGGCTCGAGCCCGCGCGCCTCTCGGTCGAACGTCGCGCGCGACACGCCGGCGGCCTGAGCCTCCGGCCAGAGCGAGGCGATGAACTGCGTGAAGACCGCGTCAGCAGCGCGGGCGGACGACCAGCCGCAGGTGACCATGATCACCGCAGCGATGAGCGCCCGCCGCATCATGCCGCCATCACCGCGTCAGCTTCTTGTACTTCACGCGATGCGGAATGATGCTGTCCTGGCCGAGCCGGCGCATCTTGTCCTTCTCGTAGTCCTGGAAGTTGCCTTCGAACCATTCGACGTGGCTCTCGCCCTCGAAGGCCAGGATGTGGGTCGCGATGCGGTCGAGGAACCAGCGATCATGGCTGATGATGACGGCGCAGCCGGCAAAATCCTCCAGCGCCTCTTCGAGCGCGCGCAGCGTGTCGACGTCGAGATCGTTGGTCGGCTCGTCCAGCAGCAGGACGTTGGCGCCGGACTTCAGCATCTTGGCCAGATGCACGCGGTTGCGTTCACCGCCGGAGAGCGCGCCGACCTTCTTCTGCTGGTCGGCGCCCTTGAAGTTGAACGACGAGCAGTAACCGCGCGAGTTCACTTCCTTCTTGCCGAGCAGGATCAGCTCGTTGCCGCCGGAGATCTCCTCCCACACGTTCTTGTTGCCGTCGAGCGCGTCGCGCGACTGGTCGACATAGCCAAGATGCACGGTCTCGCCGACCGTGATGGTGCCCTTGTCCGGCGTTTCCTGCTTGGTGATCATCTTGAACAGGGTGGTCTTGCCGGCGCCGTTGGCGCCGATCACGCCGACAATGCCGCCGGGCGGCAGCTTGAAGGTGAGATCGTCGATCAACAGGCGATCGCCATAGCCTTTGCTGAGCGCTTCGAAATCGACCACGTTGGCGCCGAGCCGCTCGGCGACGGGAATGATGATCTGCGCGGTCTGGGTCTGCTTCTCGCTCGCCTGCTTGAGCAGTTCCTCGTAGCGCTGGTAGCGCGCTTTGGACTTGGCCTGGCGTGCCTTCGGCGAGGACGCGACCCATTCCTGCTCGCGCGCGATCGTCTTCTGATGCGCGGCGTCCTCGCGTCCCTCCTGCTCCAGCCGCTTCTGCTTCTGCAGCAGCCAGGACGAGTAATTGCCCTCGTAGGGAATGCCCTTGCCGCGGTCGAGCTCGAGAATCCAGCTCGTGACGTTGTCGAGGAAGTAGCGATCGTGGGTGACGATCAGGATCGCGCCGGGATAGTTGCGCAGATGGCCTTCCAGCCACGACACGGATTCGGCGTCGAGATGGTTGGTCGGCTCGTCGAGCAGCAGCAGTTCGGGCTGGTCGAGCAACAGCTTGCACAGCGCAACGCGGCGGCGCTCACCGCCGGAGAGTTTGGTGACGTCGGCATCGTCGGGCGGGCAGCGCAGCGCGTCCATGGCCTGGTCGACCTTGCTGTCGAGATCCCAGAGGCCCTGGGCCTCGATCTCGTCCTGCAGCTTGGTCATCTCGTCGGCGGTCTCCTCGGAATAGTTCATCGCCAGCTCGTTGTAGCGATCGAGGATGGCCTTCTGCTTGGCGACGCCGAGCATGACGTTCTCGCGCACCGAAAGTTTGGGATCGAGCTGCGGTTCCTGCTCGAGGTAGCCGACGCGCGCACCCTCGGCGACCCAGGCCTCGCCGGTGTAGTCCTTGTCGAGGCCCGCCATGATCTTGAGCAGGGTCGACTTACCCGAGCCGTTGACGCCGAGCACGCCGATCTTGGCGTCCGGGTAAAAGCTCAGGCGGATGTTGTCGAGCACCTTGCGGGTCGGGTAGCTCTTGGTCAGGCCGTCCATGAAGTAGACAAATTGGCGCGCCATGGGTCCCGTGAAACCTTCGATTTGAGGAGATTTGCTTAGCCAGCGATGTAGCGATCCCGCTCCCAAAGGGCAATGTTTTCCCTCCGTTCACCACGGATGAATACGGGACGGACACCATCCGGACCCCGATCCGGACAATTGAAACCATCTTTTAATAAATCAGGCCAAAGCTCGGTTTCGCGCGGAAACAGCGCCACCCGCTCAGAACGAGGGGGAGCACAGCGAGGCCCATCATGGCTCTGACCGAGACCCATTCTCTTCCTGTTCCGGCAGAAGCCGGCGGCACCTCCGCGCTCGTCTCGGAGATCAAGGGCTTCTGGAAGCGCTTCTTCGCCACCGCCTTCAACCCCTACCGGCCCGAGCTGCACTACATGCGCGGCCCCGGCCCCGCCTGGCGCGCCAAACACGGCATGGATGCCCCGCTCCGGCTGAAGCCCCGCGACCTCTGAGCCCTCGCCTTATCAGATTCTTGCCTATCGGATTTTTGAAGACGCAGGCGGCTTGCGCGCCGTCTGATTGCGCGTAACCATGGCCCGGTTCCGACGATGGCGCCCCCGCCCGCGCCGTCACCTCTCGCCGTCAACTCTGGCCCTGGATGAACGCTGATGACGCGGCTGCGCTGTGCAATTCTCGACGACTATTTCGACCTCGCCCTCGACGTCGCCGACTGGCAGAAACTGTCCGATCGCGTCGATGTCACCGTGTTCAGCCATCCCTTCGCTTCCGAGCAGGCCGCTGCCAGCGCATTGGCGGATTTCGACATTGTCTGCGCAATGCGCGAGCGCACCGCGTTCCCCAAAGGCCTGTTCGCGCGCCTGCCGAAGCTGAAGCTGCTCCTGACCTCAGGCATGCGCAACGCCTCGATCGACATGGAGGCCGCGAAGGCGCAAGGCATCGCCATCGGCGGCACGCAATATTCCCGCGATCCGACCGCGCCCCTCACCATGGGCCTGATCCTGGAACTGACCCGCGGCATCGGCCGCGAGAACGCGCGCATGCATGCGGGCGAGCCCTGGCAGACCTTTGCCGGCGTCGAGATCGAGGGGATGACGCTCGGCGTTGTCGGGCTCGGCAAGCTCGGCAGCAAGATGGCTGGCATTGCCAAGGCCTTCGGCATGAACGTGATCGCCTGGAGCCCGAACCTGACGCCGGAGAAGTGCCAGGCTGCCGGTGTCGGCTATGCCACCAAGGAGGAGCTGTTCGCCAAGGCCGACATCATCACCATCCATGTGGTGCTGAGCGAGCGTTCGCGCGGTCTGGTGGGCCGCGACGATCTTGCGCGGATGAAGCCGACCGCCTTCCTCGTCAACACCGCGCGCGGGCCCATTGTCGATGAGGCGGCGCTGCTCGAGGCCCTGCAGCAGCGGAAGATCGCGGGCGCCGGCATCGACGTGTTCTCGGTCGAGCCGCTGCCGGTCGACCATCCCTTCCGCAAGCTCGACAATCTCGTGCTGACGCCGCATCTCGGCTACGCGACCGAGGACGGCCTGCGCATCCATTACGGCCAGATGGTCGAGGCAATCGACGCCTTCACCAAGGGCGGCGAGTTGCCGCGGAAGCTCGCCTGAAACGACAAGGGCGTGCCGACGGCACGCCCTTCGCAAATCTGAATGGCCTCGTCGCGCCTAGCGCACGGTGACCGGCGCGGGCAGCGGCGGCACCACGGTCGGCTGGGTGCCCGGAACGGGCCCAGCCTGCGCGGCCATCGGAGCGGGCCCGGCAGTGCCCGGCGTCGGCGCGGCCGATGCGGTCGCCGTTCCCGGCGGCGGGCCACCGGGCATCACCACCACGCGGGTGCCGACCTTGACGCGGTCGAACAGGTCCGAGACATCCTCGTTCAGCATACCGATACAGCCGGACGACACGAACTTGCCGATCGTCGAGGGCTGGTTGGTGCCGTGGATGCGGTAGACGGTCGAGCCGAGATACATCGCACGGGCGCCGAGCGGATTGCCGGGGCCGCCGGCCATGAAGCGCGGCAGATAGGGCTGGCGCTCGATCATCTCCGTCGGCGGATGCCAATCCGGCCACTCGGCCTTGCGGGTGATCTTCTGCACACCGGTCCAGGTGAAGCCGTCGCGGCCGACACGGACGCCGTAGCGGATCGCACGGCCATTGCCGAGCACGTAGTAGAGGTAAGTGTTCGGAGTATCGACGATGAGCGTTCCGGCCGGCTCCTTCGTCGCCAGCGAGACTTCCTGACGGCGCAGGTTCGGCGACAGCTGCGCCGGGGCGGCGTCGGGCTGCTCCTCGGGCGGCAGCGAGGCGATCGCCATCGGCCGGCCATCGGCACCGACGGGCGGCTGGCCGGACTGGACCGTTCCGGTCGCGGCGGGACCACCGACGGCCTCAGGCGGACGCAGGCCGTCCCTGCCGGGGGCCTGAGCCGGACGATCGGCATAGATCACCGCGGGCGGGCCGGCGGGGCGGCCGTAGCGGGGATCGTCGGGCGACATCACGGGGCCCTGCGCGGGCGCAGCCGAATACACCGGCGGAGCGCCGGCGGGGCGGCCATAACGCGGGTCGTCCGGCGACATCACCGGCCCCTGCGGCGGGGCAGCGGAATAAACGGGGGGACCAGCCGGGCGGCCATAGCGCGGATCGTCGGCCGGGCCGGGCGGCGGCAGCGAGGCCTGCGGCATCGCGTCGTCTTCGTCCTCCAGCGCGTCGAAACTCGGCGCGCGGTCACCGGGGCGATATTCGGCCGGCGCGCCATAGCTCGGCGCCTGCTGGACCGGATAGCTCTGGGCCTGTGCGAGCGAGGTTCCCGCCGCAGCGACTGTTGCGGCAGCGCATATCGTCAGAAAATGTTTGATCATCATCGCTCTTGTATAGCCCCGGGGCCCATCCGGACCGTTAACGGCCAGATGACCGAAGATAGCGGCACATTCAAGACAATGCAGGCTGATTTGTGCCTGATTGAGCGATTTGTGATGCAAGCTCACACCGTTGCTCCGTTGCATCACGGGGGCGAAAATCGCTTCACGCCGTAGATTGCCGGAGTCCTCGGCCCCGAATTTTACGGAACGACGCGGAATCGTTGCGATATGTTCGAATCAGCCTGATTCGCCGCCGCTTTGAGCACCGATCCCCCGCGTGGCGAACGCGGCAAGCAGTACCGTCACCGCGTTCAGATGGCTCTTGGGCCCTGGCACCAACCGCCGGGGCGGAAATTTGTAACCCGTCCGATGCTTCCCGGCTTTCGCTTCCTGTTTGCCGCGATCCTGCTGTCAACCTCCATCCTGGTGTTCGGCCTAGGGGCCGCCTCGCTGCTGCGGGCGACCCATCAGCAGTATGTCAGCGCGCCTCCCTGGCGGAACGGCCCGCAGGAGCAGGTGTTTGCGCAGGCTCCCGAGCCGGTGCTGGCGGCCTTGCGCGCGGAGCCCGAGCCTGCCGAGCCCACCGCGCCGTCACTGCGCGACCAGGTGCCGACGATCGGACTGCCTGCGAGCGAGTCCGAGCAGGCTGCCGCGGTGACGACCGAGACACAGCCGCAGACCGCCGAGGCCGCGCCTCCGGCTGCCGAACCAGCCAAATCCGAGATCAAGTCCGAGACGACGGTGGTGGCCGCGGCAGCAGCGCCGACCGACACGCTCACCCCTGCCGACACCACCGCAACGATCCCCGAGGCCAAGCCTGCCGCAACGACCCCCGACGCACCGCGATCCCCGGCCCCGGTGCAGGCATCGCGCGTGGCGGACATTGCAGCAGCCAGAATGGCCGCGCTGAACGACCTCGCGCCGGCGAAGACCAAGGCCGACAGCAAGGCGGCCAAGCCCCGCGCGGACAAGCCGAAGAAGCGCCGTCGCATCGTGCGGCGCCCGCCGCCACAACAGCTCAACCAGGCGCTCGATCCGTTCGGACAGCCGCAGCAGACGCTCGCGACGACGACGCGCCCGCGCTGATCTTGCTTCACCTCTCCTCGCTTGCGGGGAGAGGTCGGAATACGCGCGAAGCGCGGATTCCGGGTGAGGGGTACAGGTCCCTCGATTATCTCATCGCGTGGAGAGAGGCCCCTCACCCCAACCCTCTCCCCGTAAGAACGGGGCGAGGGAGCGCATCTTCAGCGCGGCAAATATCGCACTGTTCACGCCGGCCCGGTCGCGATCGGTGGACCTTTCTCCTGGCCCCATTCCGACCATGAGCCGTCATAGAGCGCGGTGTCGGTGATCCCCAGGCGATAGAGCGCAAGCGTCAGCACGCCGGCCGACACGCCGGAGCCGCAGCTCGTCACGATCGGCGCATCGAGCTTGACGCCGGCATTCGCGAAGGCGGCGCGCAGATCCTCGAGCGGCTTCATCGTGCCGGTCGCGGCGTCGAACAGCTGGTTATAGGGCACGTTGCGCGCGCCGGGGATGTGGCCGGAGCGGATGCCCGCACGCGGCTCGGGGGCGCGGCCCTCGAAACGATCGGCGGCGCGCGCGTCGATCACCTGCTCCTTGCTGCTTTCCACGTTGGCGACGAGCTGCTGCATGCTGCGCACGCGCCTTGAATCGTAGCTCGCCTTGAACGTCGCCGGCTGCGGCTTCACTTCGCCGCTCTCGACGGGACGGCCCTCGGCGCGCCACTTCTTCAGACCGCCATTGAGGATGCGCACATTGCTGTGGCCGAAGGCGAGGAACATCCACCATGCACGGGGCGCTGCGACCCAGCCGCCGGCGTCGTAGAGCACGACGGTGTCGGCGTTGGAGATGCCGAGTTGGCCTGCGTCACGGCCGAACTGCTCGGCGCTCGGATACATGTGCGGCAGCGGGTTGGAGTGGTCCGACACCGCATCGACGTCGAAGAACACACCACCCGGCAGGTGCGCGGCGAGATAGTCGTCCTTCGGCAGCGGCAGCACGCCGGGGAGCTTGAAGCTGGCGTCGAGGACTTTGACGTTGGCGTCGTTGATGTGGGCGGCGAGCCATTCGGTGGAGAGGAGGGGGTCGGTGGTCATTGGCTTTTCCTTGCAGTCATTCCGAGGGCGCGCACCGCGCGAGTGAGATTGAAGCAGCGCACGTCAAACTCAGCTGTCATCGCCCGGCTTGACCGGGCGATCCAGTACTCCGAGACGGCTGTGATTCAACGGATAGGCCGCGGCGTACTGGATTCCCCGCTTTCGCGGGGAATGACGGTGGAGAGAGCGGTGATTACCCCTCACCCCTTCTTCTTCGGCTCCCACGCTTCCGTCGGACCGCCGGCATCGCGCCAGGCGGCGTAGCCGCCGGCGATGTGGGCGACGGGTTTCAAGCCCATGTCCTGCGCGGTCTTGGCGGCGAGTGCGGAGCGCAGGCCGCCGGCGCAATGGAAGACGAACTTCTTGTCTTCCTGGAACACCGGCTTCGCATACGGGCTCTGCGGATCGATCCAGAATTCGAGCATGCCGCGGGTGCAGGCGAACGCGCCGGGGATGCGGCCGTCGCGCTCGATCTCGCGGGGATCGCGGATGTCGACGATGACGACGTCGCCGTTCTTGGAGATCTCGATGGCGTCCTTGGCGTTGAGCGTCTCGATCTCGGCATTGGCCTCGTCAATCAGCGCCTTGATGCCGCGGGTGATGGTCTGGGGCATGTGGTTCTCCCTCTTGTCGGCCGCACGCGCAGCTAGTGCGTCAATTCCTTCATCGCACCTTCCAGTCCCTCGATGGTGATCGGGTACATGCGGTTCGCAAAGATGCGTTTGATGATGGTGGTCGATTCCGAATAGTCCCAGTGCTTCTGCGCGACCGGATTGAGCCACACCGTATGCGGATAGGTGCGGATGATGCGATCGAGCCAGACCGAGCCGGGCTCCTCGTTGACGTGCTCGACCGAGCCGCCGGGCACCATGATCTCGTAAGGGCTCATCGAGGCGTCGCCGACGAACACGACCTTGTAGTCGTGCGGGTATTTGTGCAGCACGTCCCAGGTCGGCGTGCGGTCGGTGAAGCGGCGCTTGTTCTGCTTCCACACGCCTTCATAGAGGCAGTTGTGGAAGTAGAAATACTCCATGTGCTTGAACTCGCTCTTCGCCGCCGAGAACAGCTCCTCGACCTGCTCGATATGCGAATCCATGGAGCCGCCGATGTCGAAGAACACCAGCAGCTTCACCGCATTGCGCCGCTCGGGGCGCATGTGGACGTCGAGATAGCCGTGATTGGCGGTCTCGCGGATCGTCGTGTCGAGATCGAGTTCATCCGGCGCGCCGGTGCGCGCGAATTTGCGCAGGCGGCGCAGCGCGACCTTGATGTTGCGGATGCCGAGCTCGACATTGCCGTCGAGGTCCTTGAACTCGCGCTTGTCCCACACCTTCACGGCGCGGTTGTTGCGGTTCTTCTCCTGGCCGATGCGGACGCCTTCGGGATTGTAGCCGTGGGCGCCGAACGGCGAGGTGCCTGCCGTGCCGATCCATTTCGAGCCGCCCTGGTGACGGCCCTTCTGCTCCTCGAGCCGCTTCTTCAGCGTCTCCATGAGCTTGTCCCAGCCCATGGCCTCGATCTGCTTCTTCTCTTCCTCGCTGAGGTACTTTTCGGCGAGCTTCTTCAGCCACTCCTCGGGGATCTCCGCCTTCTCCATGGCGTCGAGCAGGTTTTCCAGCCCCTTGAAGACCGTGCCGAAGACGCGGTCGAACTTGTCGAGGTTGCGCTCGTCCTTCACCAGCGAAGTGCGCGACAGATAGTAGAAATTCTCGACCGAATAGTCCGACAGATCAGCGTCGAGCGCCTCCATCAGCGTGAGGTATTCGCGCAGCGTCACGGGGACCTGCGCATCGCGCAGAGAGGTGAAGAATTGCAGGAACATGGGTGACAGATTGCCCGTCGGGGGACGAACGTCAAGAGGCGCTGCTTCACCTCTCCCGGAGGGAGAGGTCGGCACGTAGTGCCGGGTGAGGGGTTTCGCTCTCTCGTGGGACCTGCGCCCCCTCACCCGGATCGCGCCGGACGATGCTTCGCATCGCCGGGAGCGATCCGACCTCTCCCCGTCGGGGAGAGGTGAAGCGACATCGCACGCTCGGCTAGACCGGGAGGCTTTTTGCTCTAAAATTGGGGCCCTCCGGGGTCGTTTTGGGGACGTTTGCAATGGGAATTCTCGCAGCACTCATCATAGGTGCGATCGCCGGCTGGCTCGCCGGCAAGATTGTCCACGGGGCGGGATTTGGGCTGATCGGCAACATCGTCGTCGGCATCATCGGCGCGCTGGTCGCCGGCTGGATCCTGCCTCAGCTGCACATCCAGCTCGCCACCGGCACGATCGGCGCCATCGTGGATGCCACCATCGGCGCGGTGATTGTGCTCGTCATCCTTTCGCTGATAAAACGGGTCTGAAAGCCTGACCGAACCAGGAACGGCCGCCATGAGCGGCCGTTCCCATGTCGCGACCGGGGCCAAGAACTTGGCAATGACGATGGCAATGCCCGGGACGACGACCAACAAGGACGCGCAATGAAATTTACCGGCACCAAGGACTATGTTGCGACCGACGATCTCAAGGTCGCCGTCAATGCCTCGATCGTGCTGGAGCGCCCGCTCCTCATCAAGGGCGAGCCCGGCACCGGCAAGACGGTGCTGGCCGAGGAAGTGGCGAAGGCCCTGAACGCACCGCTTTTGACCTGGCACATCAAGTCCACCACCAAGGCGCAGCAGGGCCTGTACGAATACGACGCGGTGTCGCGGCTGCGCGACAGCCAGCTCGGCGATGCGCGTGTGTCGGACATCAAGAACTACATCAAGCGCGGCAAGCTGTGGGAAGCCTTCACCGCCGAGCAGCGCCCGGTGCTCCTGATCGACGAGATCGACAAGGCCGACATCGAATTCCCCAACGATCTCTTGCTCGAGCTCGACCGCATGGAATTCCATGTCTACGAGACCGGCGAGACGATCAAGGCCAAGCAGCGCCCGATCATGATGATCACCTCCAACAACGAAAAGGAGCTGCCGGACGCCTTCCTGCGCCGCTGCTTCTTCCACTACATCAAGTTTCCGGATGCCGACACGATGGGCCGCATCGTCGACGTCCACTTCCCCGGCATCAAGAAGCGCCTGGTCGAGGAAGCGCTGCGCATCTTCTTCGAGGTCCGCGAAGTGCCGGGCCTGAAGAAGAAGCCCTCCACGTCCGAGTTGCTCGACTGGCTCAAGCTGCTGCTCAACGAAGACATGAGCGTCGAGCAGCTCCGCGAACGCGACCCGCGCAAACTGATCCCGCCGCTGCACGGCGCGCTGCTGAAGAACGAGCAGGACGTGCACCTGTTCGAGCGGCTGGCGTTCTTGAGCCGACGGGAAGTGTAGGCCTCTCGTGTCCCGGACGCGCTGCAGTGCCGTAGGGCGGGCAAAGGCGCAAAGCGCCGTGCCCACCATTCGGTAGCGATACACAAGGCCGTGGGCACGCTTCGCTTTGCCCACCCTACGATATCGAGTGTGTGGCAAGCTCTCTCCACGTCATTGCGAGGAGCGTAGCGACGAAGCAATCCAGAATCCCTCTGCGGAAAGACTCTGGATTGCT
>NZ_AKIY01000252.1 GCF_000282615.1 Bradyrhizobium sp. YR681 | reverse complement strand
GGCCCCAGCCGCTGCAGCGGATTGGATACGGTCTGGAGCGCCAGGTTGAGCGCGGCCGACAGCGCGATGATGCTGACGCAGGGGATGATCTCGACGTTGAACTCCAGCCCCTGCGCCACGATGAAGATCGCGGCCAGCTGGCCGAGCACCGCGAGCCAGCGCAGCCGCAGGATCGTGTCCAGGCGGATATGCCGCTGTGCGTGGCGGAAGTCGGTGTCGGCAGTCTCAGTCATCTCGGCCAATGTGGCGGTACCTTCCAGGGTCACAAACGCAGCGCTCGCGGAACCACCCCGATTACAAGCCTTGCGCTCTCCGCTGCAATAGCAGAAGAACGGCTAGCATGACCGGGAACGACAAAGCTTCAAGTCCGCCGACTGTCGCGGAGCGCAGCGCCTCTGCGGCCATCGCGGTCGATCATCTCGTCAAGGTCTACAAGCAGACCCGCGCCGTCGACGATATCTCCTTTTCGCTGCCGCGCGGCAGCATCACCGGACTTCTGGGCGGCAACGGCGCCGGCAAGACCACGACCATCGCCATGATCATGGGCCTGGTGCTGCCGACCTCCGGCCGCGTGCAGGTGCTCGGTCATGGGATGCCCGAGGAAAGTGCCGCCGTGCTCGGGCGGATGAATTTCGAAAGCCCCTATGTCGACATGCCGATGCGGCTCACGGTGCGGCAGAACCTCACCATCTTCGGCAAGCTCTATGCGGTGAAGAACCTTCCCGGCCGCATCGCCGAGCTCGCCGACGAGCTCGATCTCACCGATTTCATCGACCGCGCCAACGGCAAGCTCTCCGCCGGCCAGAAGACCCGTGTCGCGCTGGCCAAAGCGCTGATCAACAAGCCCGAGCTGCTGCTCTTGGACGAGCCGACCGCCTCGCTCGATCCCGACACCGCCGACTGGGTGCGGGCGCACATGGAGCGCTATCGCAAGGAGAACAACGCCACCATCCTTCTGGCCTCGCACAACATGCTCGAGGTTGAGCGGCTCTGCGACCGCGTCATCATCATGAAGCGCGGTCGCATCGAGGATGACGACACGCCCGATGCCATCATGGCCCGCTACAACCGCACCACGCTGGAAGAGGTGTTCCTGGACGTCGCGCGCGGCCGGGTGAACGGCGCGAAGGAGGCGGCGAGGTGAGGTGGCGTCTCCCTGATTCCTATATCGGCACCCACAACCGTCATCCTGAGGTGCAAACCTTGCATCGCAAGGTTTGCCTCGAAGGATGGGCAGGAGCGCGCGCTTGCGGCCCATCCTTCGAGGCGCGCGAAGAGCGCGCACCTCAGGATGACGGTTATGTGCGTGGCTGGTGCCGTAGCCCGGATGGAGCGAAGCGTAATCCGGGACCGTCGATTGCGGCCCGCCGCTTCACGCATGCGAGCCTTGATTGTTCTATCCTCGCGCACAGTCGTCATCCTGAGGTGCGCGCCTTTCGCGCGCCTCGAAGGATGAATTGCAAGCGTATGTGGCTCATTCTTCGAGGCAAGCCTTGCGACGCGGTACGCATCGCAAGGCTTGCACCTCAGGATGACGCCGGTGTTTGTGGCTGGCGCCGCGCCCCGGATTGCGCTGCGCTCCATCCGGGCTACGGGAGTTTGCCATGACCGGGATCTCCCTCCACCGCGGCATCTCCGCCCAGCGCATCGGCGCGATGATCCTGCGCTATTGGTATCTGCTGCTGTCGTCCTGGCCGCGGCTGCTCGAGCTGCTGTACTGGCCGGCGCTGCAGATCATCACCTGGGGCTTCATCCAGTATTACATCGCCGAGAACTCCAACTTCTTCGCGCGTGCCGGCGGCACGCTGATCGGCGCGGTCATCCTCTGGGACATCCTGTTCCGCGGCCAGCTCGGCTTCTCCATCTCCTTCCTGGAGGAGATGTGGGCGCGCAACCTCGGCAACCTCATGATGAGCCCGCTGAGGCCGATCGAGTTCCTGCTGTCGCTCATGGTGATGAGCCTGATCCGGCTCGCGATCGGCGTCATCCCGATGACGCTGCTCGCGCTGATCTTCTTTCACTTCAATGTCTACAGTCTCGGCCTGCCGTTGATCGCGTTCTTCTGCAACCTGATCTTCACGAGCTGGTCGGTCGGCATCTTCGTGTCGGGCCTGGTGTTGCGAAACGGCCTTGGCGCCGAGAGCATCGTCTGGACCCTGATGTTCGCGATCATGCCGCTGGCCTGCATCTACTATCCCGTCAGCGTGCTGCCGGTCTGGCTGCAATACGTCGCCTGGGCGCTGCCGCCGACTTACGTGTTCGAGGGGATGCGCGCGCTGCTGATCGAAAACACCTTCAGGATCGATCTGATGCTGGATGCGTTGGCCATCAATGCAGGTCTTCTGGTTGCTTCTTTTTGGGCATTCCTTGCCCTTTTGCGCAGCGCCAGGAAGAATGGCTCGTTGCTGTCTGGCGGCGAATAACGTCACTTTCTCGTGGATTCAGGCTGGTTTAACCGTCTTCGCTACGTAGATGTACGGAACCATGCATTGACGCAATATTACGCATTCGGCAGTATGCTGCGATGCGAAGAGGATTATGAAGATGCCTATTGGTGAGTTTGGCGGCGCGCCGCCCCTGGCGGCCGAAGGCAGTCCGGTCCTGACGACGCCGATGTACTGGATGTACGAGATGGCGCAGGCCTCTCTCAATCCGGCACGTGCGGTCACCGACGCGACCAAGCTGCTGTTTCAAAATCCGCTCAATCCCTGGGCGCGCACCGAGGTCGGCAAGTCGGTCGCCGCGGCCTGCGAATTGTTCGAGCGCACCACGCGCCGCTACGGCAAGCCGGAATGGGGCCTCAACGACACCGAGGTCAACGGCATCCGTGTCCCGATCGAGATCCGTTCGGTCTGGGAAAAGCCGTTCTGCCGCCTGCTCTACTTCGATCGCAAGTTCACCCGTCCGCTGCGCAGCCCGCAGCCGCGCGTGCTGATCGTGGCGCCGATGTCCGGCCATTATGCGACGCTGCTGCGCGGCACGGTCGAGGCGTTCCTGCCCGCGCATGAGGTCTACATCACCGACTGGGCCGACGCCCGCATGGTGCCGCTCAGCGACGGCCGCTTCGATCTCGACGACTACATCGACTACGTCATCGAGATGCTGCACGTCCTCGGCGGCAACACGCATGTGCTGGCGGTGTGCCAGCCCTCGGTGCCCGTCGTCGCCGCCGTCTCGGTCATGGAGGCGCGGCGCGATCCCTTCGTGCCGACCTCGATGACGCTGATGGGCGGCCCGATCGACACCCGCCGGAATCCGACCGCGGTGAACAATCTCGCCCAGGAGCGCGGCATCGACTGGTTCCGCAACCACGTCATCACCAAGGTGCCGTTCCCGCATCCGGGCATGATGCGCGACGTCTATCCGGGATTCCTGCAGCTGAACGGCTTCATCAGCATGAATCTCGACCGGCACATGGATGCCCACAAGCAGCTGTTCGCCAATCTGGTGAAGGGCGACGGCGACCTCGTCGACAAGCATCGCGACTTCTATGACGAATATCTCGCGGTGATGGATCTCTCCGCCGAGTATTATCTCCAGACCGTCGACACCGTGTTTGTGAAGCACTCGCTGCCGAAGGGCGAGATGACCCATCGTGGAACCCGCGTCGATCCCTCCAAGGTCACGCGCGTCGCGCTGATGACGGTCGAAGGCGAGAACGACGACATCTCCGGTATCGGTCAGACCGAAGCAACGCACACGCTGTGCAGCGCGATTCCCGATCATCGACGCGTTCATTACGTCCAGAAGGGCGTCGGACATTACGGCGTGTTCAACGGATCGCGTTTCAAGTCGGAAATCGTGCCGCGGATTCACGACTTCATGGTCTCCGCTGCGAATCCGAGTTCGTTGCAGGCGATTGCAGCCGAGTAGTTCCTCATGGTGAGGAGCGCGGAACGCGCGTCTCGAACCATGAAGGTGCGGATCTCGCGTGCGGCCATCCTTCGAGACGCCCGCTGCGCGGGCTCCTCGGGATGAGAACGGAAACAGCTGCTTTTTCGGCTTTCCCGTCGAAATTTCAGGTCCTGCCGGAGGTTCCGGGAGGCCCGGTGGCCTCCCAGATTCGAGGTATTTAGGTAGCGATCTAGGAGTGAGTCAGCCCTCACCCCTTGGGGGTGCCGCATGCGTCCAGCGGGGGCGAAAAAAGCCGGTTCCAACCCCAGTCTGTAGGGTCTCCCGGACGTCAGACCCCTGTATATTGGGCAAATGATTTGTTTTTGCGCCGAGCGCTTTCCCTGGCGGCGGTTATGGCAGAATCCGGGCGACCTCCTGCTCCCCGGACTGACAGACATGGCCACTCGCGCACTCCTTTATCGCCGGCCCCACGAACCGAAGACCCTTTTGATCGCCCATGGGTCGCAATTCTTTGCAATTCGGCTGCGAAGGCACCGCCGCGCCCGCCGTTACACGCTCAGAATTCATCCGAGCGATCGTGAGGCGATCCTCACAATGCCGCCCAAGGGCACGCTCGCCGAAGCCAAAGACTTCGCGCAGCGTCACGGCGCGTGGATCGCGGCACGTCTTGGCCGTTTGCCGAAGGCGGCGCCGTTCCAGCCTGGCACAGTGATACCGCTTCGCGGCACGCCCCACCGCATCGTTCATCGCGCAGGCACCCGCGGCACGGTGTGGACCGAGACGCGCGACAGTGGCGAAAAGATTCTCTGCGTCGCCGGCGGGCTCGAGCATGTCGATCGCCGCGTCAGCGACTTCCTCAAGCGCGAGGCGCGGCGCGATCTGCAGCGTTCGGCGGAAGCCTATGCCGGTGAACTCGGCGTCAGGGTCAAGCGGCTCTCGATCCGCGATCAGTCCAGCCGCTGGGGGTCCTGCACCTCGGCCGGTTCGCTGTCGTTCTCCTGGCGCCTGATCCTCGCGCCGCCCTTCGTGCTCGACTACCTCGCCGCGCACGAGGTCGCTCATCTCGTCGAGATGAACCACTCGGCCCGGTTCTGGCGCGTGTGCGGAAAAGTCTGCCCGTCGATGGAGCGCGCCAAGAAGTGGCTCGACACCTACGGGAATGATCTGCACCGGTACGGGGTCGAGGATTAGCCTCCGCTGCCAGCCCGACACTCGCTGTCGTCGCCCGGCTTTGACCGGGCGATCCAGTATTCCAGAGGCAGCTGTTATAGAGCCGAGACGCCGCGGCGTACTGGATTCCCCGCCTGCGCGGGGAATGACAGCGGAGAACGGCGCCGCGCGCTCCTCACGCACTGAGATCCGCACTCGTCCCCGGCTGGGTGCGTGAGGCGGGATAGGATGATTGCTGTTGCGCGCTGGCCTTCTGGCCCTCGGCCAGCATCGCCTGGAAGGCGGCGTCGAGTTGCTCGCGGCTGTAGGCCGTGGATCTGTTCTCGCGCGGCGTCCACTGCGATTGCGTGATCGCGGTGAAAGCTTTTTCGACGGTGCCACCGAGTCGCTCGGCGTAGCTGTCGGCCCGCCACTGCGCCAGATCAGGTCCGCTCAGGCCGGGAGGATCGTCCAGCTTGCCGATCTTTGCCGCCGCCTCGTTGGTCATCGCCGAGGAGCCGCCATTGTACAGCGTGGCCACCACCTTGCCGTTGACCTTCACCTGCGCATAGGTGTTTTGCGGTGCATTGTCCGCGACGGACGGTTGGATTGCACTGGCGTCGTGGGTCATCAGCCAGTTCGTCGCCATCAGGTCGTGCAGGGCAGGATCGTCCGCCACCGATATCAGCTTGGCACCTTGCAGCGGCTTGAGTTGAGAGACGTCGATCCGGAAGCCGCTGGTCGTTCTGTCGGTTGCAGCCGGCAGCTCCGGCTGGAGGCCCGCTGCCGCGTTTGCGGCAGACGCTGACGCGGGCCGCAGATAAGGCAACGCCGCGCTGGACACGCCGGAAATCATGGAACGCTCCCTGGTGCGAACTCAACCTCAGGGAGCAAGTCATGGGCCAATCGCGGGGCTTGAAGAGACTGGTGTTTTTGCTTTCAAGAAGCCACCGGCCTCGGTCAATCCTGCCGCAATAGGCAGGACTTGCCGAAGCGGTGGCAGGACGCGGCGGCGGAGAACGAGGCGACCTCAACGCGCTTTGCGCGATTTCCGCCACATATCGCGATGATTGCGGGCAACGCTCGATTAGCCGTGCCGCATCAGACGCTTCGCACGATCCGCCGCGCGTCGCGTCGCGAACCATCGCCTACTGTGCATGGGGTTGTTTTCGAAGTTTTGCTTTGAGGCCCCCAAGCAGGGCTATCGGTTCCCGCCAAACAACCGGTCCATCAACCATCCATCCAGCCCGGCCGCCGCTTCCGGCCGCGCATTCGCCCGCGTCGGTTGCGGGCGATAGCCGCTGTTGTTCACTGGTGCCGGCCCGGGCGGCGGTGCTGTCGGCGGCGACACCTGCGAGGCCGCCTGCGCCAGGTTCGACAGGCCCCAGCCACCCGGCGAGCTCGGCAAGTTCGCCACCGGCACGCCCTCATGCGCCGTCTTCATGAAGCGCGACCACACCTCCACCGGCAGGGCACCGCCGG